>JALHLO010000138.1 GCA_022844525.1 Ramlibacter sp.
GCCATGGCGCACAGCCGGCGGCGCGCGAAGTCGCTGGGTGCCACCAGGGTGGCGTGGTGGTCCGACAGCGCGGCCACGAAGGCCTCGCGCAGCTGCCACCAAGCGTGCGCGTCGCGGCCGGCGAACCTGGCGTCCGGGCCGGCCTCGGCCAGGCCGGCGGCGAGGGCGTCAACGTCGAAGGGCTGGGTGGCCGGGTCGCGCGCATCGTGCAGCAGCGGCCATGCCGGGTAGTTGTCGTGCACGCACAGCGCGGTCGGCAGGCCGGTGCGCAGCACGTCCAGGGCGTGGCCGATCAGCGAAGACACCAGCACCGTGCCCACGCCCCACTCGGCAACGATGGCGGCGAGGATGTCGGCGACTTCCGGCGACTGCACCGACGTGGTGTCGATCGGGTCGGCCAGGGTCCAGCTGCGCACGGGCGGCGAGTCCAGGTCCAGGTGCAGTTGCAGGCTTCGACCGTAGGGGCGGAAGTGTTCGTGGCCACGTGCCACCAGCAGCAGGTGCTGGCGGCCGCGGTCGGCGCGGGCCAGGTCACGCGCGAAGCGCTCGACGCCGCCGCCCCAGGCGTGCAGCACATGGAGCAGCGGGGCCGCCGGGCCGGGCTGTGGCGGCACGCCGGGGCTTGCGGCGATGCGTGCCTGCAGGCGGGCCAGCGGCGGCGCGGGTTCCCCATCCCGCGGCGCCAGCGCCGGGCCAACGTACAGGCACGGCAGCAGGCCGTAGCTCAGACGGTCGGCCTCGTTGCGCCGGGCGATGGACGATGCGCGCCACAGCGAGCACACCTCCGACCAGCCCGCGTGCGCGAAGCTGGCGTGTTCGGCCAGGCCCCAGGCCAGCGCATTGCGCTGCGCGGTGCCGGCATCGTCGGGGAACAGGCGCACGCCGCCGTCCAGCGGCGACAGCACGTCCCAGGCGGCGTGCCGCCAGGCCGAGGCCAGCGTGTGCCAGAAGCCGGGCGGCAGCTCGGCGTCGCAGCGCATCAGCACCACGTCGCGGCCGGGATGCAGGTCGGCCGCACGCGCCAGCGCCTGCTCAGGGCTGCGCGCGAGGCCAAGCACCCGCGCCATGGCGTCCGGCAAGCCTTCGGCCGGTCCGCCTGACGCGCTGGCGTCGGCGGTCCACAGGCTCAGGACCGGAAGGGGAAGGGCGTCCATGCTCGTTGTTCAGTCTCGGGTGGGGGTGCGGGCGCGGCTGCCTGATAGACTCGCCGCACCTTCGGATTATCCATGTCCGTGCATCGTAGCGCTCCCCCCAGAAAACCAGGCCCCGATTCCGCCCGCCCGCGCTGGCGGCGATGGCTGCTGCGCGGCGCCCTGGCCGGCTTCGCCCTGCTGCTGGTCATCGGGGTGCCGATGGTCTGGGTGCTCGACAAGCAGGTTCGCTCGGAGTTCGACCAGCTGGCCTGGCAGGTTCCCACCCGCGTCTACGCCCGCCCGCTGCTGCTAAAGCCCGGCCTGAGGCTGGACGCCGCCACGCTGGAGCTGGAGCTGGCCGCGGCCGGCTACCGCAAGGACGGCGGCGGCGACGTGCCCGGCACCTACCTGCGTGAAGGCGGCCGCTTCCGCATCGGCACCCGCGCCTTCACCGACCTCGACGGCCCGGTGCCGGCGACCCAGCTCGACGTGGTGCTGGCCGGCGGCAAGGTGGCCACGGTGGCCGACCGCCGCGGCGGCAAGCTCGAGTCGGGGCGCATTGATCCCGCGCGCATCGCCACGCTCTACGGCGGCAACGTCCAGGAAGAGCGCCGCCTGGTCCAGCTCACCGAAGTGCCGCCGCTGCTGGTGATGGGCCTGCAGGCGGTCGAGGACCGCAACTTCAAGACCCACCACGGCATCGACCCCTGGGGCGTGCTGCGCGCGATGTGGGTGAACGTGCGCGAGGGCGAACTCGAGCAGGGCGCCAGCACCCTCACCCAGCAGCTGGTGCGCAGCCTGTTCCTGACGCGCGAGAAGCGCTTCACGCGCAAGGCCAAGGAAGCCGCGTACTCGCTGATCATCGAGGCGCGCTACGACAAGCGCCGCATCCTCGAGGCCTACTTCAACCAGGTTTACCTGGGCCAGCAGGGCAACCAGTCGGTGCACGGCGTGGCCGCGGCGTCGGAGTTCTGGTTCGGTCGTGAACTGGGCAGCCTGCGCACCGAACACATGGCCCTGCTGGTGGGCATGATCAACGGCCCGTCGCTGTACGAGCCGCGCCGCAAGCCCGAGGCGGCCAAGGCGCGCCGCGACCTGGTGCTGTCGGTGTGGCAGGCGTCGGACCTGATCGACGCCGCCGAAGCCAAGCGCGCCAAGGCTGCGCCGCTGGGCGTGAGCGCCAAGCCGGGCGTGGCCAGCAACCGCAACCCCGCCTTCATGGATTTGGTGCGCCGCCAGCTGGCGCGCGACTACCCGGCCGACGCGCTGCGCGGCGCGGGCCTGAGCGTGCTCACCACGCTGTCGCCGTCGGCGCAGCTGCTGGCCGAAAAAGCCGTCAGCGGCACGCTGGTGCAGGTGCAGCGCAAGGACGGCCCCGAGCTGCAGGCGGGCATGGTGGTCACCGACGCGCACACCGGCGAAATCCTGGCGATGGTGGGCAACCGCGCCACCGACCAGCCCGGCTTCAACCGCGCGCTCGAGGCCCAGCGGCCCGTGGGTTCGCTGCTCAAGCCGATGGTGTACCTGCTGGCGCTGGCGCAGCCCGACCGCTGGTCGCTGGCCACGCCGGTGGACGACGCGCCGCTCAACATCACCCTGCCCAACGGCAAGTCGTGGCGCCCCGAGAACTCCGACGGCCGCAGCCACGGCCGCGTGAGCCTGGGCGATGCGCTGGCGCAGTCCTACAACCAGGCCACGGTGCGCGTGGGCATGGACGTGGGTCCGGAGCGGCTGGCCGAACTGCTCAAGGTGCTGGCGGGCCTGCGCGCGCCGGCCAATCCGTCGCTGATCCTGGGCTCGGTGGACCTGAGCCCGTTCGCGATGGCGCAGGTGTACCAGTTCCTCGCTTCGGGCGGCGAGATCCAGCCGCTGCGCGCGGTGCGCGGCGTGCTCGACCCCAAGGGCAAGGCCGTCAGCCGCTACGATTTCAGCGCCGAACCGGCGAAGGAAGGCGATGCCATCGCCGCCCGCCTGGTCACGCTGGCGCTGCAGGACGCGGTGTCGCGCGGCACCGGCCGATCGCTGCTGTCGGCGGGCCTGGGCCCGCTGCGCGTGGCCGGCAAGACCGGCACCAGCAACGACAGCCGCGACAGCTGGTTCGCCGGCTACACCGGTGACCACCTCGCCGTGGTGTGGGTCGGCAACGACCAGAACGAACCCACCGGCCTGTACGGCTCCACCGGCGCGATGCGCGTGTGGTCGGCGCTGTTCACCAAGCTGCCCAGCGCGCCGCTCAACGTCGGCAGCGCGGGCCTGGAGTACGGCTGGGTGGACGCCGCCACGTTCGCCACCACCGAGGAAAACTGCGAGGGCGCGCGCCGGTACGCGTTCGTGGCCGGCTACCTGCCGCCCGAACACGTCAGCTGCCAGGAGCGCAGCTGGCTGGACTGGTTCCGCTTTGGCGGCGACGATGGTGGCCAACGGCGTGAAGACGAGGAAGAAACACAATGAGGTTCCTGATCGTGGGCGCGATGGCCCTGGCCCTGGTGGCCTGCAGCAGCGGTGCGCCGCCGGCCGGCAAGGGGCGGTCGTCCGCCAAGCCCGACGTGGTTTCGCAGGTGGCGGCGGTGCGCGCGGCCGGCGTGAACGGCAACGAGCTGGAAGTGCAGCCGCTGCGCGATCCGCAGGTTGAAGACCTGCGCGTGCAGGCCGAGGCGCAGGAAGCCAAGCGCGAGCTCAAGCAGGCCAACGCCACGCTCGACCGCGCGCTGGTGCTGAGCCCGGGTGATCCGGACCTGCTGCAGTGGAAGGCCGAACTGGCGCTGCTGGGCCGCGCCTGGATGGCCGCCGAGCAGCTCGCCAACGACTCGTTCCAGAAGGGTCCCAAGCTGGGCGGGCTGTGCCGCCGCAACTGGGCCACGATTGCCTACGCCCGCGAAGGCCGCGGTGACGCGGCGGGCGCCGCGGTGGCGCGCGGCCAGGTGGACTCCTGCACGGTGGCGCCGCCGGTCCGCATGTAAGTGGACGACCTGGCGCAACGCACCCGCGCGGCGCTCGCCGAGGGCGGCCCGCTGGACGTTGGCCTCGAAGGCTACGCGCCGCGCGCGGCGCAGGCGCAGCTGGCGCAGGCGATCGCCGAGGCCATGGACAGCCGCTCCACCCTGATCGCCGAGGCCGGCACCGGTACCGGCAAGACCTACGCCTACCTCGTGCCCGCGCTGCTGTCGGGACAGCGCGTGATCATTTCCACCGGCACCCGCGCGCTGCAGGACCAGCTCTACCACCGCGACCTGCCGCGCGTGCGCGAGGCGCTGGGCGCCGGCCTGCGCACGGCGCTGCTCAAGGGTCGCGCGAACTACCTGTGCCAGTACCGCCTGGAGCAGGCCAAGGGCGAGAAGTTCGGGTCGCGCGACGTTGCCTCCCAGTTCCAGCGCGTGGTGGCGTGGTCGGGCCGGACGATGCGCGGTGACCTGGCCGAACTGGCCGACCTGCCCGAGGATTCGCCGCTGTGGCCGATGGTCACGTCCACGGCCGAGAACTGCCTGGGCGGCGACTGCCCGTTCTGGAGCGAGTGCTTCGTGGCCAAGGCGCGCCAGCAGGCGCAGGCCGCCGACCTGGTGGTGGTGAACCACCACCTGCTGCTGGCCGACCTGGCGATCAAGCAGGAGGGCTTCGGCGAAATCCTGCCCGGCGCCGCCGCTTTCGTGCTGGACGAGGCGCACCAGCTGCCCGAGCTGGCCGCGCAGTTCTTCGGCGAAGGCCTGGGCTCGCGCCAGCTGCTGGACGTGGCGCGCGACAGCCTGGCCGAGTGCAAGAACGTCACCGCGTCGCTGGCCAGCGTGATGGCGCCGGCGCGCAACCTGGAACACGCGATGCGCGAGCTGCGCCTGGCGATGGAGCCGCTGCCGCCGCGCGCCGCGCAGTCGCGCCTCCTGGCGCACGCCCCGGCCGTGGCCGCGCTGGACCACCTTGAGCACGCCCTGGTCGAACTGGCCCGCGGCCTCGCGCCCCTGGCCGACGCCTCGCCCGGCTTCGGCACCTGCGCCAACCGCGCCGCCGACCTCGTCCACCGCCTCCGCACCTGGCGCGAAGCAGAAAAGCCGGGGTCAGAGCCCGATTTCGACCCGCAGGCCGATGACGATGACGGGATGCCGCCGTCGAAACTGGGCTCTGACCCCGGTTTTTCCGTGCGCTGGTACGAGCTCACCCAGCGCGGCTTCGTGCTGCAGCGCACCCCGCTCGACGTCTCCGGCCCGCTGCGCCGCTACCGCGAGCAGAGCCGCGCCGCCTGGATCTTCACCTCGGCCACGCTCGCGGTGGCCGGCGACTTCAAGCACGTTTCCAAGCGGCTTGGCCTGGACGAGCCGCGCGAACTGCTGCAGCCCAGCCCCTTCGACTGGCCGAACCAGGCGCTGTGCTACCTGCCGCGCGGCCTGCCCGAGCCCAACAGCCGCGACTACCTGGGCGCGATGCTCGACGCCGTGTGGCCCGTGCTGGAAGCGTCGAAGGGCCGCGCCTTCCTGCTGTTCACCTCGCACCGCGCCCTGCGCGAGGCGGCCGAGCAGCTGCGCGACTGCCCCTGGCCACTGTTCGTGCAGGGCACCGCGCCGCGCAACACGCTGCTGGAACAGTTCCGCGCCTCTGGGAACGGCGTGCTGCTGGGCGCGGCGAGTTTCTGGGAAGGCGTGGACGTGGCCGGCGAAGCGCTCAGCGTGGTGGTGATCGACCGGCTGCCGTTCGCCGCGCCCGACGACCCGGTGCTGGAAGCCAAGCTCGACGCGGTGCGTCGCGACGGCGGCAACCCCTTCCGCGACGAACAGCTGCCGCAGGCCGTGATCGCGCTCAAGCAGGGCGTGGGCCGCCTGATCCGCAGCCACCTCGACCGCGGCGTGCTGGTGCTGTGCGACCCGCGCCTGCTGGGCAAATCCTACGGCCGCCTGTTCCTGGACAGCCTGCCGCCGTTCCCGCGCACGCGCATGATCGAGGACGTGCAGGACTTTTTTGCGACACAATCACCGCCCGACCCGCCCACCGAAGAGGACGCGCCATGACGGCACCGCACGCGCCCCGCGCGACGCTGCTGGCCATCGAGACCAGCACCGAGGCCTGTTCGGTGGCGGTGTACGTGGACGGCGAGGTGATCTCGCGCCACGAGCTGGCGCCCCGCCGCCACACCCAGCTGGTGCTGCCCTGGGCCGATGAACTGATGGCGCAGGCCGGCCTGCGCAAATCGCAGCTCGATGCCATCGCCGTGGGCCGCGGCCCCGGCGCGTTCACCGGCGTGCGGCTGGCCATCGCCCTGGTGCAGGGCCTGGCGCTGGCGCTCGACCGCCCGGTGCTGCCGGTGTCCACGCTGGCCGTGCTGGCCCGGCCGTGCCTTGGTGACCGCATGCTGGCGGCCATTGATGCGCGCATGGGCGAGGTGTACCTGGGCGAATTCAGCCGCGAGGCCGACGGCCGCCTGCAGGCCGTGGGTCCCGAGATCATCGTCGCGCCCGCATCGGCGCCGCGGCCCGCGCTGCCTGCGTTCGGCGTGGGTACGGGCTTCTCCGCCGAATCGGGCGCACTGGTGCAGCGCCTGGGCGACACGCTGGCGGGCTTCGACGCCGCGGCGCTGCCGCACGCCGCCGACCTGGCCTGGCTCGCGGCCGAAGCCTTCGCCCGCGGCGAAGCGATCGCTCCCGACCAGCTCGAGCCCGCCTACCTGCGCGACAAGGTCGCGCTCACGCTGGTCGAACAGGGCAAGGCCTGAGGCCATCGCGGCCACGCGGCGGTAGGCGGGCGTCGCAAGGCCCCGCATAATACGGCGGCATTCCCGGGAGTCACCTGATGGCCGAAGCCGTCCGCCACGACAAGACCGCGCGCCAGCTGCGCATGCTGTCGGACGCGCTCGACGCCGGCCGCCTGGGCCCGGTGCGCCGCCTGGTGAACACGCTGTCGCCGGCCGAGATCGGCAACCTGCTCGAATCCCTGCCCGCGGCCAAGCGCAACATCGTCTGGGGCCTGGTGGATCCGGAGGACGACGGCGAGGTGCTGGTGCACGTCGGCGACGACGTGCGCGAAAGCCTGCTGGCCGAGATGGACCCGGACGAAATCATCGCCGCGGTCGAAGACCTCGACATCGACGACCTGGCCGAACTGGCCGAGGACCTCCCCGACACGGTGATCGAGGAAGTCCTGAAGTCGATGGACCGCGAGAACCGCGAGCGCCTCGAACAGGTCCTGAGCTACGGCGAGGACACCGCCGGCCGCCTGATGAACCCCGACGTCATCACGGTGCGCACCGACGTCACCGTGGACGTGGTGCTGCGCTACCTGCGCCTGCGCGGCGAGATCCCCGAGCACACCGACCACCTGTTCGTGGTCAGCCGCCGGCACCAGTACCTGGGCCGCGTGGCCATCGCCTCGCTGCTGATCCACGACGCGTCCACGCCCATCAACGAGCTGATCGACGACGAGCAGCCCGCCATCCCGGTGGACACGCCCGACACCGAAGTGGCCACCCAGTTCTCCGACCACGACTGGATCTCGGCGCCCGTGGTGGATGAAAACAACATCCTGCTCGGCCGCATCACCATCGACGACGTGGTGGACATCATCCGCGCCCAGGCCGAACACCAGGCGCTCAGCGCCGCCGGCGTGGACGAGGACGAAGACCTGTTCAGCCCCGTGGTGCGCGCGTTCCGGCGTCGCGTGGTGTGGCTGGCCATCAACCTGGGCACGGCCTTCCTGGCCTCCAGCGTGGTGGGCCAGTTCCAGGGCACCATCGACCAGCTGGTGGCGCTGGCCGTGCTGATGCCCATCGTGGCCGGCATGGGCGGCAATGCCGGTACCCAGGTGCTGGCGCTGATGGTGCGCGGCCTGGCGCTGGGCCAGGTGGGCGCGTCGAACGCCAACGCGCTGCTGTGGAAGGAAGCGCGCGTGGCGCTGATGAACGGACTGCTGATCGGCGGCACGGTCGGCCTGGCCACGTGGCTGTGGTTCGGCGACTGGCAGCTGGCGCTGGTGATCTTCGCGGCGCTGGTGATCAACCTGCTGTCGGCGGCGGTGGCGGGCGTGCTGGTGCCGCTCACGCTCAAGCGCATGCGCATGGACCCGGCGCTGGCCGGCGGCGTCATCCTCACCACGGTCACCGATGTGATGGGCTTCTTCTCGTTCCTGGGCCTGGCCACGCTGGTCCTGTTGCGCTGACATGTCGACGGTATTCCTGCACCGGCTCTCCCGCTTGCCCAACGCCTGGCTGCTGTTCTCGCTGATCGTGCTGGTGGTGGTGTATCCGTTCCTGGAGCCGTTCGCGGGCGGCCGCGCGGCCATCGCCATCTTCGACCTGGTGGTGCTGCTGCTGGCGCTGCGCGCCGCGCGCGCCACCGGGCCCGAGTCGCGCATCGGCTATGTGCTGGTGTGGCCGGCCATCGCCCTGCACATCGGCGCCGCGTTTTTCCCCAACGCCTGGATGCTGCCGGCCAATTTCGCCACGCAGGCGCTGTTCCACGCCTTCGTGGTGGTGTGCCTGCTGCGCTACATGCTCAGCGACGAAGTGATGACGCTGGACGAACTGTTCGCCGCGGCCGGGCTGTACGTGCTGATGGCGTTCGTGTTCGCCTACCTGTACGCGCTGGTGGAGGTGTTCGCGCCGGGCTCGTTCTACATCAACCCCTCGAACAATCCCGACGGCGCCACGGGCTGGTGGGAGCTGCTGTATTTCAGTTTCACCTGCCTGAGCAGCGTCGGCTTCGGTGAAATCACCCCGGTGAGCGACCACGCGCGCTCGCTGGTGATGATCCAGCAGATGCTGGGCGTGCTCTACATCGCGCTGGTCATCTCGCGCCTGGTGGCCCTGCAGGCCTCGCGCCGCCGCTGAAAGGAAAACATACCAGGTACATTTTCGTGTAGCTCCCGGCCAAGCCCGGACGCCACGTGAAAATGTACCTGGTATGTTTTCCTTTCAGTGGTTGCGGGCGGTGGAGTATTGGGCCAGGCCGCGCAGGGCCTGCAGCCAGGGGCTGTCGGGCAGGCCGTCCAGCGCGGATTCGGCCAGGGCGGCGTAGTGCGCGGCGCGCTGCTGGCTGTAGCCGATGCCGCCGGTGTGGCCGATGGCCGCCAGCACTTCGGGCATGGCCGTGGCGTCGCCGGCCTCGACGATTTCGCGCAGGCGCTGGCGCACCGCGTCGCTGCTGTGGGCCATGGCGTGGATCAGGGGCAGGGTGGCCTTTCCTTCCGCCAGGTCATCGCCCAGGTTCTTGCCCAGCGTGGCGGCGTCGGCGGTGTAGTCCAGCACGTCGTCGGCGATCTGGAAGGCCAGGCCCAGGTTCATGCCGTAGTCGTGCAGGCGCTGCTGCACCGCTTCGCTGGCGCCGGCCTGCAGCGCGCCCAGGCGCGTGGCGGCGGCGAACAGCACGGCGGTCTTGCGCTCGATCACGCGCAGGTAGGTGGCTTCGTCGGTGTCGGGGTTGTGCACGTGCAGCAGCTGCAGTACCTCGCCTTCGGCGATCTGGTTGGTGGTGTCGGCCAGCACGCGCATCACCGGCATCGAGTCCAGCTCCACCATCAGCTGGAAGCTGCGCGAGTACAGGAAATCGCCCACCAGCACGCTGGGCGCATTGCCCCACAGCGCGTTGGCGGTCTTGCGGCCGCGGCGAAGGTCGGATTCGTCCACCACGTCGTCGTGCAGCAGGGTGGAGGTGTGGATGAACTCGACGATGGCCGCCAGCTGGTGCGGCGCCGTGCCGGTGTTGCCCAGCGCGCGCGCCGCCAGCACCACCAGCATCGGCCGCAGGCGCTTGCCGCCGGCGGCGATGATGTGGTCGGAGATCTGGTTGATCAGCACCACGTCCGAGGCCAGGCGGCTGCGGATGAGCCGGTTCACCGCCTCCATCTCGCCGGCGGCGAGGGACTGGATCTCGGCGATGCCGGGCAGGGTGGCGGCTTGGGGCTGGGCTGACATAAGCCGATTATAGCGGGCCGTCCGCGCGGCAGGCCGCCCGGCTGCCTACGGGCGCCATTTTCCGGGCGTGCGCGGGCTCTCCGGCCAAGCCGGGCAAGGCTCCCAGCCCCGGGGCCTCGATTCCCCGACCCCGGGGGCCGGACTGGCCCGGGCAGGGGTGGCTATAATCGGGGCTTCGCGCAATCGTCCAGCAAAAAGGAAGCCCCATGGCCCGCGGCATCAACAAAGTCATCCTGGTCGGAAACCTCGGCAACGACCCCGAGGTGCGCTACAGCCAGTCCGGCAGCGCCATCACCACCCTGTCCGTGGCCACCTCCGAGAGCTGGAAGGACAAGGACGGCAACCAGCAGGAACGCACCGAGTGGCACCGCGTGAAGGCCTTCGGCCGCCTCGCCGAGATCATGGGTGAATACCTCAAGAAGGGCCGCCAGGTGTACATCGAGGGTTCGCTGCGCACCGAGAAGTACACGGACAAGAACGGCGTCGAGAAGTACTCCACCGACATCATCGCCGACGAGATGCAGATGCTCGGCGGCATGGGTGAAGGCGGCGGTGGCGGCGCCCAGCGCGGCGGCGGCGAGCGCAGCGAGCG
>JALHLO010000139.1 GCA_022844525.1 Ramlibacter sp.
CGAGCGCATCGCGCTGCAGGCCCGCCGCCGCGGCGAGTTCGGCCAGCGCCGTCTCGGTGGGGTCGCCCTGCCAGCCGCCTTCGGGGGCCGGCTGCGCGTCGTTGCACAGGGCGGCGGCGCGCAACAGTTCCGACGCGGCAGGTGCGGCTTCGCCCGCATGCCAGGTGCCGCCGCCGGCCTGCGCGGCGACTTCCGCCCGCATGCGGTTCTGCGTCAGCGTGCCGGTCTTGTCCGAGCAGACCCAGGTGACGGATCCCAGCGTCTCCACCGAGGCCAGCCGCCGCACCAGCGCGTTGAACTCCACCATGCGGCGCGCGCCCAGCGCCAGCAGCACCGTGATCACCGCCGGCAGCGCCTCGGGGATGCCGGCGACGGCCAGGCTCACGGCCGTGAGCAGCATCAGCAGCGGCGGCTCGCCGCGCATCAGGCCCACCACGAACACGATCGCGCATACCACCAGCACCGCGATGGCCAGGCGCTTGCCGAACACGCCCAGGCGGCGCTGCAGCGGGGTCGGCTCCCAGCCGCCTTCCGCGAGCAGTCCGGCCATCTTGCCCAGCTCGGTGGTCGGCCCGATGGCCACGACCAGGCCGCGCCCGCGGCCCGCGGTGGCCGTGGTGCCCTTGAAGGCCATGTTCAGGCGGTCGCCCAGCGCGTGCAGCTCGCCGCCGGGCACGCCGATCTGCTTGGCGACCGTCACCGATTCGCCGGTGAGGGCCGATTCGTCCACGCGCAGCTGCGCCGCCTCGATCAGGCGCAGGTCGGCCGGCACCTGGTTGCCGGCCTCCAGCAGCACCACGTCGCCGGGCACCAGCTCGTGCGCCGCCACCTTCTGGGTGCTGCCCGCGCGCAGCACCACGGCCTGCGCCGCGGCGAGCTTGCGCAGCGCGGCCAGGGCGCGGTCGGCGCGCCAGGCCTGCACGACGCCGATGGTGGCGTTCAGCGCGATGATGACGACGATCACGACCGTGTCCACCCAGTCGCCCAGCACGCCCGAGAGCAGCGCGGCGCCGATGAGGACCAGGATCATCAGGTCCCGGAACTGCTCGGCGATGAGGCCGGCCAGGCTGCGCGACGGCGCGGCCGGCAGCTCGTTGGGCCCGTGGTCCCGGGAGCGCGTCTGCACCTCGTCGAGGTCCAGCCCGAGGTGGACGTCGACCCCGTGCGCGCGCGCGACCTCGTCGGCCTCGCGCAGGTGCCAGTCATGGTCCTTCTTGGGTGCGGCGCTCTCCATGAGGGCCGAGTATCCCCGCGCCGCGGCGCGCGGGCTTGAGAAGCGTCAAGCCTGCGTGGGCTGCCGGGCGGGGCGCGTGCGGTAGAACTTCAGCGGCACCGCCTGCGCCTCGCGCGCCTGCTGGTTCAGCACCGATTTCTTCATGCGGCCCACCACGTGCATCTCGCAGGGCTTGCAGTCGAAGCGCAGCGTGAGCTTCTCGCTGCCGTTGATCAACTGCAGCGGCTCGGCCTTGATCGTGCCTTTGACGCCCACGACGCCCTTGGCCTGCTTGGGGCACAGGCTCATGGACCAGCGCACGCAGTGCCTGGTGATCATGAGGCTGACCTCGCCTTCCTCCTCGTGGCTCTCGTAGGCCGCGCCGACGACCCGCACGCCGTGCTTCGCGTAGAAGTCGCGCGCCTTGTGGTTGAAGACGTTGGCCAGGTAGGTGAGGGTGTCCTCGGGGTAGGGGACCGGGGGCTCCACCGGCTTGCCGCGCAGCGGGCGCTGGTAGCCGGCGGCCCGCGCCGCTTCCAGGGCGGCCACGGCATCGCGCCGCAGGCTGTTGACCAGCGAGGGCGGGACGAACCAGGGCCGGGACAGCTCCACCGACAGGTCCAGCGGCGCGAAGAGGGTGTTGCCGAAGCGGCCCAGGTGGTCCTTCAGGGCGGCGAGGGCTTTCTCGCCGTCACGCGCGGCTTCCTTCGCGCAAGCCGCGCGGGCTTCGCCCACGAAGCCGTCCTCGTCCGTCAGGCGCAGCAGGAAGCCGTCGGGCGTCTCGGAGAACGCGGCCCACACGGCGATGCGGCGGTCGCTGGACTTCTTCTCCAGCGTGCGCACCCAGTCCATGTCGCGGTTGCGGTTGATGCGGGTGCCCTTGCGCAGGTCGCGCATGCCGGCGATGGGGTCCTTGGGCCAGACGCGCCAGCTTCCGATCCTGCCGGCCGGCTCGGCGCGGTTGATCGCCACGCCCACCAGTTCCTTCTGCAGGTCGAAATAGCACAGCCCGTCGCCGTTGTGCAGCAGGGCGTGCGCGTCGTCCAGTTCCAGCTCGATCCAGTCGGCGCCGACCTTCGTCACCCAGCCGATCTCGCGGCCGGGGTTCTTCGGCGAGTCGAAAGCGCCGATGTCGTCCTGGCGGCCGTTGAGGAAGTAGTCGGTGAACGCGCGGTTGAAGTTCTGGTCGGGATCGGGCGTGAAGGTGAAGGTGGTGCGGCCGCTGGAGGCGCGCGCCAGCGGGTTGCCGGAGCCTTCGCGCGCCTCGATCAGCTCGTCGAACAGCTTGCGGTAGTGGGCCGTGATGTTCTTCACGTAGCCCATGTCCTTGTAGCGGCCCTCGATCTTGAAGCTGCGCACGCCCGCGTCCACCAGCGCCGCCAGGTTGGCGCTCTGGTTGTTGTCCTTCATGGACAGCACGTGCTTGTCGTGCGCCACGAAGCGGCCCTGGGCGTCCACCACGTGGTAGGGCAGGCGGCAGGCCTGCGAGCAGTCGCCGCGGTTGGCGCTGCGGCCGGTGTGCGCGTGGCTGATGTAGCACTGGCCGCTGTAGGCCACGCACAGGGCGCCGTGGATGAAGAACTCCACCTTGCAGCGCTCGGGGTCCAGCGCCTCGTGGATCTCGCGGATCTGCTCCAGCGTGAGCTCGCGCGCCAGCACCATCTGCGAGAAGCCCACGTCCTGCAGGAACTTCGCCTTCGCCACGGTGCGGATGTCGGTCTGCGTGCTGGCGTGCAGCTGGATCGGCGGCAGGTCCAGCTCCAGCAGGCCCATGTCCTGGATGATCAGCACGTCGGCCCCCGCGTGGTACACGTCCCAGGCCATGCGGCGCGCGGCTTCCAGTTCGTCGTCGCGCAGGATGGTGTTGTGCGTCACGAAGATGCGGCTGCCGAAGCGGTGCGCGTGCTGCGCCAGGCGCTCGATGTCCCGCACGGAGTTGCTGGCCGACACGCGCGCCCCGAACTCCGGGCCGCCGATGTAGACGGCGTCCGCGCCATGGTTGATCGCCTCGATGCCGATCTCGGCATCACGGGCGGGAGCGAGCAGCTCCAGCTGGTGGTTCAGGAGGGACATGGGAAGCGCCGGATTCTACGGGGGCATGGGCCTCGCCGCACGGGTGATGGCGCAGGCGCCCTTCGCCCCCCCGGTCGTCTTCCCGCCTGCCGCCGCCCCTGCCGGGGGCTTGGCTCGGCCGTACGGCGCTACTGGCAGCTCGCGGGAGCGGTCATGCAACTGCTGATCCAGTCGCGGAAGCGCGCCACACGGGTGTACACGCCGACCAGGTTGGGCCGCGCGCATCCGTCGCCCCAGCTGACGACACCGGCAAGCAGAGGCTGCCCTGCGGCGCGCACGGTCAGCGGGCCTCCGCTGTCTCCCTGGCACGAGTCCTTGTCGCCGGCCAGCTCGCCGGCGCAAAGCATGTTCTCGGTCACGCGTCCGTCATAGCCCAGCGGGCGGTTGCAGGTGGCGCGGCTCTGGATCGGCACGTCGACGTACCGCAGGTCCCGCACGGGCCTGCCCCCCTCGACCGTCGCACCCCAGCCCGTCACGGATGCGCTCACGCCGTCGGCTGCCTGGGTCGGCTCGAGTTCGGGCGTGATGACCCCCACCGCGCGCACGTCCGGGCCCAGCGCAAGCGGCCTGACGAGTTCGATCAGCGCTATGTCGTTGTCGCTGTTGCTGCGGTTGTAGTCCTTGTGCACGATCACCCGGTTCACGCTATGCCGGGAGCCACCCAGCCCGAGCTTGTGCGTGCCGACCGTGAGGATCATGTCCTTGGGCGAGGAGTCGACGACGCAGTGCGCGGCGGTGATCACCCAGCGTTCGGTCAGCACCGAGCCGCCGCAGAAATGGGCACGGTAGGGATCGTCGATCCAGGGCACGCCCAGCGACACCTGCCACGGGAACAGGCCCGCGGGTGCCGGCTTGCCGCCGACGATCTTCGGCTCCTTGTTGTTCAGGTAGGCATCGATCGCCTCGCGCATCCTGGCGGACCCGCTTGCGGGAAGGTCCGCAAGGGAGACGTTGCTGGCCAGGGCGTACCCCGCCGAGCACAGGAAGGTGGCGGCGAGGACCTGGCGAATTGCGGATGACATGACTGGCTCCTTTGAAAGTTCAACCGCCGAAGAAGCGCAGGCGGACGCCCGCGCCCTGGTGATCCCTGGCCTGCGACACGGCAGTGATCCGTTCGGACGGAATGCCGTGCTGCCGCAGCAGGTAGCGCACGTGCGCAAGCCGTGCCGCCCGCGAGCCGGCTTCCTTCGGGTCCGCGGTGTCGGCCGTGGCGAGCGATACCCAGGCGATGCGCTGGTTCGACGAGCGCAGGCCGATGACGGCGGCGGCGACGACCGAGGCTTCGGCGAGATCCGTCACCCCGGTGGACCGGGGAGGGGCGGTGACTTCCAGCAGGGGCTTGCCCAGGCGCACGGGCTTCGGCGCCAGCGCGGCGGCGGCGGCGGACAGGTAGACGCGCCCCGCGGCCATCCCCGGCGTGCGCACGCCCAACCAGTGCCCCTCCCGGTCGGCGGCCGCTTCATCGACGATCTGCAGCCGCGTTCCGGCGGGGATCTCCCGCACGCCCAGGGCGTCTCCCGCGGGCGTTGCGCGCCCGATGTAGGCGGCGGTGGTGACCGCGCCGCCATGGGCCCGGAAGGCAAGCAGGGCCCGCCGGAGCTTGTCGGGATCGTCCGCCATCGCGGCAGCCGCGGCGGGGATGCCGAGCGCGTCGTCCGGCAGGTCCGCGCTGGGGTCGTGGCCGCTCTGGAGCGCCGGAAAGCCGAACCCGGGAAGCGGCGGTTCGATCAGCTTGACGGCGGCGACGGTCGTCCAGGAACGCTCGACGGCAACCGGCGAAACCGCGCTGGAGAGCGCCATGGCCGGCGCAGGATTCCTGCGCAACCACTCGCGCGCCGCGTGCGCGTAGCGGCTGGCCGCGTAGCGCATGCTGAACCAGTAGATGCGTTCGCGATCCCGGGTCTCCAGCGTGGAGGCCCAGAGCTCCCTCTCCTGCCCCAGCACCGCGGGCGTGGGTCGAAGGTAGAAGTCGGTGCTGGAGTAGTCGACCAGCCCCGGCTGCTGCACGTTCCCGGTTTTCACCCGCACTTCCGTGATCACGTCGGTGAAGGACATCTTGAAGCTGCGGTCCTCGCGCGTCAGGTGCGCCAGCAACCCGGAGGTGAAAGGGCTGGTCACGTTCGTCGCGGTGAATCCGAGGGCGGGCGTCCCCGGACGCGTCGCGAAACCGATCATGTAGTTCACTCCGCTGCCCGGGGGCGAAGCCTCCGCGGGCCCCTTGGGGACCGTGCCCGGTATCCTGGGGTCGCTGACCACGAAGCCGGCGATGGCGCGGCACGCGTCGACGAGGAAGACCAGCAACGCGGGGTCGCGCCGCCCGAGGGCGTATTCCAGGGTCTCCAGCGAGATGGCCACGCGCGACAGCTCCGATTCGCGCACCACCAGGGGCGTCGCCAGGGGAACGATGTAGTTGTAGGGACCGTAGGAGAAGCCGTGGCCCGAGAAGTACACGACCGCCAGGTCGCCGGGCCGGATCTTCGAGCGGAACGCCGGCAGCAGGGTGTCCTCGAAGTCCGCCAGCGTCGTGATGGTCCCCTCGGTGACCTGGAAACCCGCCGACTTCAGCGTCAGCGCCATGCGCCGCGCATCCTCCGCGGCGCTGGGCAGCTGCGCGAGCTGCGAATACACGGCATTGCCGATGACCAGGGCGTGCCGCCCGGGCTCCGCTTCCACCATGTCACCCTGCGGCTGCGCGCAGGCCAGGCCCGCGAAGGCCAGGAGCACCGCGGCAGTGCCGCGTCGTACGGCGGGAAGCATGGTGCTACTTCGTCCGGTAGTCGGCGTACGCGGCCTTGTAGTCGGACCACGCCTTGAGCAGGGCCTCGAGGTTGGCCACGCCGTCGTTGGCCGCGTCCAGCTGGTCTCCGAACGAGGTCGGACCTGCGACCACGGCATCCACCAGGCGCGCGGTGGATGTCCGGAGATTGAGGACCAGGCCCGCGTCGGTCTTCTCCTGCGCGGAGGCAAGGCGGTACAGGTCGTACCGGCTGACTTCGCCCAGCAGCTCGCGCACGGGCGCGAGCGCAGGCGTGCGCGACGCGGCGGTGGCCTGGAATGCGGCGTAGCTCACGCGGGCGAAGTGGATGCGGGTTTCGTCGAGCATGGCCTGGTAGGCACTCGTTCCGGAGCCGCAGCCCAGCGGGTTCTCCCGCGTCGGCTCCGGCGGGCGTCCTTGCGGGACGTCTTCCGGACGAACGGTGCGCGGGCATGCGAGGAGGTAGTACGCCGCCCAGATCGCGCCTTCGTCCTTCTTCAGCAGGGCGGCCAGTCGCTCGCCCCTTTGCTGCTGTTCGATGGCACCCAGGGCGAGCCGGAACACCTCGATCAGCTTGGTGACGGCGCCGACGCCCGCCGTGACGGCCGCCAGGCTCTTCGTCCTGGATCGCGCCAGGTCCTCCCTCACCGTGGTCCGGCAGGTCTCGGACGGGTGCTGCGGCGCATCGGGCGGTGCCAGGCCCACCGCCTTGGCGCGCAACGCCTTGAGCGTGGCCCCCATCGTCGCGGAGGACGGGTCGGCCGCCGCCCGGCCCAGGACCTGCGACTGCGCGCCGAAGGTTTCCTGGGCGAGGCCTATCGCGTACAGGTTGTGTTCGCACACGAGCCCGGCGAAGCGGTCCTCCCTGCCGGCGGCGTCCAGCGTGTTCCAGTCGGCCGCGGCTTCCAGGATGTGCTGGGTGCGGTAGGCGGACAGCGCGTCGACGTACTGCGCCGCGAGCAGCGTCTGCGTGTCGCCGAGTGTCCTGGTCAGCTTGCGCGCCTGCTCGATCCGGTAGCCGCCCGCACACCCGGCCAGCGCCCCTGCGACCGCGAGCACGACGAGCCTCCTGCCCGCGGCCCCTGCAACCCCGATGATCCTGGTCATGATCCCGCCTCTGGAACAAGCAGGAGGACCGATTCCTCCCTTGGAGGCGCAATCTACGCATTGCCCTGGCGACCGTCCTCACCAGGACAAGTGAGGATCCGTCGCTTCAGAACCCCACCGGATACCCATCCTTCCGATGGTCCGAGGCCGCGACATACCCGTGCTCCGTCTTCAGCGCCAGCTGCGCCGACCCGAACTCGGTGTCGAAGCGCCTGGCCACCCGCACCTCGTGCCCGCGCGCCTGCAGCCCCGCGATCGCTTCCGGCGGGAAGTTCCATTCCACCGTGACCGTGCCGTTGTCGTCCAGGATGCGCCAGCGGGGCGCGTCGCTTGCCGCCTGCGGGTTCTGGCCGTGGTCGGCGATGCGCACGGCGAGCTGCAGATGGCCCTGGGCCTGCATCGAGCCGCCCATGAGGCCGAAGCTCATGAGGGGCGCGCCGTCGCGCATCAGGAAGCCGGGGATGATGGTGTGGAAGGGACGCTTGCGCGGCGCCACCTGGTTCGGATGTCCCGGCTTGAGCGTGAAGCCCCAGCCGCGGTTGTGCAGGGCGATGCCCGTGTCCGGCACCACCACGCCCGAGCCGAAACCCTTGAAGTTCGACTGGATGAAGGAAACCATCATGCCCTGCTGGTCCGCCGCCGTCAGGTAGACGGTGCCGCCGCTGTGCGGCGCGCCGGCGCGCGCGGGCGCGGCGCGGTCCGGATGGATCAGGCGGGCGCGCGAGGACAGGTACTGCGGCGACAGCAGCTGCGCGGCACTGACGATGCGCATGGCGTCCGGGTCCGCCACGTAGGCATGCAGGTCCGCGAAGGCGAGCTTCATCGCTTCGATCTGCAGGTGGTGCGACAGCGCCGTGTCCAGGCCCGCCCCTTTCAGGTCCAGCGTCGCCAGCATGCCCAGCGCCATGAGCGCCGCGATGCCCTGGCCGCTGGGGCCGATCTCGTGCAGCACCAGGCCGCGATAAGGCATGGCAAGCGGCTCGACCCAGTCGCATTCATGCGCGGCGAGGTCCTCCTCGTCGATCAGCCCGCCGGTGGCGCGCGCGTGGTCCGCGATCGCCTTGGCCAGGCTGCCGCGATAGAAATCGTCGCCCTTGCTGCGCGCGATGCGCTCCAGCGTTGCGGCCTGGCCCGGGCAGACGAACAGCTCGCCGGGCAGCGGCGCCGCCCCAGTGGGCGCGAAGGCCTCGCGGAAGCCCGGCTGCGGCAGCAGCTCCGGCACCTGCGCCTGCCACTGGCGCTGCACCGTCGGCGACACCAGATAACCCTCGCGCGCATGCCGCAGCGCCGGCTCGAACAGTTCGGCGAACGGAACCGTGCCGAAGCGGTCGGACAGCGCGCGCCAGGCCGACACGGTGCCCGGCACCGTCACCGAGTCCCAGCCGCGCAGCGGCATGGCCTCGTACTTCGCGAAGTGCTCGGGCGTCCAGCGGCGCGGCGCACGGCCGGAGGCGTTGAGCCCGTGCAGCCGCTGCCCGTCCCACAGGATGCAGAACGCATCGCCGCCGATGCCGTTCATGCAGGGCTCCACCACCGTCAGCGTGATGGCCGCCGCCAGCGCCGCGTCCACCGCATTGCCGCCGCGCGCCAGCATCAGGGCGCCCGCCGTGGCGGCCAGCGGTTGCGAGGTGCTGACCACGTTGCGGGCCAGCAGCGGCATTCGCTGCGAGGTGTAGGGGAAGTCCCAGAAGGAAGGGGCGTGGGTCATGGCTTCACTCGAGCTTGACCTTGGCCTGCTGCACGGCGCGCGCCCAGATCCGGAACTCCTCGTCCACCACCTTCGCGAATTCCGCCGGCGGCGTGAAGCGCAGCTCCACGCCCTGTTCCTGCAGGCGCTGGCGCAGCTCGGGCGCCTCGACGGCCGCGCGCACCGCGCGCGTGAGCACCTCCAGCGCCGCCGGCGGCGTGCCCTTGGGCGCCATCACCCCGAACACGTTGTCGGCGCGGAAGCCCTTCATGCCGCTTTCCTCCACCGTCGGCACGTCCGGCAGCATCGCCATGCGCTGGCTGGAGGCGACCGCCAGCACGCGCAGCTTGCCCGCCTTCACGTGCGGCATGGACGCGGGAATGCTGTCGAACATCATGCTGGCGTTGCCGGCGATCAGGTCCGGCAGGGCCAGCGAGCTGCCCTTGTAGGGGACGTGCACGATGTCCAGCCCGGCGACCGCCTTGAGCATTTCGGACTCCAGGTGCGACAGCGTGCCGACGCCCTGCGAGGCGAAGTTGTGCTTGCCCGGCTCCTGACGGACCAGGGCCACCAGCTGGCCCACGGTGCGCGCCGGCAGCGAGGCCGGCACCACCAGCATGTGCGGCACGATCGCCACGCCGGCCACCGGCACGAAGTCCTTCGTCAGGTGCACCGGCTGCGGCGGATAGGCCGCGGCGGCGATGGCGGCGTTGGTGACGGCCGCCATGTACACGGTGTAGCCATCCGGTGCCGCACGCCCGGCCGCCAGCAGGCCGATGTTGCCGCCGGCGCCCGGCTTGTTGTCGATCACCACCGACTGCTTCAGCGTCTTCGTCATCTCCTGGCCGATGGCGCGGGCGAGGATGTCGGTCGCGCCGGCCGGCGGGAAGGACAGCACCATCTGCACCGGCTTGTCGGGAAACTGCGCGTGCGCGGCCAGGGCGGACAGCCCCAGCGCGAGCGCGGCGCCCAGTCGGCGCAGGCCGCGGGCGCGGGAGGAAATGGGCGTGTGGAACGGATTCATGGATTCCTCGGTGATGCTGGAAAGCGGTCGTCGTGCAATGTCCGTGCCCTTCGGCTCAGGACGGCGGCGCGACGGCCGCGCCTTCGATGCGGTGGCGCCGCAGCGCCTGGGCGACGTAGCCCGTGCGCTTCATCTCCTCGATGTAGGCACTGAGCCAGGCCTGCGCGGCGGTGCGTCCCTTGGGCACGCCCATCGCCTGCTGGATCACCATGAAGCGGCCGGGCAGCAGGCGCACGCCGCCCACGCGGCGCGCATCGGCCTCGAGCTGCTGCTTGACGCCGGCGGCCACCTCCAGGTTCTGCTGGAGGAACTCGTCGACCACCACCGGCGAGGTCGGCACGCGCACCAGCGTGGCCGCCTTCACTTCGCGGGTGAGGAACAGGTCGTAGGCGCTGCCGCGGCCCACCGCGATGCGCGTGCCGGCGCGGTCGACGTCCTCGTTGCGCTGCACCGGCGAGCCGTTGCGCACCAGGTAGGCGCCTTCGATGATCACGTAGGGGGCGGTGTACTCCATGTCCGCGGCGCGCACCGGGTCGATGGCGACGAAGGCCAGGTCCACCTGCCGGCCCTTCACCGCCTCCACCACGTTGCCCGCGGAAGTGAAAGTGACGAGCTCGATGGGAAGGTCCAGCCGGCGCGCGGCTTCCCGGGCGAGGTCCACGGACACGCCGCGCGGCTGCCCGTCCTCGCCGCGCGTGGCCAGGATCGGGTTGCCGTAGTTGATCGCGGCGCGCAGCTTGCCGG
>JALHLO010000140.1 GCA_022844525.1 Ramlibacter sp.
AGGCTGCAGCGTCGGCGCGGCAACGCCCAATGTGACGGGGCCTTCACCGCGCCCGTTCGGGGCTACAGCGTGCCAAGTACGCGAGACGATTGGTATGGGAGAGGACATGCGGTCTAACGTGAAGGTGACCGGCACGTTGTGGCAAGGGGCCGCACGGTGCAGGATTTCCAACGGCACTGTGCGGCCCCTTGCCGCAACGTGTCCGAGTCGACCGTTCTGTTAGACGGCTCGTCGTACCAGGCGCGCATGATCGGTGTACGTGAAGGTGAGGATGGCCTCCCCATCCCCTTGCACCTGGAGTTTGCAGTCGGCGAGGCGGCCCGTCGAGCGCCAAAGTGCGCGAAAGCTCAGACAGTCGCCAGTAACCGACACATCGCTTATTTCGGCGGTCTCACCGTCGCTAGGGTCGCGGGCCGACACGGTCAGTGCACCTCCGCGGTCCGCCACGGAGTACTCGACCTCCGCAGTGTATTCGTCGGGGCCAACCCAGGTGCCGATAAAGCGCTTCATGTGCCTCGTGCCGTCTAACGTCGGAGTTGACCGGCACGCAGCGGCATTGCGCCGCGAGGCGTACGCTCACCAGCACGCCTTGCGGCGCAATGCCGCTGCGTGTCCGCGTCGAACGACCTGTTAGAGCGCACTGCCACTGTGGTCATCAAAGAAGAGTCCAAGGCTCGCGGAGATGCGTTCCGCAAGCCTATCCTTCAATTCAGCCGATTCCAAGACGAGGTCCTCTAGCATCAGCAGTACGCTGCCGGTCTTGCCCGGGATGTGGATCACAGTTTCCACCTTCACGTGCCGGTCGCCAAGAGCAATGAGGTCGCCCGCGCGCGGCACACACTCAAATTCGAGCGTCCCGGAGAACTGCCCTGTTCCGCCACCCGGCCAAAACACGGAGGCGTCGACATGGACCTGAATCATGGCGTGGCTCACCTCGGTGCGCTCTAACGTCGGAGTTGACCGGCACGTAACGGCATTGCGCCGCGAGACGTATGCTCCCGCGCGCGGCTTGCGGCGCAATGCCGTTGCGTGTCCGTGTCGAACGACCTGTTAGAGCGCGTGGCCCGTGATTTCACTTGCCCTCCTCGTCCAGAATACGCAAGAACTGTTGGTGCAGATCGCGTGCAGCGCTGACCTCACCCTGCCACGCGGGCGAAGCATCAAAAATTGTCTTCGCTTCACCAAGGCTCACGCCAAGGGTTTCATGAATTGCTTTGATCGTCCCCACGGGACTGGCACCCACAGCCCGGAGATGCGCCAACGCGTCTTCGAGCGAGGTGCCGCTGTCCAACTGTGCACGGAGAAGTGGCGCGAGGTCTTCCATGCGGTCTAACGTGAAGGTGACCGGCACCAAGCGGCAAGGCGCCGCGAGGTGCAGAATTTCCAACAGCGCCTCGCGGCGCCTTGCCGCTTGGTGTCCGCGTCGACCGTTCTGTTAGACCGCAGCGCTGACATACGCCCCCAAGATCGGGACCAGTTTGGTCATGGTCAAGACAACGAGAGCGACGGATGCTACCCATGCAACTACACGGACGGCGAACTTTGCGTGGTACTTGAACCTCGCCCATCCTGGCCCGAGCCCAAACCAGAATGCCGGCCCGCCAATGAACACCGTCAGGAGAATCGAGCGGAGTTCAGTAGGCCTGTTCCAGAGCCAAGCAGCTCCGGCACAAAGCGCAGCCCACTTCAATGCTCGAACTCGTCTGCCCGGATCCGGCTCCAAAGAGGCGAGCGTACGAGGTGGCTCGATGGTCATATGCGGTCTAACGTTGGAGGTGAGCGGCACGCACCGGCAGCGCGCCGCAAGGTGCACGATCACCCGCGCGGCTTGCGGCGCGCTGCCGGTGCGTGTCCGTCTCGACCGACCTGTTATGCAAGGGCGTGGCCAGAGGGCGCGGCCTGGAGATACTGGCGCCACGCCGAAGGGAGGCACCTCGGTATGAGTTCAGGGCACTATGCCGGAATAGGACGGCCAAGGAGCGCACGACCCTTCGGAGCGCCAGGTCTGGGCGCGCGGCTCGTGACGACGCCTGATCAGACACCGCTGCTGGCCCGACACCGGTTCTAGAGGCCGACCACAAGCACCCTGCTAAGTGGCGCGCACTGACAAAGGCCAAAGAGGGGCACGAGCGCCTAGCGACCACCAGCGCTTCCGAAGAAACCTGCATTTCAGCGAGGCGACGCATAACGTGAAGGTGACCGGCACGTTGCGGCAAGGGGCCGCACGGTGCACGATTTCCAACGGCGCCGTGCGGCCCCTTGCCGCAACGTGTCCGTGTCGACCGACAAGTTAGGCATCATCCGCCACCTTCTTCGTGCCAGTCCAATCGAACAATCGAGATTTGATGTTGTGGCAGTTGGCGCAGAGAACCAGGAACACTTTTTGAGAGCGCCCATGCACGTGATCCAAGTGGAGAGTCCTGACATCCGCCTGTCCGCAGCATTCGCACCGGTAGCACGCCTTGCGCATCTGGAACAGCGCCTCGCGTCCGTAGTCCTTACGGCCGACGCCTCCCGTTCGGCTCTTCAGATAGCGAGCGACGACCACCTCGCATTCACTAAGCTCGCTCTCAGCTCGGTGGAAAGTGGGATTGGGGAGGTTGACAGGACCATCCTCCAGGTAAAGGTAGGACAGAACTGTCCGAAGTGCCGACTTCGCTTCAGACGGAGCAGCACCAACCCGTGCTGCAATAAGGTCGTGATTCCCTAAGTTCTCGGCAGGGACAGAAAAGTGCGTGTGCCGCTGGTGGTGAAGGCGCAGCTTGTCCAGCATGATGTCTAACGTTGG
This sequence comes from Ramlibacter sp., assembly GCA_022844525.1. GTDB lineage: Bacteria > Pseudomonadota > Gammaproteobacteria > Burkholderiales > Burkholderiaceae_C > Ramlibacter. Next base: position 2,789 of record JALHLO010000140.1, read on the forward strand.
AGGTGAGCGGCACGCACCGGCAGCGCGCCGCGAGCTGCACGATCACCCGCGCGGCTTGCGGCGCGCTGCCGGTGCGTGTCCGTCTCGACCGACCTGTTATGCGAGGGCGTGGCCGGAAGCCGCGGCCTGGAGATACTGACGCCAAGCCGAAGGGAGGCACCTCGGTTTGAGTTCAGGGCGCTATGCCCGAATAGAACTGCCAAAGAACGCACGGCGCTTCGGAGCGCCAGGTCTAGGCGCACTGCTCGCAGCAACGCCTGAACAGCCACCCCTGCCGGCCCGACACGGGTTCTAGAGGCCGAGCACGAGCGCGCCGCTAATTGGCGCGCACTGACACAGGCCAAAGATGGGCACGGGCGACCAGCGACCACCGGCGTTTCGGAAGGAACCTGCATTTCAGCGGGGCGACGCATAACGTGTTTTAGACCGCACTCTCACCCAATAACACCGCAATCCCACCATCACCCACCCCTCCCCGCTTTACGCAACTGCTTGATTTATATCCATCTTCCCGCACCCCACCACCGCACCCCGCAAATAAAACCGGCACAAAGGTCGCAAGCGCCCCGGATAACGTCGATGCCAGGCAGGCCTCCCCGCCCGCCCCTCTCCCGCCACCCCCTTGCGCAGTCTCGAATTCCGCCCGATACTGTATGCATGACCAGTGATAACAACGCCACCAAAGTCCGCAGGCTCGCCCCGCGTCCGGCGTTGCAGGCGACCCGCATCCTCGGCCAGTTGCGCGAACGTCTTCGCTATCTCCATTACAGCCTTCGCACCGAGCAAAGCTACGTGTACTGGGTGCGCTTCTTCATCCACTTCCACGGCCTGCGGCACCCGCGGGAGATGGGTCAGCACGAGGTGGAGTCCTTCCTCACGATGCTGGCCAACGACCGGCGCGTCTCCGCGTCCACGCACCGGCAGGCGCTCAGCGCCGTGCTGTTCCTCTACCGGGAAGTGATCGACCAGGAGCTTCCCTGGCTGGCGGAGATCGGCAGGCCGATGCCGAAGAAGCGCATTCCCAGCGTCCTCACCGTGCCGGAGGTCGAGCGCCTGCTGGCCTTCATGGAGGGCGAGCCGGCGCTGCTGGCGCGCCTGCTCTATGGCACGGGCATGCGGCTGATGGAAGCACTGAGCCTGCGCGTGAAGGACGTGGACTTCGCCCGCGGCGTGATCGTCGTGCGCGAAGGCAAGGGCGGCAAGGACAGGGTCGTCATGCTGCCGCGCGCGCTGGTCGAGCCACTGCGCGAGCAGCTGCGCCATTCGCACCTGCTCTGGTCCGCGGACCGCGCGGCCGGGCGCGCCGGCGTCCACCTGCCGAACGCATTGGCGGCGAAGTACCCGCGTGCCGCCCAGTCCTGGGCCTGGCACTGGGTGTTCCCCTCGCCTCGGCTCTCGCTCGACCCGCGCAGCGGGCAGGAACGCCGCCACCACCTGTTCGAGGAAAGGCTCACGCGCACGCTCAAGCGCGCCGTTGCCATGGCGGGACTGGAGAAGCCGGTTTCGGTGCACACCCTGAGGCACAGCTTCGCCACGCACCTCCTGCAGGCCGGCACCGACATCCGCACCGTGCAGGAACTGCTCGGCCACTCGGACGTGAGCACCACCATGATCTACACGCACGTGCTGAAGGTCGCCGCCGGAGGCACCCGCAGTCCGCTCGACACCCTGCTCGTCCAGCGCCCGCCGGGCGCCTCTTAGCTTCCTGCCCTCACCCCAACACCGGCCTTGCGCAGGCCCTGGCAGGTCCTGCGTGCCGCCCGCTGCGCGTTCAACCCCGCTGCGCGCGGTCCTTCGCGTTCTGCGCCTCGATGCGCTCGCGCGCGGCCAGCCACTCGGCATCGCTCCACTCGCGCAGCTCGTAGAAGTTGCCGCCGGTGGCCAGCGCGTTGCCGCCGTCCATCATGATGCTCTGGCCGGTGAGCCAGTCGCACTGCCCCGGCGCCATCAGGAAGGCCGCGATGTTCTGCAACTCCGCCATCGTGCCGGGCCGCGCCATCGGGTTGTGCAGGCGGCTGCGCGCGCCGGGCTCCTCGCCCGGGTTGAGCCGCTTGCTCATGCCCTCGGTCGGGATCTCGCCCGGCCCCACGGCATTGAGCCGCACGCCATAGCGCGCCCACTCCACCGCCAGCGACTTGGTCATGACGTCGATGCCGGCCTTGCTCATCGCGGAAGGCACCACGTACGGGCTGCCGTTGCCCACCCAGGTGGTGATGATGCTCATCACGCTGCGCCAGGGCTGCTGCGGTGTCCAGTGCCCGGCCTTGGCCTGCGCAATCCACCGCTTGCCCACCGCCTGCGTCACGTAGAAGGTGCCGTGGAAGACGATGTTGGCGATGGCGTCGAAGGCGCGCGGCGACAGGCTCTCCGTCGGCGCGATGAAGTTGCCGGCGGCGTTGTTGACCAGGCCGGTCAGGCCGCCGCCGTCCCACAGCGCCTGCACCATGTCGTCGACGGCTTGCGCCACGCGGATGTCCACGCCGAAGGTGTCTATGCGCCGGCCGGGAAACTGCTCGCGCCAGGCGGCGGCCGTCTCGTCGCACACCGCCTTGCGCCGGCCGCAGATCGCCACGTCGGCGCCCAGGGCCAGGAAGCGCTCGGCCATCGCCTTGCCGAGGCCGGTGCCGCCGCCCGTAACCAGGATGCGGCTGCCGGCAAAAAGTCCGGATGCGTACATGCGGTCTCCTTCTTCGTGGGGCGCACGCGCGCAAGCGCCCCCGCTGCACGCGCCGCTGTCCTAGAATTTGCGCGAGGAGCCGAGGATGGCGACTGGGCTTGCCGGTCGCGCCTCGGCTTTGCTTTTGGCGACACGAATCTAACAGGGAAGGGAAGAACAAGACATGCAGGCCACCTGGCAAAGGGTTTTCGCGCGCACCGCGGTCGCGCTGGCGGCGGCGGCGGCGCTGGCGGCACACGGGCAGCAGGTGCGGCTGCGCCTGGCCAACAGCCTGTGCACGAGCATGACCACCCAGGCCGTCACCAGCCAGCTGGTGCCGCCGCTGTCCTCCAGCGCCAGTCCCGCCAGTTCGGTGCAGACGGCGCTCGCGCAGCGCCTGGAGCAGCAGCGCGACAGCTATTTCAGCAGCCTCGACACGCTCGTCCCCTTCAACGGCCTGTATGCCACCGGCTCGGCCGACCAGTCCTTCGCCGACAACTTCGGCGGCCGCTACAGCTTCGGGCTCGAATGGGAGCTGTTCGACCAGGGCCGCGGCGAAGCCCGCCGCAACCTGGACCGGCTGAAGCTGGAGAGCCGCACGCAGTACGTGCAGCTGCTGCGCGACATGGAGCAGCGCCACCTGCAGGAGAACCTGCTCGCGGTCGAGCAGATGCGCAACAAGCTGCTGGCCATGCTGTACGAGCGCGAGTCCGCCGCCATCCGCCCCCTGCTCGAGCGGCGCCGGCAGGAGCTTGCCGCCGGCCGCATCACCCGCGCCGACCTGGCCGAGATGGAATTCAAGGCCGAGCGGGCCGCGCTGCGCGGGCGCCACTACGGCACGCTGGACGACGTGCTGGTGTACCCGCAGGCGCAGGAGCTGATCAACCGCATCGAGGACGTGCAGCTGCAGCCGCACGCGGAACTGGTGGAGCGCGCGGCGGCCCGCTCGCCGGACATCGAGATGCAGGCCCTGCTCGCCGATCGCAGCAGGTTCCTTCCATCGGTGAAGGACAACACGTCCGTGCGCCTGTACGTGGAACGGGCCAGGGACTTCGATCGCGGCCCCTACCATGTGGCCGGCGTGCGCGTGCGCATCCCCATCGGCAACGACCGGTTGCGCGATGCGGTGGCGGAATCCACCGCCGGCCTGTACCAGGACCAGCGCGAATCCCTGCGCGCGGCCCTCAGCCAGAAGCTCGCGCTGCTGTCCGAGCGGCTGCGCCTGAAGCAGAACGACATGCGCCTGCTGCAGGCGGAAAACCGCATGATCCGGCAGAAGGCGGAACTGGCCTGCTATCGCCTGGACCATCCGGTGTCGTCCCTACCCGACGCCGACCGCGACGTGGAGGAGATGACCTTGCGGCTGCACGAGCTGCAGCGCGAGATCCTCACCGCCCGCCTGGACGTGCTGGAGGTGCTCACGCAAGTCAGCGCGCTGGTCAAGCCGCGCGCGCCGCAGGAGCTGTACTCGCTCAGCGCACAGCAGGCGCAGCGCTGACCACGGTGTTGCCCGGGCCGTCGGGCGGCGCCCAGCGCGCGTCCCTGGGTGTCGTGAACACCGGGCCCCAGGGGTGCGCGCGCGGGATGGCGAAGCGCACGTCCCGCACCGTGTTGTGGTGGCTGAAGCCGCCGTGGAAGTTCACGTCCACCGCGCTGTCGATGTTGCGCAGCTGGTTGAAGGCCGAGCTCCACTGCAGCGCGATGTGCCGGATGTTGCGCACCTGGCAGCCTTCGACCGTGCCCCGGTAGCTGCGCGCGATGCGCAGGTAGCCGCTGCCGCCCTCGCCCTTGTTCCAGGCGCCGTCCAGCACGCAGTCGCGCAGCGCGAAGCCGTGGCTCTGCTCGATCGACACCGGGTGGCGCCCGGCGTTGCGGACTTCCACGCGCTCGACCACCGCATCCTGGGTCCACATGAGCGCGATGGCGTCCAGCGCGACGTCGGGCACGGCGTTCTCGTAGCGGTGGCTCAGGGCCGCGATGTCATGCCCGCGCGCCAGCTGCTCGATGCTGAAATCGGCCAGGCGCACGCTGCGCACCGGCCGCACCACCCGCACCTCCGTGCGGCCGGCCGCGAAGGCCACGCCGGCGGGCTGTGCCAGTTGCACGGCGCCCTCGCCGCCGCCGGCCACCTTCAGCAGCGCCTGGCGCAGGTAGGGATACTCGCGGTTCCACTGCTCGCTGCCGATCGCGCGCAGGAAGGCGCCGTCATTCGGTTCCCGCAGCCACAGCAGCGTACCGGGTGGCAGGCCGCTGCTGCGCGCGAGCCGCAGGCGCGCATCGTCCGCACCCAGCGGAGCCGCCAGCGACCCGATCTTCTGGCCCGGATCGCCCTCGATGCGGATCACCGCCGTTTCGGGCGCGCGCAGGTGCGAGACGATGCGCGTGCGGTCGCGGCCCGCGCCCTGCAGCGTGACGTGGTCGCGGCGGATCACCAGCGGCTGGTGGAAGTCGATCTGGCCGGCGGGCAGCCGGATCGTCACCGGCCCCGGCGGCTGGCGATCGAGCAGCGACTGCAGCGCCGCCGCGTCGTCTTGGCCGTCGCCCGCGCGCACGCCGGCAGGCGCCGCGACCTCCACGGGCACCGCGGCCGGCTCCGGCGCGGTCTCCTGCGCCGCGAACAGTACCGCGCCCGGCAGGCGCAACGCGCTGTGCGTGAGCAGCACCGCCAGCCCGAAGGCCAGGTACGCCAGCAACATGCGGCCCGTGGGTACCAGGCGCGCCATCAGGCCCGTGTTCTCGTGGCCCTTCTGCTTCGCCTTGCCCTTGCTCCAGTTCTGGTCCGAAAGGTGGTGCCAGGCCTTGATCTTCACCAGCGCGCCCACCCATTGCGTGTACAGCATGATCGGGATGGTGCGCATGGACACCATGTGGCCGTGCCAGGCGATGCCCAGCAGCTGCAGGCTGCGCACGAGGACGGCCCAGGCGATGTAGATCGGCAGGTACAGCGCCGACTTGGTGACGGCCAGCACGGTGGCGCCGGCGATGCCCACCAGCGAGGTCCACATCGACAGGCGCTGGTCCAGCAGCACGAACCAGATGAACCAGCCGGTGCGGCCCGGCCCGAGCGCCAGCGCGCGCGGGTTGTTGCGCAGCGTGTTGCCGAACCAGCGGTAGGCGAGCGACACGCTGGCCTTCAGGAAGGGCTCGTCGCGCGTTTCCATCGACACGCAGGTCACGTCAGGCAGGTACAGCATCTTCCAGCCGCTGCGCAGCAAGTGGTACCAGGAGCTCTTGTCGTCGCCCATCAGGAAGCGGAAGGGCCCGTGCAGCCAGTGGTCGATGGTGTCGTGCTCCATCAGCCGCACGAAGTCCTCCGCGACCACGATCGAGGTGCGGAACACCGAGAAGCGGCCGGTGAGCGTCAGCACCCGGTGCGACAGGCTGTGCGACTGGAACAGCACCTGCCGCTGGCCGAACTTCAGGTCGAACCAGTCGCGGTACCAGTTGCCACCCTCGGGGATGTAGGCCTCCTCGTTGGTGGTCACGGCGCCGAGGTCGCGGTAGGCCATGAAGAACGGCAGCACCCGCGCCAGCGCCCCCGGCTCCAGCCAGGAGTCGCCGTCCATGAAGACCGTGATGCTGTCCGGCTCGTCCTCGTAGCGGCGCGCCACCGCCCGCAACGCATGTCCCATGGCGATGCGCTTGCCCTGGTTCTGGCGCTGGAACACCAGCTCGATGCGTCCGCGCTGCAGCCAGGGCCGGCAGGCGGCGGCGATCACGTGCTCGTCCTGGTCGCTGCCGGCGGCGACCACCACGGTTGCGTGGCACGGCACCTCCGACAGGTTGGCCATCAGCGCCTGCATCGCCTCCCTGCTCACCCAGGCTTCCTCCAGGTAGGAGGGCACCACGACGAAGATGCGCGAAGGCCACACGCGCCGCTGCGCCACTTCCTGCGCGGTGCGGCGCAGCCGCGGATAGTGCCGGCCGGCGTACCAGCCGGCGCGCGTGTAGTGCAGCAGCTGCCAGCCGTAGCGCCACAGGGCGAAGGCGCTGATCAGGATCAGCACCTCGCCGTCGATCGCATGCAGTTCGTCCCTGCCCCACAGGAACACGGCCAGCGCCAGGCTGCCGTACAGCAGCACGGGCCCGACGGCGGAACAGAGGGTCTGCAGCCGCGTCGCGCGCGCGATCATGACCAGGGCAGGCCGGGATTGCGGATCCAGACGTTGACGCGTGCGTTGACCGGCAGCCGCACCTTCCGGTCCTGGAAGTCCAGCTTCACCAGCGTCTCGTTCTGCCCCGCTTCCTGGTTCAGCGCCGCGGCCGAGGCGGTGGCGGCGGACACGCCCACGGCAGCGACCGTCGCGGCGTACTTGCGGTCCTCGAAGGGCACGTAGACCTGCGCCGGCATGCCCAGCTTGAGCTTGAGCGCGTCGTCGTTGGGCACCCGCAGCAGCACGCTGGGCGTGACGTCCGCTTCCAGCAGCACCACCGGATCCTGCGCGGACACGAACTCGCCGGGCTGGCGGTCCACGTGGTAGACCTTGCCGCGCACCGGTGCGCGCACGATGCGCTCGGCTTCCTGCCTGGCCAGCAGGACCTTCTTGGACGCGAGCTCCAGGCGCAGGCGCTGCACGCCGTCGGAGTTGTCCAGGGACTGCGTGCGAGTCGCGCCCTCGGCCACCTGCCGCAGGTAGTTCACGCGCAGGTCCTGCACCTGGTTGGAGACCATCATCATGTCGCGCTGCGTGATCGCCCCGGACTCGAACAGCTTGCGGGCGTTCGCCAGTTCCGCCTCGCGCGAACTCCAGTCGCGCCGCAGCGACTGCAGCAGCCCGGACTCCGCCTGCTGGCGGGCGGACGCCAGCCGCGATTGCGCGGCGGCCAGCTGCGCCACGTGCTGCTCCAGCGCGTCGATCTCGTTGCGCAGGTTCGCGTTCTCCACCGAGAACAGCGGCGTGTTCGGCTCCACGCGCGCGCCCGGTTCCACCAGCAGCCGGCCCATCTGGCCGGTGTGGTTGGCGGTGACGCGCGTGATGCTGCCGCTGACGACGCCGGTGCCTTCGAGCTGGTAGGTGAGGTTGTAGTAGCCGATGCCCAGCGCGGCGGCCAGCACCGCCAGCCCGGCCAGCACGCTGCCCACCATGCGGGCGCGGTGCGGCCGCTGCGCCAGCCGCGTGGAGCCCAGCGCCAGCGGCGCCT
>JALHLO010000141.1 GCA_022844525.1 Ramlibacter sp.
GTGTTCGCCAAGGCGCTGCTGGCGCGCTCGGCCGGCGGCGCGCTCGCGCGCCGCCGCATGGAGGGCGAGGGCGAACGGCTGGAATGCGGTTCGCCGGTGGCGCGCATCAACTGCGGCACCCTGGCCGCCCTGCTGCACGAGCGCGCCCGCTTCGCCCTGCGCCTGCCGGCGCCGGGGCAGCCGCTGATGCACGTGCATGCGCTGAAGCTGCAGTGCGGGGGCCTGGGCGCGCTGCGCGCTGCGCTGGGCACCGGCGATGGCGACGTGCACCGGATGGTGCGGCAGGCGCAGCAGGTGCACGGAAGCCTCGCGGACCTGCCCTGGCCGCGGCTGGTGGCGGCGGTGGCCGCCTGGCAGCCGCGCCGGCGCAGGAGCTAGCGCTGGTTTCGCAGGCCGGGGGTGAGCTCCGGTGTCGAGGTTCGGGCTTCGCCGCTCACCGCGACCTACGTGTGACTGGTAGGTCGCGGTGAGCCCGAAGGCGAACCGCGACGCCCGCACCCGTTCAACGCGCTCCACACTGCCGCGCAGCCTTCGTTCAGGTCGCCGCCGTCGCCCCCAGCTCCGGCGCCCGCTCCTCCCGCCAGAGGATGAAGCGCAGCGTGGCCACGCCGCCCAGCGCGATGCCGGCGACCGCGATGAAGGAGCCGATGGCCAGCGTCGACAGGCCGGAGAGCCCCTGGCCGATCGTGCAGCCGGCGGCCGTGACGCCGCCCGCCCCCATCAGCACCGCGCCCAGCAGCTGCCGGCGCAGGTCCGACAGGGAGGCGAAGCCTTCCCAGCGGAAGCTGCGCGAGGTCAGCGCGTACAGGGCGGACCCCGCGATCGTGCCCAGCACCGCCGTGATGCCGAAGGTCAGGCGCAGGGACTTGTCGGTCCACAGCAGCAGCATCTCCAGCGAATAGGCCAGCGGCCCCACGAAACTGAGCGACTCGAGGGTGCGGCTGTTGGTGGCGAAGTAGACGGTTTCCAGCGTTTCCGGGTTCTCGCCGTAGCCGAGGTGGCCGGTGAGGTACCAGCCGGCGGCGACCACGGCGCCCATGACAACCGCGCCCACCACCTGCAGCCTGTTGGTGCGGAAGCGCCGGTCCTTGAACACGAACACCAGCAGCGCCGCCGCCACCACGGCCACGGTGACCGGCAGCGCGATGCGCGGCGCCAGCCCGGTCGCCTTGGCCACGGCGGTGGCCAGGCTGCTGTCGGTCCAGCCGAAGGCGGCGAGGTCCACGCGCACCGGGTCCAGCCAGTTCGCCCGCCATTGCGCGAACAGCCCCTTGAGCGTCATGTACGAGGCGATCGCCAGGAACACCAGCACCACCAGCGAGCGGATGCTGCCGCCGCCCAGGCGCACCAGGTTGCGGTTGGCGCAGCCGCCGGCGATGGTCATGCCGATGCCGAACAGGACGCCGCCCATCAGCAGCGACAGCCAGGGCACCAGCGGCCGCTGCGCGACCGACCTGGCCAGGTCCACCTGCCCCGTGTAGGAGAGCAGCGAGGTGCCGAGCATCGCGACGGCCACCGCGAGCATCCAGGTGCGCATGCGCGTCCAGGAGCCCATGTTGACGATGTCCGACAGCGCGCCCATGGTGCAGAAGTTGGCGCGCGCGGCGGCGTAGCCGAACACGAAGGCGAGGACGAAGCCGCCGGCGGCGACCACGAGCCCGAGGTTGGCGTTGCTGCCCATGCTTTGCTCCCCGCCGCAGCCGCGGCCCTCAGATGAACAGGCAGACGTCGGTGTCGCCCGCGAACTTCAGGAAGGTGGCCGCGCCGCCGTACTCGATGCCTTCGATGAACTCGTCGCGCGAGAATTCGAACAGGTCCACCGTCATCTGGCAGGCGATGAAACCGACGTCGGTTTCCAGGCAGGCCGCGCGCAGCTCCTCCAGCGAAGCCACGCCCTTCTTCTTCATCTTGGCCTTCATCATCGAAGTGGCCATCGCCTCCATGCCGGGCAGCATCGAGACCATCACCGGCATCGGCACCGGCATCGGCATGGCCGGGTTGGCCAGCGGGCTGATGGCGATGTCGTCCAGGTCCTTGCGCAGCAGCTGCAGCCCGTAGAAGGTGAAGAAGACCTTCACTTCCCAGCCCAGCGAGGCGGCGGTCGAGGCGAGGATCAGCGGCGGGTACGCCATGTCCAGCGCGCCCTTGGTGGCGATGATCGCCATCTTCTTGGCCATCGCTTCAGCCCTTGCGCAGGAAGAACACGTAGTGGTTCCTCTCCTCCGCGGAGGCCAGCAGCGGGTTGCCGGTCTCCTCGGCGAAGGCCGCCATGTCGCACACCGAGCCGGGGTCGGTGGCGATCACGCGCAGCACCTGCCCGGACGCCATCGCGGACAGCGCCTTCTTGGTCTTGACGATCGGCATCGGGCAGCTCAGGCCCGAGGCATCGAATTCCTTGTCGAAATGCATGGATGTCTCCTCGCGGGGCCCTTGCAGGGAACGGCAGGAACGCCGCGGGCCACTGGAGACGAATGAGACGGCATGGCGCGCACAGCGTCCATTACCGTAAAGGGGAGTCGGGTATCCCCCATGCGGGTAGGGTGCCCTCCCCGCAGGGGCACGTAGACCGCGCGGAATAACATGCAGCGCGGTCTCCCTTGTGGCGAGGATCCGGCTTTGCCGGTCCTCGCCACACTGATCAGGCCAACTTCAAAAAGTCGCTTGCGACTTTTTGAAGTTAAACATTGAACAGGAAGTTCATGACGTCGCCGTCCTTGACGACGTACTCCTTGCCTTCGCTGCGCATCTTGCCCGCGTCCTTGGCCCCTTGCTCGCCCTTGCAGGCGATGAAGTCGTCGTAGGCGATGGTCTGGGCACGGATGAAGCCGCGCTCGAAGTCGGTGTGGATCACGCCGGCCGCCTGCGGCGCGGTCGCGCCGATCGCCACCGTCCACGCCCGCACCTCCTTCACGCCGGCGGTGAAGTAGGTCTGCAGCCCCAGCAGCTTGAAGGCCGCGCGGATCAGGCGGTTCAGGCCCGGCTCGTCCTGGCCGATCTCGGCCAGGAACATCTTCCGGTCCTCCTCGCTCATGTCGGCGATCTCGGACTCGATCTTGGCGCAGATCGCCACCACCGGCGCGTTCTGCGTTTCGGCATAGGCGCGCAGGCGGTCCAGGTGCGGGTTGTTCTCGAAGCCGCCCTCGTCCACGTTGCCCACGAACATCGCCGGCTTGGCGGTGATCAGGAACAGGGGCTTCAGGAGCGCCTTTTCGTCGTCGCTGAGCTGCAGCGTTCGTACCGGCCGTCCCTCGTCGAGTGCCGCCTGTACCTTCGGCAGCAGCTGCGCCATCCTGGCCGCTTCCTTGTCGTTGCCGGATTTGGCAGCCTTGCTGTAACGCGACAGGGCCTTGTCGACCGTGCCCAGGTCGGCCAGGCACAGTTCGGTCTGGATCACCTCGATGTCGGACACCGGGTCCACCTTGCCGGCCACGTGAATCACATTCGCGTCCTCGAAGCAGCGCACCACGTTGACGATGGCGTCCGTCTCGCGGATGTGGGCCAGGAACTGGTTGCCCAGGCCCTCGCCCTTGCTGGCCCCGGCCACCAGTCCGGCGATGTCGACAAACTCGACAATGGCTGGCACGATGCGCTCGGGTTTGACGATCTCCGAAAGGGCGGCGAGCCGGGGGTCCGGAAGTTCGACCACCCCCACGTTGGGCTCGATCGTGCAGAACGGATAGTTTTCGGCGGCAATGCCGGCCTTGGTCAAGGCATTGAACAAGGTGGACTTGCCGACGTTCGGCAGACCCACGATCCCGCACTTCAAACTCATGTCAGTACCCGTTAGCGAAGCCCGAAAGTGTATGCGATGGGTCGCGGCACGCCTGTTCGTGACCTGCTGCGCGCTGGCGTGGTGCGCAAGCAGCGCGACAGCAGCGCCCGCGCCGACCGCATTGCGCGACGACGTCGGCAGCATGGAAGCGCTCGCCCACGCGCGCGCCTGGATCGATCCCCAGGGCGAGGCCACGCTGCCGCAGGTGCTGCGCGCCATGGACGCGCAGGTCCCGCCCGCCACCGCCGGCACGGTCCAGCGGCTGCCTTCTCGCGGCGTCCTCTGGCTGCACCTGCGCCTGCAGCGCCCGCCCAAGGCCCGCCACGAATGGCTGTTGAAGCTGCCGATGCCGGTGCTGGACCTGGTCACCGTCTACCAGCAGGACGGCGGGCAGTGGCGCGCCGAAAGCGCCGGCGACACCATGGCCGTCGGACGCTGGCCGGAACGCGCCCGCTATCCGGTGTTCCGGCTGGACCTGCCCGCGGGCGATCCGCGCGACGTGTTCGTCCGCATCCAGCACTCCACCCCCGCGCAGTTCCCGCTGGACCTGGTCACCGAGGCCCACCACGCGGAATCGGTGCAGCTGGAGTACCTGGGCTTCGGCGGCGCGCTCGGCGCGCTGCTGCTGCTGATCGCCGGCTGCGCCGCCAAGGGCTGGGCCTATCGCGACGCGGACTTCGGCTGGTACGCCGGCTACGCGGCCCTGACCAGCCTGGCGATGGCCGCGTACACCGGCGTGGCGGGCCAGTTCCTGTGGCCGCACTTCGGGCTGCTGAAGGATGCGCCGACCAACATGCTGGCCTGCGCCGCCGTCGGCGCGGCCATCCTGTTCGTGCGCAAGACCCTGGGGCTGCGACGGCGCCTGCGCTGGCTGGACCGGCTGACGCTGGTGCTGGGCATCGCGGGCGGGGCCGTGGCCGTGGCCGGCGCCTTCCTGCCCAAGGCCCTGTTCCTGCCGACCGTGGGCGTCTACATCTGCATCGCGAGCCTGGCCATGCTGACCGCCTCCGCGGTGGCCTGGTGGCGCGGCGACGCCGTCGCGCCCTGGGTGTTCGCGGCCCAGTTCCCGCTGGTGTGCGTCGTGGTCGTCAGCGTCACGCGCAACCTGGGCTGGCTCGACCTGCCGGTCCTGCCGCAATACCTGGTGATCGTGGCGCTGGCGATCGAGATGCCGCTGCTGCTGGTCGCCCTGTTCATGCGTTCGCGCGACCGCCATGGCGCGGAAGTGCGCGAGCAGGCGCTGTCGACGCACGACGCGCTGACGGGGCTGCTGGCGCCGCACCTGTTCGCCGACCGACTGCGCCAGGTGGTGGCCCGCTACCGCCGCACCGGCGAAGACGCGGCCGTCATGTACATCGACCTGGTGAACCACGCCCGCATCCGCGACTACTTCGGCACCGCGGTGGCGGAGCAGAGCCTGCTGCGCAGCGTCATCAAGCTGCGCCGGCTGCTGCGCGACGTGGACACCGTGGCGCGGGTCGGGGAGGCGCGCTTCGGCGTGATCCTGGAAGGCGCGAGTTCGCGCAGCTCGGTCACCGAACGCGCGAGCCGCCTGATCGCCGCGGGCCTGACGCCCCTGCCCGGGCTGAAGCCGGACGTGACGCTGCAGTTCCACGTGGCGGGCCTGCTGCTGGGCGACCGCCCGATGGAGGCGGAGGAAGTCGAGGCTGCCCTGGCCAGCCAGCTCGCGCGCATGTCCCCGCGCACGCGCCGGCCGATCCGCTTCATCGAGGCGGAGCAGCCGCCCGCGTCGGACGCGGGCGATTCCTCGATGTTCACGAGCGAGGCCGAGGCCGCGCACGACCCCCAGCTGGCGCCTAGCGCAGGCTCCTAGTCGAAGCGGTAGCCGGCTGCGACGGCCTGGCCCACGCGCAGCGTGCGGTCGATGCCGTCCACCACGATGGCGTTCATGCCGAAGGCGATCGCGCCGTCCAGCACCGCGCTGCGCCGGTAGCCCTGCAGCGTGTCGGTGACCACGGGATCCACCTGCGCGGTGGCGGGGTCGATGTCGGGAATCGGGCAGCGCGAGCAGGGCTTGACCGCGCGCAGCCGCACCTCGCCTTCGCCGGCCGCGATCCGCAGCACGTCCAGCCGGTCCTCGTCGTGCGCCTCCAGGCCCTCCAGCACGATGTTGGGACGGAAGCGCTCGATGCCGACGGCCGCCTGCCCCTTGGCGGCCAGCCTGGCATTCAGCAGGTCCAGCGAGGCGGTGCCGGCCAGCAGCACCGGATAGCCGTCGCTGAACTGGTTGAGCGCCTCGGCGCCCTGGGTCCATTTCGTGTTGGACAGCCGCCGGTGCTCCGGATCGAAGCGCACCAGCCGCAGCGGCTGGCCCAGCAGGTCGGTGAACCACTGCGCGGCCACCGCGCCCATGTCGAAGGCGGGGACTTCCTCGTCCCAGATGCGCACCCGCACCGGTTCCTCGACGGTGCCCACGGACAGGTGCAGCGCCAGCATGCCGGGCGCGCGCAGGATCACCTCGCTGAACCGGATCTGCGGCCGCACCAGCGCCATGCGCGGCAGCTCGCGCTGCGTGACGAACTCGCCGGCCGCGTCCACCACCATCCAGGCGCGGTCGAGATCCAGCCCGGTCTCGGTCAACTGGGCCTCGCGCACTTCGACGCCGGCGCAGGACTTGACCGGATAGACGAATAGGCGGGCGATACGGGCGGTGACGTCGGGCGGCTGGCTCATTCAGGAATCCTTCGGGCTGGCGCCCTCCGCAATGCGCCCTTGGGGGCGGCCCGGAGGGCGCATGGCCGCCGATTGTGCCCGGCTCCTACAATCCCCCACATGGCCGCCCCCTATGACGTTTGTATCCGCGGCGCCGGCATCGTGGGCCGCACCCTGGCCCTGCTGCTGGCGCGCGACCGGCTGCGCGTCGGCCTGGTCGACGTGCCGCAGCCGCCCGCCGGCCGCGGCGACGTGCGCGCCTATGCGCTCAACGCGGCTTCGCGCGAGCTGCTGCTGCGCCTGCGCGCCTGGCCCGACGAGCAGCATGCGACCGCCGTCACCGGCATGGACGTGCGCGGCGACGACGGCGGGCGCGTGCGCTTTTCCGCGCAGGAGGAGGACGTGCCGGCGCTGGCCTGGATCGTGGACGTCGAGCCGCTGCTCACGCGGCTGTCCGAGGCCGTGCGCTTCCAGCCGCACGTCGAGGTGCTCGCCGCGCCGCAGCCGGCGGCGCTGACCGTGGTCTGCGAAGGCCGCGCCAGCACCACGCGCGCCGAGTTCGGCGTGAACTTCCAGGTGACCTCCTATCCGCAGCGGGCCATCGCGGCCCGGCTCGACTGTGAAAAGCCGCATGGCGGCATCGCCCGCCAGTGGTTCGACGACGGCAACGTGCTGGGCCTGCTGCCGCTCGGCGGGCCGCAGGGGAACTCGGTGGCCCTGGTCTGGTCAGTGCAGGAGGCCCGTGCCGACGAGCTGCTGCAGATGCCGGCCGCGGAATTCCAGCGGCGGCTGCAGCTGGCCAGCGGCAGCGAGCTCGGGGCCGTGGTGCTCGCCAGCGAGCGCATGGCCTGGCCGCTGCAGCGCGCCATGGCGGACCGCTGGTGCGGCCCCGGCTGGACGCTGGCGGGCGACGCGGCGCACAACGTGCATCCGCTCGCGGGCCAGGGGCTGAACCTGGGACTGGCCGACGCGGAGACGCTGGCGCAGGTGCTGCACGAGCGCGAATACTGGCGCAGCCTGGGCGACGAGAAGCTGCTGCGCCGCTACGAGCGCTCGCGCAAGGCGGATGTGATGGCGATGGCGTGGACGACCGACGGGCTGCAGCAGCTGTTCGCGCAGCCGGCCGAGCCGTGGTCGTGGTTGCGCAACTGGGGCATGCGCGGTTTCGACCGCAGCGGCCCGGTCAAGCGCTGGGTGGTGCGGCAGGCCATGGGCCACGCACGCAATCTGTTGAGAACGGGAAAGACATGAACGCGAAAGCGATCCGCACCGGGCTGGCCGCAGCCCTCCTGTGCACGGGCCTGGTGGCGGGCGCCGCCGACGGCGACAACAAGGCGCCGACGGCCGCCAACGCGGCGGCGCAGGTGCCCCCGGCGGTGGAGGCGGCGCTGCGCAGGAACCTGCCCGAGCGGCTGCGCAGTTTCCCGCAGATCGACCAGGTCAGCCGCACGCCCATGCCGGGCGTGTACGAGGTGCGCATCGGCAACGACCTGTTCTACACCGACGCCGAGGGCAACTACATCATCAACGGCGAGATGATGGACACGCGCGCGCGCCGCAACCTCACCGAGGAGCGGCTGGAGAAGCTGCTGGCCATCGACTTCGGCCAGCTGCCCGTGAAGGACGCCTTCGTGATGGTGCGCGGCAACGGCAAGCGCAAGCTCGCGGTGTTCGAGGACCCCAACTGCGGCTACTGCAAGCGCTTCGAGCGCGACCTGCAGAAGATCGACAACGTCACGGTCTACCTGTTCCTCTACCCGATCCTCGGGCCGGACTCCACCGAGAAGTCGCGCTCCGTGTGGTGCGCCAAGGACAAGGCCGGCGCCTGGCTCGGCTGGATGGTGCGCAACGAACCGCTCGCCAAGGCCGACGCCTCCTGCGACGCCAGCGCGCTGGCGCGCAACATCGAGTTCGGGCGCAAGCACAAGATCACCGGCACGCCCACGCTGGTGTTCGCGGACGGTTCGCGGGTGCCCGGCGCGATCGGGCCCGCCGACATCGAGAAGCTGCTGGCAGCCGGCGGCAAGTGATCGCCTCGCGCGCGGCCGGCCCGCACTACCGGGTCGAGGCGGCGGACCCCTCCGCCCACCTGTTCCACGTCACGCTGACCGTGCCGCAACCGCAGGCCGGGCAGCGGGTCTCGCTGCCGGCCTGGATCCCGGGCAGCTACCTGGTGCGCGAATTCGCGCGCCACCTGCAGAAACTGGGCGCGCGCCAGGACGGCCGCACGGTCGCCGTGCAGCAGCTGGACAAGGCGACCTGGCAGGTCGACTGCGTGCCTTCCAGCCCGCTGGTACTGACCTACGAGGTGTACGCGTTCGACAACTCCGTGCGCACGGCCTGGCTGGACTCGCAGCGCGGCTTCTTCAACGGCACCAGCCTGTGCCTGCGCGTGCACGGGCAGGCGCAGGAGCCGCACGAGCTGGAGCTGGTGGCGCCGCGCGCCTTCACGCACTGGGAGGCGGCCACCGGCCTGGAGCCCCTGAAGACCGGCAAGCGCGGCTTCGGCAGCTACCTCGCCGCCGACTACGACGAACTGGTCGACTGCCCGGTGGAACTGGGCGCCTTCTGGAGCGCGGAGTTCCGCGCCGGCGGCGTGCCGCACCGCCTGGTGGTGGCGGGCGCCACCGCCTCCTTCGACGGCGACCGGCTGGTGTCGGACATGCAGAAGATCTGCGAGGCGCAGATCCGCTTCTGGCACGAGCGCAAGCGGCCGCCCTTCAAGAGCTACCTGTTCATGCTCAACGTGGTGGACGACGGCTACGGCGGCCTCGAGCACCGCAACTCCACGGCGCTGATCGCCTCGCGGCGCGACCTGCCGCGCCTGGGCGACGCGCGCCTGAGCGAAGGCTACGTCACGCTGCTGGGCCTCATCAGCCACGAGTACTTCCACACCTGGAACGTCAAGCGCCTGCGGCCGGCCGAATTCGCGCACTACGACTACAAGCAGGAGAACTACACCCACCTGCTGTGGTTCTTCGAGGGCTTCACCAGCTACTACGACGACCTGCTGCTGCGCCGCGCCGGGCTGATCGACGACGCCACCTACCTGAAGCTGCTCACCAAGACCTGCAACCAGGTGCTGCAGACGCCGGGGCGCGAGGTGCAGTCGGTGGCGCAGGCGAGCTTCGATGCCTGGGTGAAGTACTACCGGCAGGACGAGAACACCGCCAACGCCACCGTCAGCTACTACACCAAGGGCGCGCTGGTGGCCCTGTGCTTCGACCTGGCCCTGCGCCTGGAAGGGCACACCACGCTCGACGAGGTGATGCGCGCGCTGTGGCAGCGCTGCAAGGCCGGCCCGATGGCCGAGGCCGACTTCGCCGCGGTGCTCAAGGAGCTGGGGGGCCGCGCCTTCACGCGCGAACTCGGCGCCTGGGTGCACGGCACGCGCGAGCTGCCGCTGAAGGACCTGCTGGAGCGGCACGGCATCAACGTGATGGAGGAGCCGGCGCAGCTGCAGCAGCGCCTGGGCCTCCGCGTCACCGAGACCCAGGGCGTGGTGCTGAAGAACGTGCTGCGCGGCGGCGCCGCCGAACAGGCGGGAATGGCGGCCGGCGACGAATGGGTCGGGGTCGAGGCGGCCGGCAGCGCCTGGCGCATGGGCAAGCTCGACGACCTGATGCTCTACGCGGGCAACCACCGCAAGGTGACCGCGATCGTGGCGCGCGACCGCCGGCTGCTGCGCCTCGACCTGTCCATCCCGCCCGGCGTCACCACGTGGCGGCTGGTCCTGCGCGACGCGGCGAGGGCGCAGACGTGGTTCGGTCCGCAAAACTGAAGCTGGCCGCCCTGACCGCCCTGGTGGTGGTCGGCCACCTGCTCGGCCTCGAATGGATAGGCCGGCAGGCGGACCAGATCTCGGGCCTGGCGGCGATGGCACCGCCCATGTACACGCGGCTGCTCAAGCCCGCGGCGCCGCCTCCGATCGTGGCCGCGGCGGTGCCCGCGCAGCAGGCACGCCCGCGCGCGGCCCCGCG
>JALHLO010000142.1 GCA_022844525.1 Ramlibacter sp.
GTGAGCGGCGCAGCCCGAACCGCGACACCCCGGCCGCTCACTTCCAGCGCAGCGGTTCGACATCCACGTGCCGCACCGCATCGCCCAGCATCAGCGCGCCTTCCTGCACCGTCGCCTGCAGCTGCATCGAGCGCTGCGCCAGCGCGGCCAGCTGCTGCGAGGCTTCCGCCGGAATCCGCCACACCTGCAGGTTGGACAGGCGCGTGAGCTTCGTTTCGACGCCGCGCCACCACACTTCGGCCGCATGGTGGAAGCAGTACACCGCCACCTGGTCGGCCTGGCGGCAGGCCTTGGCCATCGCCACCTCGTCGGGCTGGCCGACCTCGATCCAGCGCCGCGTGGCGCCGGTGAAGTCGCGCAGCCAGACATCGGGCTCGTCGGGGTCGCTCAAGCCCTTGCCGAAGGCCAGCGTGCCGTCGCCGCCGCACACCGTCTGCAGTTCGTGCGCGTGGAAGGCCAGCGCGGCCAGCCGCACCATCATGCGTTCGTCGGTCTCGCTCGGGTGGCGCGCCAGCGTGAGCGCGTGGTCGGCGTAGTAGGCGTGGTCGATGTCGGCCACGGCGAGCTGCGCCTTGAAGACGGTGGACTTGAGGGCCATCAGGCTCGGCGCGCGAGTTCGGCGGCCTTGCCGACGTACGAAGCCGGCGTCATCGCCAGCAGCCGTTCCTTCTCGTCCTGCGGGATCTCCAGCGAGCGGATCAGGCGGTGCAGGTCTTCGGCCTGCACGGTCTTGCCGCGCGTGACTTCCTTGAGCTTCTCGTAGGCGCCCTGCACGCCGTAGCGCCGCATGACGGTCTGGATCGGCTCGGCCAGCACTTCCCAGGCGCTGTCGAGGTCGGCGCGCAGGGCCTCCTCGTTCAGCTCCAGCTTGCCCAGGCCGATGCCCAGCGAGTGGTAGGCCAGCGCGGCATAGCCGAGCGCGACGCCCATGTTGCGCAGCACCGTGGAGTCGGTGAGGTCGCGCTGCCAGCGCGACACCGGCAGCTTCTCCGACAGGTGCCGCAGCAGCGCGTTGGCCAGCCCGAGGTTGCCCTCGGCATTCTCGAAGTCGATCGGGTTGACCTTGTGCGGCATGGTCGACGAGCCGATCTCGCCCTCGCGCAGCCGCTGCCTGAAGTAGCCCAGGCTGATGTAGCCCCAGGCGTCGCGGCACCAGTCCACCAGGATGGTGTTGGCGCGGGCGACCGCGTCGAACAGCTCCGCCATGTAGTCGTGCGGCTCGATCTGGATGCTGTAGGGCTGGAAGGTCAGTCCCAGGCCCAGGGGCTCGGGGGACTCCACCACCTTGCGGCTGAAGGCCTCCCAGTCGAACTCGGGCCAGGCCGCGAGGTGCGCGTTGTAGTTGCCGACGGCGCCGTTCATCTTGCCCATCAGCTTCACCGAGGCGATCTTCTCGCGCGCGGCGGCCAGCCGCACCACCACGTTGGCGATCTCCTTGCCCACGGTGGTCGGGCTGGCGGTCTGCCCGTGCGTGCGGCTGAGCATGGGGACGTCCGCGTACCCGTGCGCCATCTCGCGCATGCGGGCGATCACCGCGTCCAGCGCCGGCAGGATCACCTGGTCGCGGGCGCCCTTGAGCTGCAGCGCGTGGCTGGTGTTGTTGATGTCCTCGCTGGTGCAGGCGAAGTGCACGAACTCGCTGGCCGCGCGCAGCTCGGGCCGCGCCTCGAACTTGGACTTGATCCAGTACTCCACGGCCTTGACGTCGTGGTTGGTGGTCTTCTCGATCTCCTTGATCGCCAGGCCGTCGGCCTCGGAGAAGTTCTTCACCAGCCCCAGGAGGTAGGTGCGCGCCCCGGGCGAGAGCGGCTTGAATTCGGAGAAGCCGGCATCGGACAGCGCGATGAACCAGCAGACTTCCACCTGCACGCGCTTGTGCATGTAGCCCTGCTCGCTCATCAGCGGGCGCAGCGGCGCCAGGCGCGCGGCGTAGCGGCCGTCCAGCGGGGACAGCGCGGAAATCGTGGTCAGAGGCATGCCCGAATTGTAGGCGCCGCACTCCCGGGGCTTTCCCCGCCGTCCATGTCGCGGGTGAACGACAGCGGCGAAAATCTCTTCCCCTAGAATGAATCCGTCCCTCCTCCCCTCAAGAACTCGAACAGCATCGACCATGAAGTTGATCGGATCCACCACCAGCCCCTACGTGCGCAAGGTACGCGTCGTGATGGCCGAGAAGAAGCTGGACTACCAGTTCGTCGAGGAGGACGTGTGGTCGGGCGATACCACCATCACGCAATCCAACCCGCTGGGCAAGGTGCCCTGCCTGGTGATGGAAGGCGGCGAGGCGCTGTTCGACTCGCGCGTGATCGTGGAGTACCTGGACACGCTGTCGCCGGTGGGCAAGCTGATTCCGGCGGTGGGACGCGAGCGCGCCGAGGTGAAGACCTGGGAGGCGCTGGCCGACGGCGTGCTGGACGCGCTGATCCTGGCGCGCCTGGAAGCCACCTGGGTGCATCGCAAGAAGGAGCAGCGTTCGCAGGCCTGGATCGACCGCCAGGTGGGCAAGGCGCAGGCCAGCCTGAAGGCGATGAGCCAGGGCCTGGGCGACAAGCCGTTCTGCGCCGGCATCTACCTGAGCCTGGCCGACATCGCCGTTGGCTGCGCGCTGGGCTACCTGGACTTCCGCTTCCCCGAAATCGACTGGCGCTCGCCCTACCCCAACCTGGCCAAGCTGCAGGACAAGCTGCTGCAACGGTCGAGCTTCGCCGACAGCCTGCCGGCCTGAGCCTGCCGCCCCAAAGGAAAAGGCGCCCGCGGGCGCCTTTTCCGTCTGAAATAAAAATTGCTGCGAAGCGCCCCTTGACGAAGGAGGGAGGGAGGGAGGAGGAGAAGAGTCGCCTCGGGATTGCATCCGTGACCAAAGGTCCGGACGGCTTCGCAGCAGCAAAAACTGCAAGGGAGTCTGAAAAACCTGCCTCGTGGTCGATGGACCCGTCCGCTGTGCCGCCGGTTCCCGCCGCCCTGCCGCCGAGGTGGTAAATTTTTGTGAACCCGCCGGCGCCCGTTTCAGCGCGCGGCCAGCTCCTGTTCCAGCACCTTCAGCAGCGCCGGATCGTCCGGGCGCGTCATACTGCCGTAGTGCGCGAGCACCCGGCCGTCACGCGCGATCAGGTACTTGTTGAAATTCCAGGAGGGCGTCTTTCCGGTCTTGCCGGCCAGCTCGCGGAACAGCGGATTGGCGTCGGAGCCGCGCACCGCGCTCTTGCCGAACATCGGGAACTTCACGCCGAAGGTGTTCTCGCAGAAGTCGGCGATTTCCTTGTTGCTGGCCTTTTCCTGGGCGAAATCGTTCGAGGGGAAGCCCAGCACGACCAGGCCGCGGTCGCGGTAGCGCGCGTAGAGTTTCTCCAGGCCCTCGTACTGCGGCGTGAAGCCGCAATAGCTGGCCGTGTTGACCACCAGCACGACCCGGCCGGCGTACTGGCACAGCGGCTGCGGCTTTTCGTCCTGCAGCCGCGGGAAGGTGTGCCGCAGGATCGCCGGACAGGCGGCCGGTGCCGCCGCGGCGCCGCCGGCAGCCGGGT
Organism: Ramlibacter sp.; assembly: GCA_022844525.1. Classification (GTDB taxonomy): domain Bacteria; phylum Pseudomonadota; class Gammaproteobacteria; order Burkholderiales; family Burkholderiaceae_C; genus Ramlibacter. The sequence continues at coordinate 3,525 of JALHLO010000142.1, forward strand.
TGGCGGCGGCCGGGCTGGAAGTCCAGGCCGCGCCGGCCAGGGCAAGGGCGAGGGCGGGAAAGAGCGTCTTCATGGCGTCACGATACGCCCTGCACCATACCCCTGCGGCGCGCGCGGCCGCAACCGTCGGGCCAGCCCGGCGTCCATTAGCCCTCCGGGGCCGTCCGGCGCAGCCGGACGGGCAAGCGCGGACCGGGTGGGCGCCCTAAAATCGCGTGTTACACGAAAGAACGAGCAAGCCATGCTGTATCCGGAACTGTTCAAGCAACTCGAGTCGGTCCGCTGGGACATGGACAAGGACATCCCCTGGGACCAGTTCGACGCCTCGCTGCTCACCGAGGAGCAGGCGCAGACCATCAAGATGAACGCCATCACCGAGTGGTCCGCGCTGCCCGCCACCGAGATGTTCCTGCGCGACAACCGCGACGACAGCGACTTTTCCGCCTTCATGTCGATCTGGTTCTTCGAGGAGCAGAAGCACTCGCTGGTGCTGATCGAATACCTCAAGCGCTTCCGTCCCGACCTGGTGCCCACCGAGCAGGAACTGCATGACGTGCGCTTCGAGTTCGAACCGGCCCCGCCGCTGGAAACGCTGATGCTGCACTTCTGCGGCGAAATCCGCCTGAACCACTGGTACCGGCGCGCCTCCGAGTGGCACACCGAGCCGGTGATCAAGCACATCTACCAGACCTTGAGCCAGGACGAGGCGCGCCACGGCGGCGCCTACCTGCGCTACATGAAGCGCGCCATCAGCAAGTTCGGCAACGAGGCGAAGGCCGCCTTCGCCAAGGTGGGCGTGCTGATGGCCAGCGCGCGCCGCACGGCGCAGGCGCTGCACCCGACCAACCTGCACGTGAACAAGGCGCTGTTCCCGCGCGACACCATCCAGTCGCGCCTGCCCAACCCGGAATGGCTGGAGCACTGGCTGGACACGCAGATCAAGTTCGACGCGGTCTGGGAGACCAAGGTGGTCGAGCGCATCCTGCACAACATGAGCCTGCTGATGGACCGCAGCTTCAAGAGCGTGCAGGAGCTCAATCGCTATCGCAAGGAGCTGCAGGCCAGCCTGGCCGCCGCCGGCGGCGCGGCGCCCAAGCCGGCGTGAGCGCGCCGGACTTCCTGGCCAAGATCGTCCCGCGCCGCGAGGCGGCCGAGCGCATGGCGGCCCTCGCGGGACCGGTGGTCTTCACCAACGGCGTGTTCGACGTGCTGCACCGCGGGCACGTCACCTACCTCGCGCAGGCGCGCGCCCTGGGCGGCAGCCTGGTGGTGGCGCTGAACACCGACGCTTCGGCGCGCCGCCTGGGCAAGGGGCCCGACCGGCCGCTGAACAACGAAGCCGACCGCGCCATCGTCATCGCCGCCCTCGAGTCGGTCTCCCTGGTCACCTGGTTCTCCGAAGACACGCCGGTGCAGCTGCTCGCGGAGCTGAAGCCGCAGGTGTACGTGAAGGGCGGCGACTACGACCTGCGCAAGCTGGCGGAAACGGCGCTGGTGGAAGGCTACGGCGGGCGCGCGCTCGCGATTCCCTTCGTGGATGGCTACTCCACCTCGCAGCTGGTGGAGCGCATCCGCGCGTCCTAGGAACCGGCTCTAGTCGTGGCGCTGCGCGGTGCCGCCCGTGCGCCACAGCTGGTCGTAGCGCGCCGAACCGCGCACGGTGGACAGCGACCATTGCCCGGCGCGCCCGGCCGGACGCGCGGCATCCATCTCGCCGACCGCCGAATAGCCCAGGCCCAGGCGATCGCCGGGGACGCGGAGGCCGGCCAGCTCCACCAGCGTGGGGAACAGGTCGAAGGGCAGGATCTCGTCGGTGTTCGGAGGGGGCAGGTTCTCGCCGACGAACAGGTTGAACATGCCGCGGCGCGGCGCGTTTTCCAGCTTGTCCCACAGCGGGTTGGGGACGGCCAGGTGGTCGCCGATCACGACCACCACGGTGTTCTCCAGGTAGCCCCTGGCGCGCGCGAACTCGACGAACTCGGTGATCTGCTCCGCCGAACAGCTGACGATGCCCGCGAAGTTGGTGGCACCGCGCTGCCTGCACTCGGGCGAGAGGAAGCCGTGCGGGTTGTGGGTGTCCAGCGTGAGCACGGTCAGGTTGAACGGCTGGCCGGCGGCATGCAGTTGCGCCAGCCGCAGCTTCGCCTGCGCGAACAGCGTGCTGTCGAAGGCGCCCCATTCGTTGAAGCCGGCGGCCGGCAGGCCGGCGGCCTGCCATTCGTCTCGCCCCCAGGCCTCGCCGTAGCCGTGGTCCTGCAGGAAGCGGCCCTTGCCGGAGAAGGACAGCGGCGCGCCCCCCAGGAAGACGTTGCGGTAGCCATGGGCGGCCAGGATGTCGCCCAGGCAGGTGGCTCCGGGCAGGAAAGTCCTGCCGCCCTCCCCGGGGCGCAGGTCGCCTTCCGCGTACACCCGCAGCGGCACGCCGCACTGGGTGGCCACCATGCCGGCGATGGTCCAGGTGGCCCCGGCGGCCGGCCGGTACCACCCGTAACTATGGCCGCCCAGCCGGCCGGTGGCGGCGAGCAGGTCGCGGCCGAACAGGGCGGGGTCCCGGTAGGCGGTTTCCAGGCTTTCCGCGTAGATGACGACCAGGTTGCGGCGCTGCTCGCGCACCAGTTGCACCCGCGTCGGCTCGACGAACTTCTCGGCGAACCGGTCGGGTTCGAGGTAGGCGGCAGCGTAGGAAAATGCGGAGAACTGCAGCGCGAGCAGGCCCACGGCCGTGCCTCCGGCCATGGCCGGCGCGGCACGCAGCAGGCGGCGGGCCCGGCCTTCCAGCTGCGCCGCCAGCTGCCCGTGCAGCCAGGCGGCCAGCACGGCGCCGAGGAAGGGAAGGAGGACCACCTCCACCGCGAATTCGATGAGGAAGATCCCGCTCATCGTGACCGCCGCCCCTTCGGCATAGCGCAGGTGCCACATCACCTGCTCGATCGTCACCTCGCCGAAGGCCGAGGGGATCCAGAACGCCAGCCCGATGACGGAAAAGGCCGCCTGGTAGGCGGCCCAGCGCAGCAGGGACCGGGAATGCGGGGAGCGCATCCCAGCCGATATAACCGGTCGCGGGCAGGCTTCCCAGCGGCCGCCGTCAGACGGTGCGCGGCCGCCCCCGGCCGGTCTTGCGCAGGCGGCCCACCTGCCGGCGCACCCACTGCTCCAGATCGTCCACGTACTCGAACACCACCGGCACCACCAGCAGGCTCAGCACCGTGGAGGTGAACAGCCCGCCGATCACGGCGATCGCCATCGGCGAGCGGAAGCTCGGGTCGGCGGCGCCCAGGCCGATGGCGATCGGCAGCATGCCCGCGGCCATCGCGATGGTCGTCATGATGATCGGCCGCGCGCGCTTGTGGCAGGCATCGAGCAGCGCGTCGAAGCGGCTCAGGCCGTGGTCGCGGCGCGCCACGATCGCGTACTCCACCAGCAGGATCGAGTTCTTGGTCGCGATCCCCATCAGCATGATCAGCCCGATCAGCGAGGGCATCGAGAAGCTCTTCTGCGCCAGCAGTAGGCCCACGAACGCGCCGCCCAGCGACAGCGGCAGCGCGCTCAGGATGGTCACCGGGTGCAGGAAGTCCTTGAACAGCAGCACCAGCACGATGTAGATGCACAGCACGCCGGTGAGCATCGCCAGGCCGAAGCTGGCGAACAGCTCGCCCATCACTTCCGCGTCGCCCACTTCCACCACCTTCACGCCCGGCGGCAGGTTGCGCACCGAGGGTAGCTGCTGCACCGCCTCGGCCACGTCGCCCAGCGGCTGCCCGGACAGCTCGATCTCGAAGTTGATGTTGCGCGAGCGGTCGTAGCGGTCGATCACCGCCGGACCGCCGGTGAGCTCCAGCGTGGCGACCTGGCCCAGCATCACGCTGCGGCCGTTGCTCGTGGGCACGGCCAGCCGCTCCAGCACCGACAGGTCGCGGCGCGCGTCCTCGCGCAGCTTCACCACGATGGGGATCTGCCGCTGCGAGAGATTGAGCTTGGGCAGCGCGACGTCGTAGTCGCCCGCCGTGGCGATGCGCAGCGTCTCGCCGATGGCGGCGCTGGTCACGCCGAGGTCGGCCGCCTTGGCGAAGTCCGGGCGCACCGCGATCTCCGGGCGGATCAGCGAGGCGGTGGAGGCGATCTGGCCCAGGCCCGGGATCGTGCGCAGGTCCTTGTCCACCGCCAGCGCGGCGGCCTGCAGCGCCTGCGGGTCCTCGCCCGTGAGCACCAGGACGTACTTCTCGCCCGAGCCGCCCAGGCCGACCTTGGTGCGCACCCCGGGCAGGGGTTCCAGTGCCTTGCGGATGTCGTTCTCGATCGGTTGCTTCCTCGGCCGCTCCTCGCGGTCGGCCAGCAGCACCGTCAGCGTCGCCTTGCGCGCCTCGGCCGCGCCCGCGTTGGCGAACGGGTCGCCGCCGGCGCTGCCGCCGCCGATGGTGGTGTAGACGGTCTTGACGTGGTCCACCTTCATGACGGCGAGGCGCGCCTGCTCCGCGATGTCCTTCGTCTGCTGCAGCGTCGAGCCGGGGGGCAGTTCCAGGTAGACCTGGGTCTGCGAGTTGTCGTCCGGCGGGATGAAGCCGGTGGGCAGCAGCGGGATCAGCAGCACCGAGCCGATGAAGAACGCCGTGGCGAACAGCATGGTCTTCACGCGGTGCCGCATGCTCCAGTTCACCCACTTCATGTAGGTCCGCATCCAGCGCGGGTCCTTCTCCTGCGCCACCAGGGGCTTGAGCAGGTAGGCGGCCATCATGGGCGTGAGCACCCGCGCCACCACCAGCGAGGCGAACACCGCCAGCGAGGCCGTCCAACCGAACTGCTTGAAGAACTTGCCCGCCACGCCGCTCATGAACGCCGTGGGCAGGAACACCGCGATCAGCGTGAAGGTGGTGGCGATCACCGCCAGCCCGATTTCGTCGGCCGCCTCCATCGCCGCTTCATAGGGGGTCTTGCCCATGCGCAGGTGGCGCACGATGTTCTCCACCTCCACGATCGCGTCGTCCACCAGGATGCCGATCACCAGCGACAGCGCCAGCAGCGTCACCACGTTGATGGAAAAACCCAGCAGGTACATGCCGATGAAGGCGGGGATCACCGACATCGGCAGCGCCACGGCGGAGACGAAGGTGGCGCGCCAGTCGCGCAGGAACAGCCAGACCACGAGCACGGCCAGGATGCCGCCTTCGTACAGCAGCTTCAGGGACCCTTCGTACTCCTCCTGCACCGGCGTCACGAAGTCGAAGGCCTGGGTGAGCTCCAGGTCCGGATGCAGCGTCTTCAGCTCGGCCAGCGCCTTGTGCACCGCTGCGCCGACGGCGACCTCGCTCTCGCCGCGGCTGCGCGCGACCTCGAAGCCGACCACCGGCTTGCCGTCCAGCAAGGCGGCGGCGCGGGGCTCGGCGATCGTGTCCGTGACTTCGGCCACGTCGGTCAGGTGGATGGTGCGGCCGCCCGGCAGCGCGATCTCCAGCAGGCCGATCTCGCGCGCGCTCTGCACGGTGGCCAGCGTGCGCACCGGCTGCTCGCCGCCGCCCACGTCGGCGCGGCCGCCCGCCGTTTCCACCTGCACCTGGCGCAGCTGGCGCGAGAGGTCGGCCGCCGTCACGCCCAGGGCCTGCATGCGCACCGGGTCGACCGCCACGCGGATCTCGCGGCTGACGCCGCCCACGCGGTTGACGGCACCGACGCCGGGCACGGCCAGCAGCTTGCGCGAGACCTCGTTGTCGACGAACCAGGAGAGCGCCTCGTCGTCCATGCGGCGGGAGGCGACGGTGAAGGCGAGCACCGGCTGGCCGGCCAGCTCCAGCTTGTTGATGATCGGGTCGCGCAGGTCCGAGGGCAGGTCGGCGCGCACCCGCGCCACCGCGGAGCGCACGTCGTCCACCGCTTCCTGCACCGGCTTCTCCAGCCGGAATTCGGCGGTGAGGGTCACCACGCCGTCCTGCACCTTGGTGTAGATGTGCTTCAGGCCCTGCACGGTGGCGATCGAGTTCTCCAGCTTGCGCGCGACGTCGGTCTCCAGCTGCGCCGGCGCCGCGCCGGGCAGCGAGGCCGTGACCATCACCGTGGGCAGGTCGATGTCGGGAAAGTTCTGCACCTTCATGGCCTTGAAGGACAGCACGCCGCCGAAGGTGAGCAGCACGAACAGCATCACCGCGGGGATCGGGTTGCGGATCGACCAGGACGAGACGTTCATCATGGTGCGGTCCTCAGCGCGCGGCCGATGCGGCACCCGCGCCGGCGGCCGCGGTGGGTGTCGCGCTCGCGGGCCCGTCGACCAGCCGCACCAGGTCGCCGTCGTTCAGGAAGCCGCCGCCGCTGGCCACCACCCGCATGTCGGGCGTGACGCCCGACAGCACCTGCAGGCGGTCGCCGGCGATGCGGCCGATCTGCACCTTCACCTGGTTCACGCGGCTGTCGGGATTGACGCGGAACACGTAGCTGAAGCCTTCCCGCACCACCACCGCCTGCTGCGGCAGCGTGATCGCCGGCTGCGCGCCCAGGTCGAACTCGCCGCGCGCGTACATGCCGGCCCGTGCGCTGCCCGCGGCCGGGCCCGGCAGCGGTTTCACGTCGACGTACACGATGGCGACGCGGCTCTGCGGATCCACGGTCGGCGCGATCGTGCGCACGCGGCCTTCCAGGCGCGCGCCGCTGGGCGCGGTGATGATCGCGCGGGTGCCCGGCGTGATGCGGGCCAGCTCGGCGGAAGTGACCTCGGCGCGCCACTCCAGGCGGCCCTGGCGGATCAGGCGGAACAGCTCGGTGCCGGGCGCCACCACGGCGCCGACGGTGGCCGCGCGCGCGCTGATGATGCCGTCGTCCGGTGCGTGCACCGCGGTCTGGCTCACCCGCGCCTGCTGCGCCTGCAGCTGCGCG
>JALHLO010000143.1 GCA_022844525.1 Ramlibacter sp.
ACCACGACCTACGGGATCCGGCTTCGTAGGTCGTGGTGAGCGGCGCAAGCCCGAACCGCGACGTCCGGCCCCACGTCGGGAAAACCCGTTCCTGACAGAATCCTGTCACCCGCAGAATGGGCGCCCTGATCCCATTCCAGGAGACACCATGGATCGTCGATCGCTGATTCGCAACGCGGGCATCGCGGGCGTGCTGGCCACCGGTATCGCCCCCGCCGTCCACGCCCAGGCCGCCATCCGGTGGCGGCTCGCCTCGAGCTTCCCCAAGTCCCTCGACACCCTGTATGGCGGCGCCGAGATCTTCGCCGCGCGCGTCAAGGCGATGTCGGGCGGCAAGTTCGAGATCTCCACGCACGCCGCCGGCGAGCTGATGCCCGCGTTCGGCGTGGTCGACGGCGTGCAGCAGGGCACCGTCGAAGTCGCCCACACCGCGCCCTATTACTTCTTCGGCAAGAGCGAGGTGTTCGCGCTCGGCTGCGCCATCCCCTTCGGCCTCAACAGCCGGCAGATGACCGCGTGGATGCACGAGGGCAACGGCGGCAAGCTGATGCGCGAGTTCTACGCCAAGTACAACATGGTCAACTTCGCGGCGGGCAACACCGGCGCGCAGATGGGCGGCTGGTACCGCAAGGAGATCAAGACCGCCAACGACATCAAGGGCCTGAAGTTCCGCGTCGGCGGCTTCGCCGGCAAGGTGATCGAGCGCATGGGCGGCGTGCCGCAGAACATCCCCGGCGGCGAGATCTACCAGGCGCTGGAGAAGGGCACCATCGACGCGGCCGAATGGGTGGGGCCGTACGACGACCTCAAGCTCGGCTTCGCCAAGGTCGCGCCCTTCTACTACTACCCTGGCTGGTGGGAAGGCGGCCCGGAGCTGGACATCTTCGTGAACGACAAGGCCTTCAACGGCCTGTCCGCGGAGTACAAGGCGATCGTCCAGGCCGCCGCGGCGGAGGCGCACATCGCCGTGCAGGCCCGCTACGACGCGCGCAACCCCGCGGCCCTGAAGCAGCTGGTGGCGCAGGGCACCAAGCTGCGCCCGTTCTCCAACGACGTGATGAACGCCGCCTTCAAGGCCGCTATGGCGCTGTACCAGGACATCGGCAGCAAGAACGAGGACTGGAAGAAGATCTACGCCGACTACGCGAGCTTCCGCACCGAGGCGAACCTGTGGTTCCGCTTCACCGAGATGACCTTCGACCGCTTCATGCAGGCGCAGAAGCTGTGATCCGGGGGGCGCCGTGTCGCCCCGCGACCACGACAAGGGCCCCTCGGGGCCCTTTGTTCTTGCGCTGTCGCAAGCATGCTGCACCGCGAGGGAAAACCCCGGGCTGACGGAAACCTTGCATTCCTAGAATGGGCCACCCCGCGAAAACCGACACGAAAGTTGGATGCGCGGGCCACCAACTAACCGTTTTTTCTCAAGCAGGAGTGTTCATGGATCGTCGTTCCCTCATCAAGCGGGCGGGCATCGCGGGAGTGCTGGCCACGGGTATCGCGCCTGCGGTGCATGCGCAGGCCGCCATCCGCTGGCGCCTCGCCTCCAGCTTCCCGAAGTCGCTGGACACGATCTATGGCGCCGCGGAAGTGTTCTCGCAGCAGGTCAGGGCGATGTCGGGCGGCAAGTTCGAGATCTCGGTGCACGCGGCCGGCGAGCTGATGCCCGCCTTCGGCGTGGTCGACGGCGTGCAGCAGGGCACCGTGGAAGCGGCGCACACCGCTCCCTACTACTTCTTCGGCAAGAACGAGTGCTTCGCGCTCGGCACCGCGATCCCCTTCGGCCTGAACAGCCGCCAGATGACCGCGTGGATGTACGAGGGCAACGGCCTGAAGCTGATGCGCGAGTTCTACGCGAACTACAGCATGATCAGCTTCCCGGGCGGCAACACCGGCGCCCAGATGGGCGGCTGGTACCGCAAGGAGATCAGGACCCTGAAGGACATGAAGGGCCTGAAGATGCGCATCGGCGGCTTCGCCGGCAAGGTGCTGGAGCGCCTGGGCGGCGTGCCGCAGAACATTCCGGCCGGCGAGATCTACCAGGCGCTGGAGAAGGGCACGATCGACGCGGCCGAGTGGGTGGGCCCGTACGACGACCTGAAGCTGGGCTTCAACAAGGTGGCGCCCAACTACTACTACCCCGGCTGGTGGGAAGGCGGCCCGCAGCTGGACTTCTTCATCAACCAGAAGGCCTTCGACGCCCTGTCGGCGGAGAACAAGGCGATCGTCGAGAACGCCGCCGCGCACGCCCACACCGTGATGCAGGCCCGCTACGACGCGCGCAACCCGGCGGCGCTCAAGCAGCTGGTGGGGCAGGGCACCAAGCTGCGCGCCTTCTCCAACGACGTGATGAACGAGGCGTTCAAGCAGTCGATGTCGGTGTACGACGAGATCAGCGCCAAGAACCCCGCCTGGAAGAAGATCTACGGCGACTACTCCAAGTTCCGCGCCGAGCAGAACCTGTGGTTCCGCTTCACCGAGGCCACGTTCGACCGCTTCATGCAGGCGCAGAAGCTGTCCTGAGCGGCTCCGCCGCGGGCACGGGGCTCCTTCGGGAGCCCTTTTTCATTGCTGACACACGCTGACGGGCCGGCTAGGGAGATGTCCGGATGGCCGGCGCCAGCCACGCGACAGCCTGCGCGCGGGGGTGCGGCCGATGATCCGTGCATTCCAACTCACAACACCGGGTTCCGCCAATGGATCGTCGTTCCGCTCTCAAGCATGCCGGCGTCGCCGGCGTCCTCGCCGCCGCCGCCGCCCCCGCCGTGCACGCGCAGGCCGCGCTGCGCTGGCGCCTGGCCTCCAGCTTCCCCAAGTCGCTCGACACCATCTACGGTGCCGCCGAGGTCTTCGCGCAGAAGGTCAGGCAGCTGTCCAACGGCCGCTTCGAGGTCTCCGTGCATGCCGCGGGCGAGCTGATGCCGGCCTTCGGCGTGGTCGACGGCGTGCAGCAGGGCACGGTGGAGGCCGCCCACACGGCGCCCTACTACTTCTTCGGCAAGGACGAGACCTTCGCCATCGGCGGCGCCATCCCCTTCGGCCTGAACAGCCGCCAGATGAGCGCGTGGACCTTCGAGGGCAACGGCCTGAAGCTGATGCGCGAGTTCTACGCGAAGTACAACATGGTGAACTTCGCCTGCGGCAACACGGGCGCCCAGATGGGCGGCTGGATGCGCAAGGAGGTCAAGAGCGTGGCCGACCTCAAGGGGCTGAAGTTCCGCATCGGCGGCTTCGCCGGCAAGGTGCTCGAGCGCATGGGCGGCGTGCCGCAGAACATCCCCGGCGGCGAGATCTACCAGGCGCTGGAGAAGGGCACCATCGACGCGGCCGAGTGGATCGGCCCCTACGACGACCAGAAGCTCGGCTTCCACAAGGTCGCGCCCTTCTACTACTACCCCGGCTGGTGGGAAGGCGGCCTGCAGCTGGACCTGTACGTGAACCAGAAGGCCTACGACGCGCTGTCGCCGGAGAACAAGGCGATCGTCGAGGCGGCGGCGACCTTCGCGCACGTGGAGACGCAGGCGAAGTACGACGCGCGGAACCCGACCGCGCTCAAGCAGCTGGTGGGCGCCGGCGCCAAGCTGCGCCCGTTCCCGTCCGACGTGATGGCCGAGGCCTTCAAGCAGTCGATCCGGCTGTACGAGGAGATCGGGGCGAAGAACCCCAACTGGAAGAAGGTGTACACGGACTTCGCGAAGTTCCGCGCCGAGCAGAACCTGTGGTTCCGCTTCACGGAAGCGACCTTCGACCGCTTCATGCAGGCGCAGAAGCTCTGAGGGCGCGCCGGGGGCTGCTCATGCAAAAAGCCGCACGAACTGCGGCTTTTTGAACTACATCCACGCGCAAACCCCTAGGCCGGCAGCCCGTCCATGCAAGCCTTCTGACAGCTTGGCGGCAAGCCCGGCCGCATCATGCCCGCGCATTTCGTCTCTTTCCGTCGTCAGGAGCTGTTCCCCATGGACCGTCGTTCCCTCATCAAACGCGCCGGCATCGCCGGCGTGCTCGCCGCCGGCATCGCCCCCGCGGTGCATGCCCAGGCCGCCGTTCGCTGGCGCCTGTCTTCCAGCTTCCCCAAGTCGCTGGACACCATCTTCGGCAGTGCCGAGACCCTGTCGCGCACCGTCAAGGCGCTGTCCGGCGGCAAGTTCGAGATCTCCGTGCACGCCGCCGGCGAACTGATGCCCGCCTTCGGCAACGTCGACGCGCTGCAGACCGGCACCATCGAGATGGCCCAGACCGCGCCCTACTACTTCACCGGCAAGGACGCGATCTTCGCCTTCGGCTGCGCCGTGCCCTTCGGCCTGACCGCGCGCCAGATGGACTCCTGGATGGAGCACGGCAACGGCCGCAAGCTGATGGACGCGTTCTACGCCAAGTACAACATGAAGAGCTTCAGCGCGGGCAACACCGGCACCCAGATGGGCGGCTGGTACCGCAAGGAGATCAAGACCGTCGCCGACCTCAAGGGCCTGAAGATGCGCCTGGGCGGCGGCCTGTTCGGCGAGACCATGGCCAAGCTGGGCGTGGTGGCGCAGAACATGCCCGCGGGCGAGGTGTACCAGGCGCTCGAGAAGGGCACGCTGGACGCCACCGAGTTCGTCGGCCCCTACGACGACGAGAAGCTGGGCTTCCAGAAGGTCGCCCCCTTCTACTACTACCCCGGCTGGTGGGAAGGCGGCGCCGAGCTGGAGTTCTTCGTGAACACCAAGGCCTGGGACGCGCTGTCGGCCGAGAACAAGGCCATCCTGCATGCCGCGACCAACGTCGCCGCGCGCGACATGACCGCCAAGTACGACGCCGTGAACCCGACCGCGCTCAAGCGCCTGGTCGCCGCCAAGACGCAGCTCAAGCCCTTCTCCAAGCAGATCATGGACGCCGGCTTCAAGGCGGCCATGGAAGTGTTCGCCGAGCACGAGGCCAAGTCGCCCGAGTTCAAGAAGATCCACCAGGACATGCGCGCCTTCCAGCGCGACCAGCTGCTGTGGACGCGCTTCTCCGAGTACCGCTACGACTCCTACCTCACCAGCGTGAAGCTCTGAGCCGCGGGACCTGCCGGGTCTCTGCTAAAAAGGCCGCCTGCGGGCGGCCTTTTTCCTGCCCGCGCACAACGAGGAGGCCCCGATGCGAACGACTCCCTGGCGCTGGCTGGCCGCCGCCCTGGCCCTGGCCGCGCTCCTGTGCGGCGCGCCCGTGGCGGCGCAGGAACGCGTGGGCGTGCTGATGCTGCACGGCAAGAACCCCGGCAGCCCGGACAACCCGCAGTACCGGCCGGTCAAGGGCGCGCTGGAACGCGAGGGCATGCTGGTGCTGCTGCCGGACATGCCCTGGTCGCGCACCCGCTACATCGACGGCGACTGGAACCAGGCGATGGCGGAAGTGCAGTCGCACGTGGCGGCGCTGCGCGCGCAGGGGGCCACGCGCATCGTGCTCCTGGGCCACAGCATGGGCGTGCCGGCGGCGCTGAGCTATGCGGCGCGCCACGGCGACGTCGACGCCCTGGTGCTGCTCGCCCCCGGGCACGTGCCCCGGGGCTACTACACCGCGCCCAGCCTGTCCGCGGTGCGCGACAGCATCGACAAGGCGCGCCGGATGGTGGCCGAAGGCAAGGGCGATGCGCGCGACGGCTTCGCCGACATCAACCAGGGACGCCGCGTGACCGCGCTCACCAGCGCGAGGAACTACCTGTCCTACTTCGACCCCGACTCGGACGCGGAGATGGGCGTCACGGCGCCCCGGGTGCCCGCGCGCATCCCGGTGCTCACCGTCATCGGCCACGCGGACCCGCTGTTCCAGCGCGTGCGCGAGTACTACGTCGACAAGCTGCCCGCGAACCCGCGCAGCCGGTACCTCGAAGTGCAGGCGGACCACCTGGCGACGCCGGGCGTGGCGCTGCCGCAGGTGCTCGTCTGGATCCAGGCCGCACTGGCGCCCTGAGCGGCGCGGCGGTGGGAACCGCCGCCGGCGGCCGGCCCTTGCATGTGGATACGGCGGCCCCCGCCGCGAGGCCGCAGTCCCTAGACTGGGACGATGGCGGAATGGGTCATCGAAGTCATCGGCAAGCTCGGCTATTTCGGCGTCGCGCTGCTGATGCTGCTGGAGAACCTGTTTCCGCCCCTGCCCTCGGAACTGATCATGCCTTTCGCGGGCTTCCTGGCGGCCCGCGGGGAGTTGCACCCGGCGCTGGTGGTTGCCTCGGGCGCGCTCGGCTCGCTGCTGGGCGCCTTGCCGTGGTACTTCGCGGGCCGGAAGATCGGTGTCGACCGCCTCCAGCGCCTGGCCGGGCGCCACGGCCGCTGGATCGCGCTGACGCCCGGGGAAATCGAGCGCGGACAGCACCTGTTCGAACGCAAGGGGCCGCTGGTGCTCGTCTTCGGCCGGCTGGTCCCAGCCTTGCGCACGGTGGTCGCCCTTCCCGCGGGACTGGCGAAGATGCGGCCGCTGCCCTTCGTGCTCTGGACCCTGGTGGGTTCGGTGCTGTGGACTACCGTCCTGACGCTGGCCGGCTACCTGCTGGAGGCGCAGTACGAACGCATCGGCAAATGGATCAACCCGGTGTCCACCGCCATCTTCGCGATCGTCGCGATCTGGTATGTCGCGCGCGTGGTGCGGCATCCGGCGGCCGGCAAGAATGCCGCGCGGCAGCCACCGTAGCGCAGTCGCTCCTGTAAAGTGGTCCTCTCCGATGGACCACGAACTTCCCCTCATCACCACCATCGCCGCCGGCCTGGGCCTGGCGCTCGTGCTCGGCTTCCTGGCCGCGCGCCTACGTTTGCCCGCGCTGGTCGGCTACCTGCTGGCCGGGATCGTCATCGGGCCGTTCACGCCCGGCTTCGTCGCCGACACGAAGATGGCTTCCGAGCTCGCGGAGATCGGGGTGATGCTGCTGATGTTCGGCGTCGGCCTGCACTTCTCGCTGGGCGACCTGCTGGCGGTCAAGCGGGTGGCCGTGCCCGGCGCCGTGGTGCAGATCGCCGCCGCCACGGCGATGGGTTTCGCGCTCGCCGCCTGGTGGGGCTGGGCCATGGCGCCGGCGCTGGTGTTCGGGCTGGCCCTGTCGTGCGCCAGCACCGTGGTGCTGCTGCGGGCGCTGGAAAACCTGGGCATCCTGGAAAGCTTCAACGGGCGCATCGCCGTGGGCTGGCTGGTGGTGGAAGACCTGGCGATGGTGATCGTGCTGGTGCTGCTGCCCCCGCTGGCGCCCGTGCTCACCGGTACGTCGTCCATGAACCTCGGGGAGCTCGCCCGCAGCATGGGCACCACGCTGGTCCAGGTGGGCCTGTTCGTGGCGCTGATGCTGGTGGTGGGGCGGCGGCTGTTCCCGTGGCTTCTCTGGCAGGTCCAGCGCGTGGGCTCGCGCGAGCTGTTCACGCTGTGCGTGGTGGCCGCCGCCGTGGGCATCGCCTACGGCGCCACCAAGCTGTTCGGCGTGTCGTTCGCGCTGGGCGCCTTCTTCGCCGGCATGGTGCTGCGCGAGTCGCAGTTCAGCCACCGCGCGGCGGAGGAAACGCTGCCGCTGCGCGACGCCTTCGCCGTGCTGTTCTTCGTCTCGGTGGGGATGCTGTTCGACCCGCGCGTCCTGGTGGACCAGCCCCTGCGCGTGCTGGCGGTGCTGGGCATCATCGTCCTCGGCAAGTCGGTCGCAGCGGCGGTCCTGGTGCTGCTGCTGCGGTACCCGCTGCACGCCGCGCTCACGGTCTCGGCGAGCCTGGCGCAGATCGGGGAGTTCTCCTTCATCCTGATCGCCCTGGGCGCGAGCCTCGGGGTGGTCACGCCCGAGGCGCAGAGCCTGGTGGTGGCGGGCGCGCTGATCTCCATCGCGCTGAACCCCCTGGTGTTCCGCGGCATCGAGCCGCTGCAGCGGCTGCTGCTGCAGCGCTCGCAGATCGCCCGCGACCTCGCCGCGCGCGACGACCCGCTGGCCGAACTGCCCATGACGACCGACCCCAAGTACCTGTCCCGCCAGGTGGTGCTGGTGGGCTACGGGCGCGTGGGCCGCAAACTGGCGGCGGCGCTGCTGGCGAACCATGTCCCCTTCGTGGTGGCGGAGCAGAACCGCGCGATCGTGGAGGAACTGCGCGCCCAGGGCATTCCCGCGGTGTCGGGCGACGCCGCACTGCCGGAAGTGCTGGTGCAGGCGCACGTGGCGCGTGCGCGCATGCTGGTCATCGCCACGTCGGACACCCTGGGCGTGCGCCAGATGGCGACGCACGCGCGCCTGTTGAACCCCACCATCGAGGTCGTGGTGCGCTCGCACAACGAGGAAGAGGCGAGCCGGCTCGCGCAGGAGCTCGCCAGCCGCGTGTTCGTCGGCGAGCACGAGCTCGCGCAGGCGATGACGCGGCACGTGCTGGAACGCTGCCGGGCCTGAGCCCGCGCGCCCGCGCTGCTAGACTCCGCGCCGGGTGTCCGCTTCACGGGGCGGGCAGGTTCACGCGATGGTCGGGCCGCCTCGCGGCTTGCGCCTGCCCGTGATCGGAGCCATGTCCCTGCTGCTCGCCCTCGTCGTCCTGCTGCCGCTGCTGCCCGGCGTGGTGCTGCCCTGGTTCGCCGGCCGCGCGCGCGCGCCGTACGGCAAGCGCGCCGCCGCGTGGCTGGCGGCCGCGGTCACATCCTCCGCGCTGCTGGTGCTGGCCTGGCTGGCGCCGCAGGTCTTCGAGGGCCGCACGCTGCTGCTGTTCCATCCCTGGGTGCCCGACATCGGCATGAACATCGGCTTGCGGCTGGACGGGCTCGCACTGATGTTCGCCCTGCTGATCACGGGCATCGGCATCCTGGTGATCCTGTACGCGGCGTACTACCTCGGCGCCGGCGACCCGCCCGGCAAGTTCTACGCGCAGCTGATGCTGTTCATGGCCGGCATGCTGGGCGTGGTGCTGGCCGACAACCTGCTGCTGCTGGTGGTGTTCTGGGAGCTGACCAGCGTCTCGTCCTTCCTGCTCGTGGGCTACTGGGGGCATCGGGCCGACGCGCGCGCCGGCGCGCGCATGGCGCTGGCGGTCACCGGCGGCGGCGGGCTGGCCATGCTCGCCGGCATCATCCTGCTCGGTCAGATCGGGGGCAGCTACGAGCTGCACGTGCTGCTGGAGCGCGGCGATGCCATCCGCGCGCATGCCCAGTACCCGCTCGTGCTGGGGCTCATCCTGCTGGGTTGCTTCACCAAGAGCGCGCAGGTGCCGTTCCACTTCTGGCTGCCCGAGGCCATGGCCGCGCCCACGCCCGTGTCGGCCTACCTGCATTCCGCGACCATGGTCAAGGCGGGTGTCTTCCTGCTGGCGCGCCTGTACCCGGTGCTGGGCGGCACCGACCTGTTCCAGTTCTGGGTCTCCGGCGCCGGCATCCTGACCATGGCCTTCGCGGCCTACGTCGCCGTGTTCAAGCACGACCTCAAGGGACTGCTCGCGTACTCCACCATCAGCCACCTGGGCCTGATCGTGTTCCTGATCGGGCTGAACTCGCCGCTGGCCAAGGTGGCGGCGGTCTTCCACGTGCTGAACCACGCCACCTTCAAGGCCTCGCTGTTCATGACCGCCGGCATCATCGACCACGAGACCGGAACGCGCGACATGCGCAAGCTCGCCGGCCTCGTCCGCTTCATGCCCTGGACGGCGACGCTGGCGATGGTGGCCGCCGCCTCCATGGCCGGCGTGCCGCTGTTCAACGGCTTCCTGTCCAAGGAGATGTTCTTCGACGAGGCGCTGCGCGCCGGCGGCGCCCGGGGCTGGGTGATGCCGGCGATCGCGACCTTCGCCGGCATCTGCTCGGTGGCGTATTCGCTGCGCTTCATCCACGACGTGTTCTTCCACGGCGATCCGAAGGACATGCCCAACCCGCACCCGCACGAGCCGCCGCTGTTCATGAAGCTGCCGGTGATCCTGCTGGTGGCGGTGTGCGTGGTGGTGGGCGTGCTGCCGGCGGCGACGCTCGGGCCGCTGGTGCACGTCGCGGCCACCGCGGTGCTGAACGCGCCGCCGCCGCAGTACCACCTGGCAGTGTGGCACGGGCTGAACCTGCCGCTGCTCATGAGCGGCATCGCGCTGGTGGGGGGCATCGCGATGTACGCGGCGCTGCAGCGCAATTTCCGCCTGCACCTGCACCACCCGCGCCGCATCACCGGTCGCCTGCTGTTCACCCACGCGGTGGACCACCTGCTCGATTTCGCGCGCTGGCTCACCGCGCGCACCGAGAACGGCTCGCTGCAGCGCTACCTCGCCCTGCTGGTGGGGTGGGCCGTCGCCGCCGCGGC
>JALHLO010000144.1 GCA_022844525.1 Ramlibacter sp.
CGTCACGCGCTGGTTCGCGGCGCGCGTGCGCCAGGGCGCCACGCGCGCGCTGAGCCCGCCGGCCGGCCAGGTGACGGTGCATTGCCGCGACGGCGAGGCCTGGATCACGCACGACGGCGATCCGCGCGACGTGATGCTGCAGGCCAACCAAAGCTACCGGGTGGACAACGGCGGCCGCATGACGCTGCACGCGCTGCGCGGCGACTGCGTCGTGGAGATCCAGGTCGACGACTGATCAGACCGGGTCCGCCAGCCCGTGCTTGATGGCGTAGCGCACCAGCTCGGTCTGGTTCGCCAGCCCCAGCTTCTGCATGAGGTTGGCCTTGTGCGTGCTGACCGTCTTGACCGACAGGTTCAGCTGGGCCGCGATGTCCGACACCGCGTCCCCGGCCACCAGCAGGCGGAACACCTCGAACTCGCGGTCCGACAGGCTCTCGTGCGGCAGGCCTTCGGCGCCGCCGGGCATGGCGCCCAGGGCGAGCTGCTCCGCGACCTCGGCGCTGATGTAGGCGCCGCCGCCGGCGATCTTGCGGATCGCCTGCTCCAGCTGCGCCGGCGCGCTTTCCTTGGTGAGGTAGCCGCTGGCGCCCGACTTGATGGCGCGCACGGCGTACTGCATCTCCTGGTGCATGCTCAGCACCAGGATGCGCAGGCGCGGCTTCTCGGCCTTCACCAGCTTGATCAGCTCCATGCCGCTGCGCCCGGGCATGGACAGGTCCAGCACCAGCACGTCGAACTCGAGTTCGCGCACGGCCTTCATCACCTCGCCGCCGTCGGCGGCTTCGCCCGCCACCTGGAAATCCTGCACGTCGGCGACGATACGCTTGAGGCCCTCGCGGACGATCGCGTGGTCGTCGGCCAGCACGATGCGGACCGTCATGCGGGCCGCTTCCCGACCGGGATGCGGGCCTCCACGGTGGTGCCGGTGCCGGGCGCGCTTTCCACCCTCACCTCGCCGCGCATCAGCATGGCCCGCTCGCGCAGGCCGACCAGGCCCAGCGACTGCGGCTTGCGCGGGGCGTTGGGGCGAAAGCCGATGCCGTCGTCCTGCACGCGCAGCAGCAGGTCGTCGCCCCGGGCGCGGACCTCCACCTCGACCTTGGAGGCGCGCGCGTGCTTGCCCACGTTGGCCAGCGACTCCTGCACCATGCGGAACACGCCGGTGGCGAAGGGCTCCTCCAGTTCCAGCGTCTCGTCGACCCGCAGGTCGCAGGGGATGCCGGTGCGCTGCGTGAAGTTCTGCGCCACCCACTCGATCGCCGGCACGAAGCCGAGGTCGTCCAGCACCAGCGGCCGCAGGTCGGCGGCGATGCGGCGCACCGAAGCCACGGCGGTATCCAGCATGGCGAGCATGGCGGTGATCTTCTCCTGGACGGCCGCGTCCTCCGCGGCAACGTGGTCGCGCATCCAGATGGTGTCCATCTTCAGCGCCGTGAGGCTCTGCGCGAGCTCGTCGTGCAGCTCGCGCGCGATGCGCGACTTCTCCTGCTCGCGCACCCCCGCCGATTCGGCGGCGAACGAGGCGAGCTCCTCGCGCGCGCGCACGCGTTCGGTCACGTCGCGCAGGATCACGGTGTAGAGCTTGCCCTCGGGCGTCTGCAGCTGCGAGATGGAGGCGTCGATCGGGAACTCGGTGCCGTCCTTGCGCAGGGCGTACAGCACGGTGTTGTCCCCCATGCGGCGCGAGGTGGTGCCGGTGGCGCCGAAGCGGCGCACCTGCTGGTTGTGGCCGTCGCGGTAACGCTCGGGAATCAGCAGGTCCAGCGGCTTGCCCTGCACCTCCCTGGCCGACCAGCCGAACAGCCTTTCCGCGGCGCGGTTGTACATGACGATGCGCTGCGTGTCGTCCACGCTGACGATTGCGTCCATGGCGGAATCGAGCAGGCCGACCAGGCGGGCAGAGGCATTGGCGTCGTCTAGGAGAAAGGGCACGTGCAGAGTCCTCGGATCGCCAAATTACAGCACATCCTTGGGAGCGAGGGCGATTCCCCTGCGGGCAGCGGGCCCGTGCCGGGCGGCTTGCGCCTCACACGCCGCGAGTGCTTCACCACGGGATGCTGGCGCCCGCGTCCTACACCCCGCGCGTGGCGGTCCTGACAACTTCCGGGGAACCCGCAAAGCAGACTGCTTTCCAACCCGAACCATTCAAACCCAACGCAGTGCTCGCCATCGAAGACCCAATCGTCACATCCCCCGGGGCCACGCCGCCGGCCGCAGCCGATGCCTCGCCGCAGCGCCTGCGCAGCCTCGCGCGGGCAGCGCAGCACGACATCCTGCGCCGGCTCACGCCGCCGCTGCGCCACGACATGGTGGTCCACCTGCAGTCCCTGGGCATGATGGCCGAGGCACTCAGCGCCCGCATGGAACGCGGTGCCGTCGCGTCCGACGACCTCGGGAATTCCGTCTCCAAGCTCAACCGCCTCTCGCGGCAGGCCGTGGCGCGCTGCCTCGACGTCTGCACCTGGATGGAGCCCGCGGAGGACGACTCCACGCGCCTGGGCGAAGCCACGGCGGAAGTGGTGCGCCTGCTGTCCACCAGCCTCAACTTCCGCGGCTTCGACCTGCGCGCGGAGCTGGCCGACGGCGAATTCGACGTGTCGCGCAGCGCGCTGCGCTTCCTGCTGGCCGCGGCGATCCTTACCCTCACCGATGCCGCGCCCGGGCCGGGCGACGTGACGGTGCGCACCGAGCACGCGTCCTCGCATGGCGTGATCGCGGTGGAGTACCAGCCTCAGCCGGAGGGCGCGTACACCCTGATGCACGAGCCGGGCGAAATCCCGCTGTCGTGGGTGGAAGTGCAGGCGCTCGCGGGCCAGCACGGCGTGGAACTGCTGCGCAACGGCCAGACCATCATCCTGCGCCTGCCGCGCGCGGTGGTCACGACACCACTGAAGATGGTTCCGGTGTGACCGGCACGCCGCCCCCGGCGGCGTCGATGAAGGCCTCCAGCTGCGCGATCGGCAGCGGCCGGCAGAACAGGTAGCCCTGGTAGCGGTGGCAGCCCTGCCGCGCCAGGAAGGCGCGCTGCTCCTCCGTCTCCACGCCCTCGGCGATCACCTCCAGCCCCAGGTTGCGGCACAGGCCGATGATGGTGCCGGCGATGGCCGCATCGTTGCCGTCGGCCACGATGTCGGTGATGAAGCTGCGGTCGATCTTCAGCTCGTCGATCGGCAGGTGCTTCAGGTAGGACAGCGACGAGTAGCCGATGCCGAAGTCGTCCACCGACAGGCGCACGCCCATGTCCTTCAGGTTGCGCATCTTCGCCATGTTGGCGTCGATGTTCTCCGCCAGCAGCGTTTCGGTCAGTTCCAGCTTGAGCTTGTCCGGCGGGATGCCGGCGCGGCGGATGCAGCTGAGCACCTCGTCGATGAACTCCGGGTGCCGGAACTGCCGCACGCTGACGTTGACCGAGATGCTCAGGTGCGCGCGGTCGGGACGGCGCGCCCAGGCCGCCAGCTGCGCGCACGCCTCCTCCAGCACCCAGTGGCCGATCGGGATGATGAGCGAGGTCTCTTCCGCCGTGGGGATGAATTCGTCGGGCGCGACCACGCCGCGCGTGGGATGTTCCCAGCGCAGCAGCGCCTCCACGCCGCTCATGCGGCCGTCCATGCCCACCTGCGGCTGGTACTCGATCTTCAGGTGGTTGTGGCGCCAGGCCTCGCGCAGGTCCGACGCCAGCGCCGCGTTCGCGGTCGCCACCGCCTGCATCTCCGGGTCGAAGAAGCGCACCGCGTTGCGCCCCGCCGCCTTGGCCTGGTACATCGCCAGGTCGGCCTGCTTGAGCAGTTCGTTCACGCTCGACGGGCTCCTGCCGAACAGGGTGACGCCGATGCTGCAGGTGCTGTGGTGCAGGTAGCCGGGCAGCACGTAGGGCTCGCCCAGTCCGTCCAGGATGCGCTGGCTCACCGCCTGCGCCGCCGTCAGCGGGTCGAGCGGCTTTTCCGGCGTGTTCTCCAGCAGCACCACGAACTCGTCGCCGCCCAGCCGCGCCACCAGGTCGCCCTTGGCCACGCAGTTGCGCAGCCGCCGCGCCACCTGCTGCAGCAGCAGGTCGCCCTTCTGGTGGCCCAGCGTGTCGTTGAGGACCTTGAAGTTGTCCAGGTCGATGAACATCAGCGCGCCGTCGCGCGCCTGGCCCGACTCGCCCACCGCCTCGTTCAGGCGATCCAGCAGCATCTGCCGGTTGGGCAGCTGCGTGAGCGGGTCGTAGAAGGCCAGGTACTGGATCTTCTCCTCGTCGCGCTTGCGCTCGGTGATGTCCCGGCCCACCGCCACCCAGTGCGTGAGCCGGCGCGTCTCGTCCCAGACCGGCGACACGTCGAGGTCGACCCAGTAGGGCTCGCCGCCCTTGGTGTAGTTGATCAGGTCGACCCGCACCCGCTCCCACTGCTCCAGTGCCGCGCGGATGCGATCGAGCTGCGCGCGCTGCGTGTCCGGCCCCTGCAGGAAGCGCGGCGAATGGCCGATGACCTCCTCGCGCGAATAGCCGGTGCGGCGCTCGAAGGCCTCGTTGACGAACACGATGCGCGGGCCGGGCGCGCGGAAGGGCGCCGCCTCGGTGATGATCACGATGTCGTTCAGCCGCGCGATGCTGCCTTCCAGCAGCGTCAGGTGCTGCTGGGCCCGGCGGCGCGCCGACACGTCGCGCAGGTGCAGCGCCAGCCCGGCGCCGAAGGGAAAGCCACGCAGCTCCAGCCAGTGGCTGACCTGCGCGTCGAGCTCCTCGAGTTCGATGGCCTGGTGCTTCTCCAGCGCGTGCGTGAAGCGTTCCTCCAGCGACAGGCGCACGCGCTTCTGGAAGAAGCTCCAGATCTTGCGCCCCAGCAGCTGCTCGCCGCCGCCGCCGGCGAGCAGCTGCTCGGCCTGCTCGTTGGCGTAGCTGATGCGGCCCTGGAGGTCGACGGTGACGAAGGCCTCGCCGCTGCCCAGCGCGCCGCCCATGCTGACCGTGTGGCGCAGCAGCGTGCCGGGCATGTAGCCGGCCGGCGCGATCTCCTGCACCAGGCCCTCCGCGCCGGCGATGCTGCCGTCTTCGGCCAGCAGCGGCTGCCCGACGCAGCGCACCCAGATGCGCCGGCCCTGCAGCGTGTACACCTGCACCTCGACGTCGAAGGGTGTGCCCTGCTCGCGGCAGGCGCGCACGCGCGCCTCGAGTTCGGCGCGATGCTCCTCCGCGTAGTGCGCGAGGGCGTGGTCGAACGTGGGCGTATACCCCGGCGGCGCGCCGTGCAGGCGCGCGAGTTGTTCCGACCAGTAAAGGGTGCCACCCCGCGCATCCAGCCGCCAGAAGCCCACGAAGGCGCTGCGTTCGACCAGCTGCAGCAGGTTCCCTGGGTTGTGCGCGATCACCGGGTCCATGCAATTCCTTGTCGCGCATCTTACGGTGCGTTCGCGGGGGACGGGGACGATCGTAGGCACCCTCCTACACGCAAACGCGTGCCCATCCGAATGGGTGGGCAAGCTGAGGGGCTAGAGTGCCTTACGCCTTGACACCGACCCTTACCGATTGAGCTCCCGTGCAACTTGCAGTTTTCGTCGTCGAGGACAACCAGGAGATCCAGGAGAACCTGGTCGGAGCCCTGGAAGAACTCACGTGCGTCAAGGTGGTCGGCGGCGCCGCCACGGAGGAAGAAGCCCTGGCCTGGGTGGCCGCGCATGACGACTGGGACATGCTGATCGTGGACCTGTTCCTCAAGGGCGGCAGCGGCATGCGGCTGGTGCAGCGCGTGCAGCGCGCGCGGCCCGAGCAGAAGATCATCGTGTTCAGCAACTACGTCAATGCCAGCGTGCGCAAGCGCTGCGCGCAACTCGGGGTGGACGCCGTGTTCGACAAGTCCACCGAAATCGACGCCCTGGTCGACTACTGCTCGCACCAGTGCACGCAGATGGGCGCGCAGCAGTCCGCCCCTGCATCCCTGTACCCGTCCGGAGGTCCCCCATGAGCAGCAACAACCTCGAGTTCCCGGGCCTGAGCCTGGTCGAACCGGAGCCGGTGGCGCCCGCCGCGGCCGTCACGGAAACGCCCGCGGCCAACAGCGCTGGCGTCGTCACCGGACGGCGCTGGTCGGACGGCGCCGGCATCTATGCCCCGACCGACCCCAACGCGCCCTGGACGATGTCGCAGCAGTGGCCCAATCTCGTGGCGGCGCTGTCGGAGCAGGCGGTCGAAAGCAGCAACCTGCTGCTGCGCGCGCTGAACTACCTGGTGGGCGCCGGGCGGCTGCGCCGCAGCGAGGCCAAGGCCCTGAGCGATGCGATGCACCACCTGCGCGGCACCAGCCTGCGCGCGCAGCAGATCACGCGCCTGGCCGGCGGGCGCATCCGCCAGGCCCGCGAGCGCGTGGACCTGTCCGAGCTGGTTCGGCACGTGCTGCAGGAACGCGCCTCCGAGACCGAAGCCGCGGGCGTGGCCATCAGCTCCGAGCTGCAGGCGGTGGACGTGCTGCTCGATCCGCCGGTGGCGATCAGCCTGCTGAACGCCATCGTCGACTGGGCGATGAGCTTCAGCAAGCAGTTGCACGTGACGCTGGTGCCGGCCGAGTGGCCCGGTCCCGCGCAACTGAAGGTGCGCGTCACCACGCCGCAGCCGCAGCCCAGCGCGCACCCCGGCGGGGTGGGCTGGACGGTGCGTCCGCGCAGCCGCCGGCTCAATGACGGCCTGCACTGGATGCTGCTGCGGCAGATCGCGGCCTCCTCCAACCTGGAGGTGACGCGCTCGCGCGCCGATGGCGCCGCCCTGCTGACCATCGACTTCCCCAAGACCTTCCTGAGCTCCGAAGGCATGGCCTGCCTGGAACTCACGGAACCCGAAGGCGGCGACGCGCCGCTGCGCGAGACCTGGGTGCTGGTGGTCGCGAAGGACGAGAAGGTGCGCGCCGAAGCCGTGGACGCCCTGCGCAAGATGGGGATCGAGGCGCTGGGCGCCAGCGACACGGTGCACGCGCGCTCGGTCATCGGCGAGGGGCGGCCCAACGTGCTGGTCACCAGCTACGACGTGCCGCCGGAGGAGATCGCCGCGTTCCGCCAGGACCTGCTGGGCGGCGAGGAGCGCTGCCCGCTGGTGGAGATCACGCGCGACCTGCCTTCGTTCCACCTGAGCGGCTTCGACCGCTTCGAGACGCCCAAGGTGGGCCGCGAGCAGCTGACGGCGGAACTGCCGCCGACGGTGCTGTTCGAGCTGGTCAAGATCGTGTGAGACCTCCCTTTGAAATCACTGCGTGATTTCAAAGGGGCCTGATCAACGTGAATGAGCCGGGCCAAGCCCCGGCTCGTTCACGGCCGGGGCCGCCCCGCATGCCATTCCGCGCGGCCCACGTGCCGCTAGCGGGCGCCTATCGTCCCCGCCTTGAGCATGCGCACCAGCTGCTCCGCCGGCACCGGCGGGCTGTACAGGAAGCCCTGCGCCTGGTCGCACTCCAGCTCGCGCAGCTTGGCGGCCTGCGCCTCGGTTTCCACGCCTTCCGCCACCACCTTCAGGTTCAGGCCGCGCGCCAGCGACACGCAGGTGCGCACGATCCCCTCGTAGGCCGGGTCGGCGGTGATCTTCTTGACGAAGGCGCGGTCGATCTTCAGTTCGTCGATCGGCAGCGTGACGATGTACGCCAGCGAGGAATAGCCGGTGCCGAAGTCGTCGATGGCCACCGGCACGCCGAGCGCCCTCACCTGCGTCAGCACCTCGATGGCGCGTTCCATGTTGGAGATCAGGATGCTTTCCGTGATCTCGATGCCCAGCGCCGCCGGATCGCCCTGCAGCCCCTGCAGCGCGCGCCGCAGCGCCGGCACGAAATCGTCGTTGCGCAGCTGCGCGGCCGCCACGTTCACGGCGATCCGCGGCGCCGGCAGGCCGGCGTCGCGCCAGCTGCGCCAGTCGTCCACCGCGCGCTCCATGATCTTCTGCGCCACCTCGCCGATCAGGCCGGTGGTTTCCAGCGCCGGCACGAACTCGCCCGGGGGCACCAGGCCGCGCGCCGGATCCATCCAGCGCACCAGCGCCTCGACGCCCACGATGCGGCCGGTGGCCAGCTCCACCTTGGGCTGGTAGTAGTTGACGAACTCGCTCTTCTCCAGCGCGCGCCGCAACTGCGGCTCCAGGCGGAAGTGCATGCTCAGCACGTTGTCCACCATGCGGTCGAAGAAGGCCATCGACTGTTCGCGCTCGATCGCCACCTGCAAGGCGGTGTCCGCGGCGTTGACCACCTCGTCCAGGCTCTTGCCGTCGTCGGGATAGGAGGCGAAGCCCAGGTTCACCGGGCAGACCAGCGAGAGGTCGTGCACCGCGTAGGGCTTGCCCAGGCTCGCCGCGAGCTCGGGGGCGACCCTCTGCGCGAACTCGCCCGGCCGCGCGTCCGGGAAGAACAGCACGAACAGGCCGCGCTTGATGCGCCCGATGAAGGCGCCCCGGTCCCCGAACACGCGCAGGCGGTCGGCCGTCTGCTGGATCAGCGCGTCGGCGACGCGGAAGCCGTGGGCCGAGTTGATCTGGTTGATCGTCTTCAGGCGCACGAAGCACACCATGCCGCAGGCCGGCTTGTTGTGGTCGAACTCGTGCTCGAAGTGGAACCAGTTCGGCAGGCCGGTCAGGCGGTCGGTCTCGGT
The DNA here is from genome assembly GCA_022844525.1 of Ramlibacter sp. Taxonomy (GTDB): domain Bacteria; phylum Pseudomonadota; class Gammaproteobacteria; order Burkholderiales; family Burkholderiaceae_C; genus Ramlibacter. Next base: position 8,596 of record JALHLO010000144.1, read on the forward strand.
GGCGATGCGCAGCTGGCGGCGCAGGTTCAGCAGGCTGGCGACCGACTTGCCCAGCTTCACCAGGCCGTCGCGCTGGCTCTCGGTCAGCCGCCGCGGCACGCTGTCCATCACGCACAGCGTGCCGATCGCGCTGCCCTCGCCGGTGCGCAGGGGCACGCCGGCGTAGAAGCGCAGCTGCGGGCCCTGCGGGCCCCAGGGGTGCATGTCGGCCCACCCGAGCTTCGCGACGTCCGGGATCTCCAGCACGCGGTCGGATTCCAGGATGGCGTGCGCGCAGAAGGACTTGTCGCGCGGCACCTGCTGCACCGGCACGCCGACGCGCGACTTGTACCACTGGCGCTGGCTGTCCACGATGGTCAGCGCGCCCATGGGGGCGCCGCACAGGACGGTGGCCAGCTGCACCAGCCGGTCGTAGTCCTCGTCGGGTTCGGTGTCGAGGATGGCGAAGCCGCGCAGTTCGGCCAGGCGCTGCGGCTCGTCGGCGGGATGCAGCGCGGCCGTGTACAGCCAGGCCGGGCGGCCGCCCGGGTTGCCCGTGAGGGTGCGGTCGCCGCGCGCGGCCGGATCGTCCAGCATGGCGGCCAGCACGCCCGCCCCCCCGCTTCCCTGCTGCACCAGCGCCATCCGGTCTCCTTCGTCCTAGAAGCGGCTCACCGGCACGCGCTCGGAGGCCATCGCCGCGCTGAAGGCGTCTTCCGCCTCCTGCGCGCGCACCTTCTCTTCCCGGACGGCGGCGGCCTTCAGTTCGGCCAGCAGCGGGGCCAGCTCGAGTTCGGGCTCGTCGCGCGTCCCGGGCAGCGGTTGCGGCGCCACGGTCAGGTCGACGTCCAGCGCGAAGTGGTGGCCGCCCTGCGCTTCGGCCACGGCCTGCGCGGCGGCCTGCGCCGCGGACGGGTCCTCGGCGTTGGCCCAGGGCGCGAGCGGATGCGCTTGCGCTTCGTTGCCGGGAGCATGCGCGTCCTGCGTGTCGGCCTCGATCGCCATGGCCAGGCCGTACAGGCAGATCAGGTCGCGGCCGGCCTGCAGCGTGAGCGGCACGCCGGGCGCGGGCACGCTGAACAAGGCCTGCTCGATCAGGCGGGGCGCTTCGGCCGTGCCCCAGGCGCGCGTGATGCGGGCACTGAGCTGCGGCAGGCTTTCGAGGCCCAGCGAGATCGTCACGTCCTGCAGCCGCGGCGGCTCCACGCCGAAGGCCTGGGCATAGCGGCGGCGCACCATGGCCAGCGCGGCGGGATCCTCGTCCTGGTCGCACAGGCGCATCAGCTCGAAGAAGGCCAGCGGCGCCGGGCCGGTGCTGTCCTGCAGGTAGGCCTTGAGCACGTCCATCGCATCGCCGGCCAGGCCCAGCGAGGACAGGAACTCCACTTCCTCGAAGGTGGCGGCCAGGGTCTCGACGCGCAGCACGCCGTCGACCGGGCGCTGCTGCGCGGCGGAAGCCGGGACGTCGAAGTCGATCGCCTCCAGCATCCGGGGCGCGGCCACGGGCTGCGGCACGAAGGCCGGTGAGGCGGGAACGGCGGGCGCGGCCTGCGGCACTGCGCCGGGCGCACTCTCGACGGGCACGGCCAGCGCGGCCGGCACGGGGACCGGTTCCTCGCGGACCTCCCCGGCCTCG
>JALHLO010000145.1 GCA_022844525.1 Ramlibacter sp.
ATCGCCGACGACCACCCGCTGATGGCCGGCATGTGCGGCCTGCAGACCAGCCACCGCTACGGCAACGCGACGATGCTGGCAAGCGACTTCGTGCTGGGGATCGGCAACCGCTGGGCCAACCGGCACACGGGCTCGGTGGAGGTCTACACCAAGGGCCGCAAGTTCGTCCACGTGGACATCGAGCCGACCCAGATCGGCCGCGTGTTCTCCCCGGACTACGGCATCGTGTCCGACGCGGCCGCGGCACTGCGCCTGTTCATCGAGGTGGCCCGCGAGCTGAAGGCGGCCGGAAAGCTGCAGGACCGCACCGAATGGGCCGCGGACTGCCTCGAGCGCAAGCAGACCATGCACCGCAAGTCCGACTACGAGGACGTGCCGATGAAGCCCCAGCGCGTGTACCAGGGCATGAACGACGCTTTCGGCAAGGACACCTGCTACGTCAGCACCATCGGCCTGTCGCAGATCGCCGGCGCGCAGTTCCTGCACGTCTACCGCGCGCGCAACTGGATCAACTGCGGCCAGGCCGGGCCGCTGGGGTGGACGGTGCCGGCGGCGCTGGGCGTACGCGCGGCCGACCCCACGCGCCGGATCGTCGCGCTCTCGGGCGACTACGACTTCCAGTTCATGCTGGAGGAGCTGGCCGTGGGCGCGCAGTTCAAGCTGCCCTACATCCACATGGTGGTGAACAACTCCTACCTGGGCCTCATCCGCCAGGCGCAGCGCAACTTCGAGATGGACTACTGCGTGCAGCTGGGGTTCGAGAACATCAACACGCCGGTGGGCGTGCCCGAGCGCGGCTACGGCGTCGACCACGTGAAGGTGGTGGAAGGCCTGGGCTGCAAGGCGATCCGGGTGCACCGCCCGGACGAACTGGCGCCGGCGATCGCGCGGGCGGAAGCCTTGATGGCCGAACACCGGGTGCCGGTGGTGATCGAGGTGATCCTGGAGCGCGTGACCAACATCGCCATGGGCGCCGAGATCGACAAGGTCATGGAATTCGAAGAGGAGACCGCGTGATGCCCCGCCTGGCCGCCAACCTGAGCATGCTCTTCACCGAGCTGCCTTTCCTGGACCGCTTCGCCGCCGCCCGCGCCGCCGGCTTCACCGCGGTGGAGTACCTGTTCCCCTATGAATTCGCCAGGGAGGAACTCGCCGCGCGCCTGCGTGCCCATGGCCTCAAGCAGGTGCTGCACAACCTGCCCGCCGGCGACTGGGCGGCGGGCGAGCGGGGCATCGCCTGCCATCCCGACCGGGTGGACGAATTCCGCGCCGGGGTCGACCGCGCCATCCTCTACGCGCATGCGCTGGACTGCGGCCAGCTCAATTGCCTGGCCGGCAAGGTGCCTGGCGGCGTCACGGCCGGACAGGCGCACGCCACGTACGTCGCGAACTTGAAGTACGCGGCGGCGACCCTGCGCGACGCCGGCATCCGGCTGCTGATCGAGCCGATCAACACCTTGGACATCCCCGGCTTCTTCCTGAACCGCACCGACCAGGCGATCGCGATCCTGGACGAAGTGGCCTCGGACAACCTGTACGTGCAGTACGACGTCTACCACGCGCAGCGCATGGAAGGCGAGCTGGCCGCCACCCTGCAGCGCCACCTGCCGCGGATCGGGCACATCCAGATCGCCGACAACCCCGGACGCAACGAGCCGGGCACCGGCGAGATCAATTACGGCTTCCTGTTCCGGCACCTGGATGCGATCGGCTGGCGCGGCCACGTGGGCTGCGAGTACCGGCCGCGCACCACGACCCTGGAAGGCCTGGAGTGGATGGCGGAGGTGCTGCGATGACGAAGTCGGGAACGAAGGTCGGCTTCATCGGCCTGGGCGTGATGGGCGCGCCGATGGCGGGCCACCTGCTCGCGGCGGGCCACACGCTGTTCGTGCACACGCGCAGCAAGGTGCCGCCGGCACTGGCCGACGGCGGCGCCACGATCTGCACCACCGCGCGCGGGGTGGCGGAGCGGGCGGACGTCGTCTTCCTGATGCTGCCGGACACGCCCGACGTGGAGAAGGTCCTGTTCGGCGAGCACGGCGTCGCGGCGGGGCTCGCGCGCGGCAAGGCGGTGGTGGACTGCAGCTCCATCGATCCGATCGCCACCCGCGGCTTCGCGCAGCGCATCGCGGAACTCGGCTGCGACTACGTCGATGCGCCGGTTTCGGGCGGCGAGGTGGGCGCCAAGGCGGCCAGCCTGAGCATCATGGCCGGCGGCAGCGAAGCGGCGTTCGCGCGCGTGCGGCCGCTGCTGGCCCTGATGGGAAAGAACATCACGCACGTGGGCGCCGTCGGCGACGGCCAGGTGTGCAAGGTGGCCAACCAGATCGTGGTGGCGCTGAACATCGCGGCGGTGGCCGAGGCGCTGGTGTTCGCATCGAAGGCCGGCGCCGATCCGGGCAAGGTGCGGCAGGCGCTGATGGGCGGATTCGCCTCCTCCCGCGTGCTGGAGGTGCATGGCGAGCGGATGATCCGGCGCACGTTCGCGCCGGGCTTCCGGATCGCGCTGCACCAGAAGGACCTGAACCTGGCGCTGCAGGGCGCCCGGACGCTCGGGCTGGCCTTGCCGCAGACCGCCATTGCCGCCCAGCTGATGCAGGCTTGCACCGCGCTCGGGCTGTCGCAGTCGGACCACTCGGCCGTGGTGCAGGCGCTGGAGGCGATGGCGCAGCACGCGGTGGCCCAGGAGCAGGCTCAGGCTTGAGCCAGCGCAAGCGCCCTTGATTCCGCGTAGTTCTACGGAGATGCGCCGGGCGCGAAGGGCGTAGGGTGACGTTCCCCGGAAGAAATCCAGGCAGGACTTCATGAACGAACCCACCACCCAGGCCGAGCTCGCGCTGCGCGACGCCGCCCGCGAATACCACCGCACGCCCACCAAGGGCAAGATCTCCATCACGCCGACCAAGCCGCTGTCGAACCAGCGCGACCTGTCGCTGGCCTACTCGCCCGGCGTGGCCTACCCCTGCCTGGACATCCAGGCCGATCCCTCGCTGGCCTACGAGTACACCTCGCGCGGCAACCTGGTGGGCGTGATCACCAACGGCACCGCGGTGCTCGGGCTCGGCGACATCGGCGCGCTCGCCGGCAAGCCGGTGATGGAAGGCAAGGGCTGCCTGTTCAAGAAGTTCGCCGGCATCGACGTGTTCGACATCGAGCTGGCCGAGCGCGACCCGGACAAGCTGGTGGACATCGTGGCGGCGCTGGAGCCCACGCTGGGCGGCATCAACCTCGAGGACATCAAGGCGCCCGAATGCTTCTACATCGAGAAGAAGCTGCGTGAGCGCCTGAACATCCCGGTGTTCCACGACGACCAGCACGGCACGGCGATCATCTCGGGCGCCGCGCTGCTCAATGGCCTGGAGCTGGTGGGCAAGAAGATGGCCGAGGTGAAACTGGTGTCCTCGGGCGCCGGCGCGGCGGCCATCGCCTGCCTGGACCTGATGGTGGGCCTGGGCCTGCAGCCGAAGAACATCTTCGTGGTCGATTCCAAGGGCGTGATCTACCAGGGCCGCCCCGGCGGCTACGACGAATCCAAGGCGAAGTACGCGCAGGACACCTCGGCGCGCACGCTCGCCGACGTGGTGAAGAACGCGGATGTCTTCCTCGGCTGCTCCACCGCCGGCGTGCTCACGCCCGCGATGGTCAAGACCATGGCCGACCAGCCCATCATCCTGGCGCTCGCCAACCCGGAGCCGGAGATCCGCCCGGAGCTGGCGAGGCAGGCGCGGCCCGACTGCATCATCGCCACCGGCCGTTCGGACTACCCGAACCAGGTGAACAACGTGCTGTGCTTCCCCTACATCTTCCGCGGCGCGCTGGACTGCGGCGCCAGCAAGATCACCGAGGCGATGAAGCTGGCCTGCGTGCGCGAGATCGCGCAGCTGGCCAAGGCGGACATCAGCGAGGAGGTGGCCAATGCCTATGCGGGCAAGGAACTGTCCTTCGGCCCCGACTACATCATCCCGACGCCCTTCGATTCGCGGCTGATCCTGCGCATCGCCCCCGCGGTGGCGCGCGCGGCGGCGGAATCCGGCGTGGCCACGCGCCCGATCGCCGACTTCGACGCCTACACGCAAGGCCTCACGCGCTTCGTCTACCAGACCGGCATGATCATGCGCCCGGTGTTCGTGGCGGCGAAGAAGTCCACCGCCAAGCGCGTGGCCTACGCCGAGGGCGAGGACGAGCGCGTGCTGCGCGCGGCGCAGCTGGCGGTGGACGAGAAGCTGGCGCAGCCCATCCTGATCGGCCGCCCGGCGGTGATCGAGGCGCGCATCGCCAAGGCCGGCCTGCGCCTGAAGCTGGGGCAGGACTTCACGGTCGTGAACCCGGAGAGCGACGCGCGCTTTCGCCAGTACTGGGAGACCTATCACCGCATCATGGGCCGCAACGGCATCACGCCCGAGGCCGCGAAGGCGGCGGTGCGGCGCTCCAACACGCTGATCGGCGCGCTGGCCGTGCACCTGGGCGACGCGGACGCGATGCTGTGCGGCATGGTCGGTCGCTACGAGCACCACCTGGAGCACGTGCGCGACGTGATCGGCTGCCGCGAGGGCGAGGGCTTCGCCGCGCTCAACGCGCTGATGCTGCCCGAGCGCACCCTCTTCATCGCCGACACCTACGTCAACGAGGATCCCGACGCCGAGCTGCTGGCGCGGATCGCGGTGATGGCGGCCGCGGAGGTGCGCCGCTTCGGCCTGCCGCCCAAGGTGGCCTTCCTCTCGCACAGCAACTACGGCTCCTCGCGCCGCGGTTCCGCCATGAAGATGCGCAAGGCGCGCGAGCTGTTCGGCCGGCTGGCGCCGGACGTGGAATGCGACGGGGAGCTGCAGGGCGACGCGGCGCTGTCGGAAAAGGTGCGGCGCGACAGCCTGATGGAGACCACGCTCACGGGCGAGGCCAACCTGCTGATCTGCCCGACGCTCGACGCGGCCAACATCCTGTTCAACGTACTGAAGATGACCGGCGGCCACGGGGTGACGGTGGGGCCCATCCTGCTGGGGGCCAGGGCGCCGGTGCATGTGCTCACACCGTCGGCGACGGTGCGGCGGGTGGTGAACATGACGGCGCTGGTGTCGGCGGCGGCGGTGCGCGCCTGACGGGTGTCGCGGTTCGCCTGCGACCCCGGGGGCCCTTGTAGGTCGTGGTGAGCCCGCAGGCGAACCGCGACACCCAAAGAAAATGAGCGCCCGCAAGGGCGCTCCGATGGCGCGGGCGCAGACCCGCGCGGGTGCTCGTTTCTTTTTTGTCCTTCCGCTCAGCGCACGCGGCCGCGGCGGAACAGGTTCACGATCGCCAGCAGGATGATGGCGCCGATCAGCGACACCACGACCGAGCCGATGCTGATGCCCTGGTTGATGGTGCCCACGCCGACCAGCGGGGAGATCAGCCAGCCGCCGAGGAACGCACCCACGATACCGACCACGACGTTCAGCAGGATGCCCTGCTGGCCGTCAGTGCGCATCACGAGACTGGCCAGCCAGCCGACGATGCCGCCAATGATCAACCAAATCAAAAAACCCATAGTCGCACTCCTTTAGCCGCAAACGGCGTGTTGTTGATGGTCGAGCCGCCGCCCTCGGGGGCCACGGTCCACCTGCCCCGCGAGGGGCCGGTGCTGCTCACTATGGTTGCGGCTGTAAAGCGCGGGCGTAGGCGGGCGGTAGTCCCGGTGTGCTGTCCCGGCGCGTGGGGGCGTCGGACTAGTCGTACCGCGACAGGGCAATTTTCACGGGTAAGCCCCCGCAGGAGGGAACAAGCGCAGGCCTGACAATACGGCCGCGCGGGGTCCAGCTCGACGGCACAGCTCTTGCTAACACCCCGTGGGACCACATTACAGGCATTACGGAGTCGATTCATGCACAAGAGGGTATTTCTCCAGGCACTGGGCGCCGTCGCGCTCGCTTCCAGCACGGCCGTCCATGCGCAGGCCAACACCCCCATCAAGTTCCAGCTCGACTGGCGCTTCGAGGGTCCGGCCGCGCTGTTCCTGGTCCCGGCGGCCAAGGGGTACTTCAAGGATGCGAAGCTGGACGTGACCATCGACGCCGGCACCGGCTCCGGCGCCGCCGTCCAGCGCGTGGCCAGCGGCACCTACGACATGGGCTTCGCCGACATGGCGGCCCTGATGGAATTCCACGCCAACAACCCGGACGCGCCGAACAAGCCGGTGGGCGTGATGATGGTCTACAACAACACGCCGGCGGCGGTGATGGCGCTGAAGAAGTCCGGCATCAAGTCCCCGGCGGACCTGGCCGGCAAGAAGCTGGGCGCGCCGGTGTTCGACGCCGGCCGCCGCGGCTTCCCGATCTTCCAGAAGGCCAACGGGATCCAGAACGTGACCTGGGTGTCCATGGACCCGCCGCTGCGCGAGACCATGCTGGCGCGCGGCGAAGTCGACGCCATCACCGGCTTCACCTTCACCTCGCTGCTGAACCTGGAGGCGCGCGGCGTGAAGCTGGAGGACGTGGTGACGCTGCCCTACCCGCAGTACGGCGTGAAGCTGTATGGCAACGTGATCATCGCCAGCCCCAGGCTGATCCGCGAGAACCCGCAGGCGATCAAGGCCTTCCTGTCGGCGTTCGCCAAGGGCGCCAAGGAGGCGATGGCCAATCCCGACGCCGCCGCCGAAACCATCAAGGCGCGCGACGGCATCGCCAACATCGAGATGGAAAAGCGCCGCTTCAAGATGGCGATCAACGACGTGATCGCCAGCCCCGACGCCCGCAACGAAGGCTTCGGCCAGGTCGTTCCCGCGCGGCTGTCGCTGATGGCCTCGCAGGTCTCCGACGCCTTCAACACCAAGACGCGCGTGAACCCGGACACCGTGTGGAACGGCTCCTTCCTGCCCGCCAAGGCGGAACTGAACGTGCTGCCGCCCGCGCGCAAGTGAGGGGAGCGGCCCCGGACGTCGCCGCCGCGGGCGGCGACTTTTTCATCCGCTTCTCGGACGTCTGGCTCGCCTACAACGACGAACTGCTGCGCGAGGGGCAGTTCGCCGTCGAGGCCATCGACCTGCAGGTGCGGCAGGGCGAGTTCATCGCCATCGTCGGCCCCTCGGGCTGCGGCAAGTCCACCTTCATGAAGCTGGCCACCGGCCTGCGGCCGCCTTCGCGCGGGCGCGTGGTGATCGACGGCCAGCCGGTGACCGGCCCGCTGAAGGTGTCGGGCATGGCCTTCCAGGCGCCGTCGCTGCTGCCCTGGCGCACCACGGTGGACAACGTGCTGCTGCCGCTGGAGATCGTGGAGCCCTACCGCAGCCAGTTCAAGCGCAGGCGCCCCGAATACGAGGAGCGGGCCCGCGCGCTGCTGCGCAAGGTGGGCCTGGCCGGCTACGAGGACAAGTTCCCCTGGCAACTCTCCGGCGGCATGCAGCAGCGCGCGAGCATCTGCCGCGCGCTGATCCACGAACCCAAGATGCTGCTGCTCGACGAGCCCTTCGGCGCCCTCGATGCGTTCACGCGCGAGGAGCTGTGGTGCATCCTGCGCGACCTGTGGACCGAGCAGCGCTTCAATGTGGTGCTGGTCACGCACGACCTGCGCGAATCCGTCTTCCTCGCCGACACCGTGTACGTGATGAGCCGCAGCCCCGGGCGCTTCGTGGTGCAGCGGCAGATCGAGCTGCCCCGGCCGCGCGACCTGGAGATCACCTACACGAAGGAGTTCACGGACATCGTGCACGAGCTGCGCGGGCACATCGGCGCCATCCGCAGGACGACCGAGGTGGCGCCATGAGGAGCCGGCAATTCGAGCGCTGGGCGCCGTGGCTCGTGGTCATCGCCGTCCTGATCCTGTGGCAGGTGGTGGTGCAGGCCTTCGCGATCCCGCAGTACCTGTTCCCCTCGCCGTGGGAGATCGCCAGGCAGATGGCGGAGTTCAAGGGTCCGCTGCTGGCCGCCGCCTGGAGCACCTTCTGGGTGACCATGGTGGGCTTCGGCCTGGCGATCGTGGTCGGCGTGATGCTCGGCTTCCTGATCGGGTCCTCGCGCCTGGCGTATGCGGCGCTCTATCCGCTGATGGTGGGCTTCAATGCCGTGCCCAAGGCGGCGATCGTGCCCATCCTGGTGGTGTGGTTCGGCATCGGCATCGGCCCGGGGATCCTGACCGCCTTCCTGATCTCCTTCTTCCCCATCATGGTGAACATCGCCACCGGCCTGGCCACGCTGGAGCCGGAGCTGGAGGACGTGCTGCGGGTGCTGGGCGCGCGCCGCTGGGACGTGCTGGTGAAGGTCGGCCTGCCGCGATCGCTGCCCTACTTCTACGGGTCCCTCAAGATCGCGATCACGCTGGCCTTCGTCGGCACCGTGCTGGCGGAGATGACCGCGGGCGACAGCGGCATCGGCAACCTGATCCAGACGGCGGGCAGCCAGCAGCGCATGCCGCTGGCCTTCGCCGGCCTGGTCACCATCAGCGTGATGGCGATGGCGATGTACGAGCTGTTCAGCGCGATCGAGAAACACACCACGGCCTGGGCGCACCGCGGTTCGCAGGCGGCCTGAAGCGATGGCGTGGCACGGGCAGCTGCGGCTCGACTACGCCCGCGAAGGCGCGCGCAGCGTGGCCCGCTTCGCGCACGACGGCCCGCTGCGCATCCTGCAAAGCATGTGGCCGGAGGGCGATGCCGTCTGCCACAACGTGCTGGTGCATCCGCCCGGCGGACTGGTGGGCGGCGACACGCTGCGGGTCGACGTGCATGCGGCACAAGCCAGCCACGGCCTGGTGACCACGCCGGGCGCGTCGCGCTTCTACCGCAGCGAAGGCGAGGCCGCGGTGCAGGACGTGCGCATCCGCCTGGACGCCGGCGCGCGCCTGGAGTGGCTGCCGCTGGAGGCGCTCTACTACAGCGGATGCCGCGCCGAGAACCGCCTGCACATGACGCTGGCGCCGGGCGCGGAGCTGCTCGGCTGGGACGTCGCGGCGCTCGGCCTGCCGCAGGCCGGCCAGCCCTTCGCGCGCGGCAGCGTGCTGCAGCACCTGGAGCTGGACGGGGCCTGGCTGGAGCGTGGGCGGATCGCCGCGGACGACGCCCACCTCATGGACGGGCCGCTCGGCCTGGCGGGGCAGCGCTGCCTGGCGAGCCTCTTCTTCGCAGCCGGCGAAGACCTCGCGCGCGCCCGGCGGGACATGCTGCTGGAAGCAGCACGCGCAGTGATCGATGCCCAGTCGCCGGCCGTCACGGCGGGTGCCACCGCACCCGGTCCGAGGGTGGTGGTGGTGCGCGTGCTCGCACCCCTGGTCGAGCCCGCGCTGCAGCTGCTCAAGGCGGTGCGGCGCGCGTGGCGGCCACTGCTGTGGGACCTTCCCCCCGCCGAGCCTCGCGGCTGGACCCTGTAACCCCCTTGTCAGCGCCTGCCTTGCAAGGCAGCGTCCTACCCGACCATGGGCCCGCTTCGCCCGGCACGGGAGCCCCTTTCCGGCAGCGCCCGGACGCAGGGTCGCCCACACTGACTCCATTGATTGAAAACCAGGAGTTCCCCATGAAGAAGACGGACCGATCGCTCAAGAGCATGCTGTCCTTCGGTGCCGCCGCCCTGCTTGCGGTCGGTGCCGCCACGGCCCAGGTCGCCACCTCCGATGCCAGCTTCCCGGGCACCGGGATCATCGACTCGACGGGCAGCTACCAGTCCGAAGTGAATGCCTGCAACACGGGCAAGACCCAGCAGGACCGCGCCACCTGCCTGCGCGAGGCGCGCAACGCCGCCGCCGAGAAGCAGCGCGGCAAGCTGGAGAACTACGGCGAACAGGCCATGACCCGCTGCGAAGTGCACATGACCGGTGAAGACCGCGCCGCCTGCCGCGCCCGCGTGATGGGCATGGGCGAAGTCGAGGGCAGCGTCGCCGGCGGCGGGCTGATCCGTGAAGTGGAAACCGTGGTGATGCCGGAAGGCCAGGCCTCCATCACCGTGAACCCGCAGACGGACGCCGGCCCGATCGTGCTGGTCCCCGAGACCCGCACCCTGGGCAGCAACTAAGCAGGCACGACGAATTCAGCCGGGCGCTCCAGGGCGTCCGCGCTGGCGTCCTACAGCGCGACCCGCCGCAAGGTTCCAACCTTGGGCGGGTCAGCCATTTGGAGAGCACGATGGAACAGAACGAGCCCAAGGGTCCTGGGGAAGCCGAAGGCGACGGCAAGGCGCAGCACGGCTACCGCAGCGAGGTGAGCTGGGACGGCGGCAAGGGC
>JALHLO010000146.1 GCA_022844525.1 Ramlibacter sp.
TGCTCGGGGCGGCGGGGCTGGGCGACATCGGCCGGCACTTCCCGGACACCGACGAGCGCTTTCGCGGCGCCGACTCCATCCTGCTGCTGGCGGAAGCCGCGCTGCGCGCGCGCCAGGCCGGCTGGCAGATCGCCAACGTGGACAGCACCGTCATCGCGCAGGCGCCCAAGCTGGCGCCGCACATCGAAGCCATGCGCGCGCGCATCGCGCAGGCGCTGGACCTGCAGGCGACGCAGGTCAACGTGAAGGCGAAGACGGCGGAAAAGCTCGGGCCCGTGGGGATGGGGCAGAGCATCGAGGCGAGGGCGGTGGTGCTGTTGACGGCGCCGTGAACTCGACGTTCAGGCCGTCGCTTCCCGCGCCGGCGTCTTCTTCTCCGCATCGACCGTCCCGCCACCCGGCACCGGCGGCATCATCCGCGGGCGCTGCAGCTTGATGTGGGCCGCCAGGCCCCCGGACGTGGTGTTCGACAGCGCGAAGATCCCGCCCATGCGCTGGACCGTCTTGTCCACGATCGCCAGGCCCAGGCCGGCGCCGGTGGCCGCGGTGCGGGCCGCGTCGCCGCGGAAGAAGGGCTTCACCAGGTTGGGCAGCGCTTCCGGCGAGACGCCCATGCCGTGGTCGCGCACCTTCAGCAGCACCCATTCGTTGCGGGCGCGGGCGGTGATGTCCACCACCGCGATGCCGGTCTCGGGCGTCTTGCCGTAGCGGCGCGCGTTCTCCAGCAGGTTGGACACCACGCGGGCCAGCTCCACCTCGTCGGCGAGCACCTGCATGTTCTTGGGCATGTCCAGGTTGACCTTGATGTCGCCGTGGTCCTCGATGGCGTACATGCAGGCCTCGATCACGTCGTTGAGCACCACCGGCTTCAACTCCGCGTGGTCCGGGCGCGCGTAATCGAGGAACTTGTCGATGATGGCGTCGAGCTGGTCGATGTCGGCGGCCATGTGCTCGCGCGCATCGGGGTCCACCACGCTCATCTCGGTTTCCAGCCGCAGGCGGGCCAGCGGCGTGCGCAGGTCGTGCGAGATGCCGGCCAGCATGACCGCGCGGTCCTGCTCGATCTTGGCCAGCTGCTGCGCCATGCGGTTGAAGCCGATGTTCACCTCGCGGATCTCGCTGGTCACCGCCTTCTCGTCCAGCCGGCTGGCGTCGAAGTCGCCGTCGCGCACGCGGCTGGCGGCGAAGGACAGCTGCTTGAGCGGCCGGTTGATCAGGCGCGCGATCACCGCCGCGCCGGCCAGCGACAGCGCCGCCGCGGTGATCAGCCAGACCAGCCAGGTCTTGCCGCCCACCTGCGAGAACCGGGTGCGGTCCATCAGCATCCAGTAATCGTCCTTGTCGATCTTGAACCCGATCCACAGCCCGGGGTCGCCGTTGACGCTGCTGGCCATCACGGTGCCGGCGCCCAGGCGGCTCACCAGTTCATCGACGATGCGCTTGTCCATGGCGCTGCCGGACAGCGGCGCGAACTTGTCGACCGGCTCGCGCGGCAGGATGCGCACGCCTTCCTGGTCGGCCAGGGTCTTGATCAGGGAGACCCGGGCGATCGGGTCGGCGTGGACCAGCGCCGCGCGGCTCAAGTTCACCAGCGACGCGATCTGCTGCGCGGTCTGCACCGCGCGCGGCTCGAACTCGAGCTGCCGGAAGGTCTGCAGCCAGGCGACGATGGAGCCGATCAGCAGCAGCGACAGCAGGAAGAAGGTGCGCCAGAACAGGGACAGGCCCAGGCGCGGGCGCATCTCCAGCGGGGCAGGCGCGGTTTCCAGCGGCGCTGGGCTGGTGGCTTCGAGATGGGTCACGACGGCTCGGATCATGGCAGAAGCCGATTGCACTCCAGGGAAGCCGCCGTGTCATCGGCGGCAACCCCCAGGCGCAGGTCAGCCCGCGCCGTCCGGCACGAACACGTAGCCCACGCCCCACACCGTCTGGATGTAGCGCGGCGAGGCGGGGTCGGCTTCGATCAGCTTGCGCAGGCGCGAGACCTGCACGTCCAGGCTGCGGTCGAAGGGTTCGAACTCGCGGCCGCGGGCCAGCTGGGCGAGCTTCTCGCGCGACAGCGGCTGGCGCGGATGGCGCACCAGCGCCTTGAGCATCGCGAATTCGCCGGTCGTCAGCGGCAGTTCCTCGCCGTTCTTGCGCAGGGTGCGGGCGCCCAGGTCGAAGGCGAAGGGGCCGAAGTTCACCACCTCGTTGTCGGAGGAGGGCGCGCCGGGCGCTTCCTGCGCCGGGCGGCGGCGCAGCACGGCATGCACGCGGGCCAGCAGCTCGCGCGGGTTGAACGGCTTGCCCAGGTAGTCGTCGGCGCCGACTTCCAGGCCCACGATGCGGTCCACGTCCTCGCCCTTGGCGGTCAGCATGATGATCGGCGTGCGGTCGTTGGCGGCCCGCAGGCGGCGGCAGATCGACAGGCCGTCCTCGCCCGGCATCATCAGGTCCAGGACGATCAGGTCGGCGGTCTCCCGCAGCATCAGGCGGTTCAGCGCCTTGCCGTCTTCCGCCAGGATGACCTCGAAGCCTTCCTGCGTCAGGTACCGGCGGAGCAGGTCGCGGATGCGTGCGTCGTCGTCGACCACCAGGATCTTGTCGGTCCGTGCTGCTGCTTGCGTCATGGTTCTCCCGAAGCCAATTTGTAACAGCGCCGATTCTGAAGGCGGGTTTGCCCGGATTCCGGGTTTTGGGGGGTGGTTTTTCCCCCTGTTACAAATGTTGCCCCAGCGGCGGGCCGTTGACAAGCGTGAAGTGAACGGCGGCCGCGCCACGCCGTTCAATAGGGAAATGAAGTACCTCGCCGCCGCCCTTGCGCTCGCCACCGTGGCCGCCATGGCCGCGCAGCCGACGGAGCGGGCCTCGGTGGACCTGCGGCGCACGCTGCAGCAATACCCGGCCGAAAGCACCCCGCAACCGCGCCAGCTCACGGCGGTGGAGCGCGCCGAACTGCGGCGCCAGCTCTCCGAAAGCCGGCAGCCCCCGCAGCGCCGCCTGATTCGCTTACCCTCGGATCCATGAGAAGAACCAGCAACGTCCTGGCCGGCTGCGCGCTGGCCGCCGCCTCCGCCCTGTCGGCCGCCCAGACCCTGCCCCCGCCCCAGAACGTGCTGCAGCTCCAGGCCAGCGGCACGGTCGAGGTCCAGCAGGACCTGCTGCAGATGAACCTGAGCACCGCGCGCGACGGCACCGACCCCGCCGCGGTGCAGACGCAGTTGAAGAATGCCCTGGACGCCGCCCTGGCCGAGGCGCGCAAGACCGCGCAGCCGGGGCAACTGGACGTGCGGACCGGCAACTTCGCGCTCTATCCGCGCCACAACCGCGAAGGCCGCATCAGCGGCTGGAGCGGCACCGCCGAGCTCATCCTGGAAGGGCGCGACTTCCCGCGGATCACGCAGGCGGCCGGCCGCATCCAGAGCATGACGCTGGCCGGCGTGAGCTTCGGCCTCAGCCGCGAGCAGCGCGCGCGCGTGGAAGGCGAGGCGCAGACCCAGGCCATCGAGCGCTTCAAGGCCAAGGCGGCCGAACTCGCGCGCGGCTTCGGCTTTGCCGGCTACACGCTGCGCGAGGTGGCCGTGAACGCCAACGAGCCGGGCTTCTCGCCGCGCATGCGCACCATGGCCGCCCAGGAAGGCAAGCTGTCGTCGGCCGACGCGGTGCCGGTGGAGCCGGGCAAGAGCACGGTGATGGTCACGGTGTCCGGCTCGGTGCAGCTGCGCTGACCACCTCGGCACTGGCTGCAGTCCGACAGGGTCGGGGCCCGCGGGCGGCTAAGCTGGCCGGAATGTCCGCCGTCCTGTCCGATCCCCACCCAGAGCAGGCCCCCGGCGAGCCGCCGTCTCCGCACCCGGACGCCGAGCTGTTCATCGTCATGAACCAGGCCTCCGGCGCGTCCGAGAAGGACGAGGTCCGCGAGGCGGTGGAGGCCGAACTGAAGGCGGCCGGCCGGCGCTACCGCTTCGTGCCGGTGCAGCCGGGGGACGTGGTGTCCGCGTGCCTGCAGGCGGCGCGGCTGGCCCGGGAGCATGGCGGCATCGTCGTGGCCTCCGGGGGCGACGGCACCATCAATGCGGCGGCGCAGGCGGCGCTGTCGCACGACTGCCCGCTGGGGCTGATCGCGCAAGGCACCTTCAACCTGTTCGCCCGCGACCTCGGCCTGTCGCTGGAGCCGGTGGAGGCCACGCGCATGCTGCTGCGGGCCCGGCCCGAGCCGGTGCAGGTGGGGCTGGTCAACGAGCACGTGTTCCTGGTCAACGCTTCGGTGGGCCTGTACCCCAAACTGCTGGCGGATCGCGAAGAGGTCAAGAACCGGCTGGGCCGGCGGCGGTGGATCGCGATGCTGTCGGCGCTCAAGAGCCTGCTGGAATGGCGGATGCAGCTGGTGCTGGACGCGGAGATGGACGGCGAGCTGGCGAAGCTGCGCACGGCCAGCGTGTTCCTGTGCAACAACCGCGTGCAGCTGGAGCGCATCGGCATCCAGGGCTACGTCGTGGAGCAGGTGGGGCACGGGCGCATCGCCTGCCTGCTGCTGCCGAACATGCCGTGGTGGGCGAAGCTGCGCATGGTGGTGGCCACGGCCATCGGCACGCTGGGCGACGAACGCCGGCTCCAGAGCTTCCCGATCCGCTCGCTCACGGTGGCGGCCCGCAACGCCCGCCGCCTCAAGGTGGCGACCGACGGCGAGGTGCAGTGGATGCAGCTGCCGATCCGCTTCGCGGTGTCGCCCCGGGCGCTGCGCGTGATGCTGCCGCCGGTGGAAGAACGCCTGCCGCCGAAATGACGGTCCTGCTGCACATCTCCGACACCCATTTCGGCACGGAGGAGCCGCCCGTGGTCGCGGCGCTGCAGCAGATGGTGCGGGAAGAGAAGCCCGACGCCGTGATCCTCAGCGGCGACATCACGCAGCGGGCGCGCAGCGCGCAGTTCGCGGCGGCGCGGCGCTTCTGCGACTCGCTGGGCGTCGAACGCCTGCTCACCCTGCCGGGCAACCACGACATCCCGCTGTACAACATCGCCGCGCGGCTGTTCGCTCCCTATGCGGGCTACCAGGCCTGCTTCGGCAAGGAGCTGGAGCCCGAACTGGAGTTCGCCGACGTGCTGGTGATCGGGGTGAACACGACCCGGCCCGAGCGGCACAAGGACGGCGTGGTGTCGGCCGCGCAGATCAACCGCGTGGTCAAGCGCCTGCACCGTGCGCGCCGCGAGCAGCTGCGGGTCGTCGTGACGCACCAGCCGGCCTGCGTGATGCGCGACGAGGACGAGAAGGACAGGCTGCACGGCGGCGAGGCCGCGGTGCAGGCCTGGGCCCGGGCGGGCGCCGACCTGGTGCTGGGCGGCCACATCCACCTGCCGTACGTGAGCGACGTCTGCGCGCGCGCCCAGGTCAGCGCGCCGCGGCCGATGTACTGCGTGCAGGCGGGAACCGCGCTGTCGCACCGCGTGCGGCACGGGTCCCCCAATTCGGTCAACGTGATCCGCTGGAACGCGCCCGCCGACGGCGACGCGCGGCACTGCCGCGCGGAACGCTGGGACTACGACCTGGCGGACTCGCGCTTCGAGATGACCCACCCCTACGAGCTCGCGCTCGGGGAGTAGGGCGCCGCGCTACTGCGCCGCCCAGCCCCCGTCCATGTTCCACGCCACCCCGCGCACGTTGTTCGCCGCCGCGGAGCAGAAGAACACGGCCAGCTCGCCCAGTTCCTCCGGCGTCGTGAACTGCAGCGAGGGTTCCTTCTCGGCCAGCAGCTGCTTCTTCGCTTCCTCGTTCGAGATGCAGGCCTGCGCCGCGCGCGCATCCACCTGCTTTTGCACCAGCGGGGTCAGCACCCAGCCGGGGCAGATCGCGTTGCAGGTGATGCCGGTGGTGGCGTTCTCCAGCGCGGTGACCTTGGTCAGGCCCACGATGCCGTGCTTGGCCGCGACGTAGGCCGACTTCTGCGCCGACGCCACCAGCCCGTGCACGGAGGCGATGTTGATGATCCGGCCCCAGTTGGCCTTCTTCATCGCCGGCAGCGCCAGCCGCGTGGTGTGGAAGGCGCTGGTGAGGTTGATCGCCAGGATCGCGTCCCAGCGCTCCGGCGGGAAGTCCTCCACCGGCGCCACGTGCTGGATGCCGGCGTTGTTGACCAGGACGTCGACGCGCCCGAAGGTCTCGGCCGCGTACTTCATCATCGCCTCGATGTCGCCCGCCTTGCTCATGTCGGCGGCGTGGTAGCCCACTTTCGCCCCGAGCGCGGAGACCTCGGCCTTCGGGCCGTCCACGTCGCCGAAGCCATTGAGCACGATGTTGGCGCCCTGGCGCGCCAGCGCCTTGGCGATGCCCAGCCCGATGCCGCTGGTCGAGCCGGTGACGAGTGCGGTCTTGCCCTTGAGCATGGTGATTCTCCTGCAGCGGGATGATTTACGATGACGTGACCGCCGAGCGTAACTGCTTCCGGCCGGGCCCCGCACCCATGACCGCCCCTACGCTGAACTACGTATCCTGCCCCGACAGCGCCGGCAGCCACCGCATGGCGTACTGGCTGTGGGGCGACGAGCGGGCGCCGCACCTGGTGGTGTGCGTGCACGGCCTGTCGCGGCAGGGGCGGGACTTCGACACGCTGGCCGCCGCGCTGGTCGAAGCCGGCGGTGGGCAAGTACGCGTCGCCTGTCCCGACGTGGTGGGCCGCGGCCGCAGCGACCGCCTGCCCGACCCCATGGGCTACGGCATCCCGACGTACGTGGGGGACATGCTGCAGATGCTCGGCCAGCTGCAGGCCGCCGCGCCGGTGGCGGCGTTCGACTGGGTGGGCACCAGCATGGGGGGCCTGATCGGCATGGCGGTGGCGGGCACGCCCAAGCTGCCGCTGCCGGCGCCCGTGCGCCGCCTGGTCCTCAACGACGTCGGCCCCGTGATCCAGTGGAGCGCCCTGCAGCGCATCGGCACCTACCTGGGCAACACCGGCCGCTTCGAGTCCGTGCAGCAGGCCGCGGACGCCATGTGGCAGATCTCGCAGGGCTTCGGCCCGCACACGCCCGAGCAGTGGCTGGAGCTGTCGCAGGCCATGGTGAAGGCGCTGCCGGCCGGCGGCTACACGCTGCACTACGACCCGGCGATCGCCGTGCCCTTTCGCGCACTCGACGAACAGGCTGCCGCGGCGGGGCAGGCCGCGCTCTGGCAGCTGTACGACGGCATCCGCGCGCGCACGCTGCTGCTGCGCGGCGCCGACTCGGACCTGCTGTCGCACGCGACCGCCGCCGAGATGACGCGCCGCGGGCCGAGGCCGCGGCTGGTCGAATTTCCCGGCGTGGGCCATGCGCCCACGCTGATCGCACAAGACCAGGTGGAGGCCGTGACGTCCTTCCTCCTGGACACCGGATCCGCCGCCGATGAAAAGCCATACAGCGGAACAGGGTGACGCCGCCGTCGCGGTGCCCGAACTGGTCGCCGCCGCCGAACAGGCCTTGCCGCAGCAGGCCAACGCGCTGGCGCGCGCCCGCGCCTTCGCCGAGCCGCTGATCGCCGGCGAGACACTGGAGACCGGCGAGAACACGCTCGCGCACGCCGACGCGGTGGCGGCCATCCTGAAGTCCATGGGCGGCTCGGAAGCCATGCAGGCGGCGAGCTACCTGGTCTACGCCTGCGCCTACCTGAACAAGCCCGAGGAAGTGATCGCCAAGGCCTTCGGCGAAAGCTACGCGGCGCTGGCCATCGAGACCAACAAGCTGGTGCGGGTGCAGCAGCAGGCGCGCGGCGCCGACGCGCGGCTGGAAGACCCGCGCGTGCAGACCGAGAACGTGCGCAAGATGCTGCTGGCGTTCTCGCGCGACCTCAGGGTGGTGATGCTGCGGCTGGCTTCGCGCCTGCAGACGCTGCGCCACTACGCGGCCACCAAGCAGGAAGTGCAGCCGGCGGTGGCGCGCGAGGCGCTGAACGTGTTCGCGCCGCTGGCCAACCGGCTGGGCATCTGGCACGTGAAGTGGGAGATGGAGGACCTCGCCTTCCGCTTCCTCGAACCCGAGACCTACAAGCGCGTCGCGCGCTGGCTGGACGAGAAGCGCGTGGAGCGCGAGCAGTACGTGGAGCAGCTGCGCACGGACCTGGAAGCGGACCTGCGCGCGCAGGGCATCCAGGCGCAGGTGCACGGGCGGCCCAAGCACATCTACAGCATCGTCAAGAAGATGCGCGGCAAGTCGCTGGACTTCGAGCAGGTGCTGGACGTGCGGGCGTTGCGGGTGATCGTGCCGGACGTGAGGGACTGCTACGGCGCGCTGGCCTGGGTGCATGCGCACTTCTCGCCGATCATCGAGGAGTTCGACGACTACATCGCCAGGCCCAAGGCGAACGGCTACCAGTCGCTGCACACGATCGTGCGGGACGCCGCCGGGCGGCCGATCGAGATCCAGATCCGCACGCAGGCGATGCACGAGCACGCCGAGCACGGGGTGGCGGCGCACTGGGCGTACAAGGAAGCAGGCCAGAAGGGGTACGCGGGCGTCAGCGCGTCCACGGTGTACGACACCAAGATCGCCGTGCTGCGGCAGCTGCTGGCGTGGGAGCGCGACCTGGCCGGCTCGGCCGAAGGGCTGTTCGAGGACCGGATCTACGTGCTGACGCCGCAGGCCTCCATCATCGAGTTGCCGCGCGGCGCCACGCCGGTGGACTTCGCCTACACGGTGCACACCAACCTGGGCCACCGCTGCCGCGGCGCGCGCGTGGACGGCGCGATGGTGCCGCTGAACACGCCGCTGAAGAACGGCCAGACGGTGGAGGTCGTGACGGCCAAGGAGGGCGGCCCCTCGCGCGACTGGCTCAACGAGCACCTGGGCTTCCTGGCGAGCCACCGGGCCCGCGCCAAGGTGCGCGCCTGGTTCAACGAGCAGGTGCGGCACGAGACCGTGGCGCGCGGGCGCGAGCTGGTCGAGCGGCTGCTGCAGCGCGAAGGCAGGACCGCGATCAAGCTGGAAGACCTCGCCTCGCAGCTCGGTTTCAAGTCGGCCGAGGACCTGTTCGCCGTGGTCGGCAAGGACGAATTCTCGCTGCGCAACATCGAGGTGCTGCTGCACCCGCGGCCGGAGCTGCCGACCGAGGACGAGGCCGTCCTGGCGAAGAAGTACAAGCCGGTGCAGGCGAAGTCGCCCAAGGGCGGCGTGCTGGTGGTGGGCGTCGATTCGCTGATGACGCAGCTGGCCCGGTGCTGCAAGCCGGCGCCGCCCGACGGCATCAGCGGCTTCGTCACGCGCGGCAAGGGCGTGAGCATCCACCGCAACGACTGCGCCAATTTCCGCGAGATCGCGCACCGCAACCCCGAGCGCGTGATCGAGGTGGAATGGGGCCGGCCCAAGGGGGAGGGTGCCGCGGTCTACCCGGTGGACGTGTCCATCGAGGCGGGCGACCGGCAGGGCCTGCTGCGCGACATCTCCGAGGTGTTCGCCAAGGAGAAGATGAACGTGGTCGGGGTGCAGACGCAGTCCGTCAAGGGCACGGCCTGGATGACGTTCACCGTGGAGATCGCGGACTCGCACAAGCTCGGGAAGGTGCTGGCGGTGGTGCGCGAGGTGGGCGGGGTGCGTTCCGCGCGCCGGCGCTGAAGGAGGCCCGCGGACCTCTGCTACAATCGCGGGCTGCAACGACAGGCGCGTAGCTCAGCTGGTTAGAGCACCACCTTGACATGGTGGGGGTCGTTGGTTCGAGTCCAATCGCGCCTACCAGACACGAAAGCCCGGGAATCCATCGCAACGGATTCCCGGGCTTTTTTCATGGCCGGCGCTTCCCCACCGCACCGGCCGCCGCGGCCCTCACCCCAGCCGGTAGTGCAGCACCACCATCACGTCCTCCAGTTCGTCCGGCTGCGTCGCGAGCGCGGTGTAGTCCGCGGCGGTATTGCGCTTGAGGCGCAGGGTCACCGGCCGGTCGACGTCCAGTTCCTCGAGGTTCAACCCCGCGTCGGTGGTGTCGATGGCGGTCCGGTGCAGGTCGCCGTAGGCGCTGACCTGCGACAGCAGGATCTGCGAGGAATCCACCGTGTCCTCGTCGGTGCTGGTGTAGCCCATCCTCAGGTGGTAGCTGGCAGTGGCCGTGGAACGCGCCAGTACGTCCATCCGCATCACGGTCACCGCGCGGTCCCGGGCGAAGAAGGGGAAGCGGCTGCGCGCCGGCGTGAAGGTG
>JALHLO010000147.1 GCA_022844525.1 Ramlibacter sp.
GATCGCACCCAGCACTGCCCCCAGCAGCACCCGGAAGTCGTTGCTCAGGAAATGTCCCGGCCACAGGAAACCGAGGACGGCCCCCCAGGCGATACCCCAAAAGATCATGGCGATCCCCCTCGTGTCAGGTCCTGCGAGACTGTGTCGCGGCCGCGCCCTTTCCTCCCGGGCTTTGGGCCCCAGTATAGGAAACTGCTACCGGAGGTCGCGCCGCCTTGGGCTTGACACGGCGGCGGCGCGTGCTAGCTTGCAGTCCCATGGACGACCACCCGGTGATCCCGTCCCGGCTGCTGCGCGTCGCGGGCCCGCTGCCCGCGCCCGGCTCGCTGCCGCAGCCCTATCCCTGCGAGACCGCCACCCCGCACAAGGAGGGTTTCGTCGAGCGCGGCGGCGTGAAATCCTGGTACGCGCAGTACGGCGACAGCGGCCCCTGGCTCGCCTTCGCCCCCATCTTCCAGATCGCCAACAGCCACCTGCTGCGCGGCGTGCTGCCCTGGCTGGCGCAGCACTATCGGGTGGTGGCGATGGACCTGCGCGGCAACGGGCGCTCGGACCGCCCCGACACGCAGGACCAGTACACCTTCGACCACTACTACGCCGACTTCGTGGCGGTGCTGGACCGGCTGGAGGTGGAGCGCGCGGCGGTGGTCGGCATCTCGGCCACCGCGATGACCGCGATCCGCCTGGCGCACGAGCAGCCGCAGCGTGTGTCGCACCTGGTGCTGGTGGGCGGCTGGGTCGAGCGCCGCCTCAAGCCGGCGGCCGCCGAGGCAGTGCGGCAGGCGATGGAGAAGATGCGCTCCGAGTGGCCCGCCTACCTCGACGAGTTCTTCACCATCTGCTTCAACGAGCCGCATTCGACCAAGCCCTACGAGGACGCCGTGCGCGACGGCTGGGCCACCGAGGGCCGGCACGTGGCGATGGGCCTGGCGGGCTGGCTGGGGCACGACCTGCGGCCGCAGGCGCAGGCGCTGGCCTGTCCCACGCTGGTGATCCACGGCGACCAGGACCTGCGGGTTCCCTACAGCCAGGGCCAGGTGGCCGCGCAGCTGATCCCCGGCGCGCGCCTCGTCACCATAGGCGCGGGCGGCCACCTGCTGCCGGCCCGCGACCCGGTGGCCTTCTGCCGGCTGGTGCGCGAATTCACGGGCGTGCAGCCGCCGCGGTCGACCTGGGTGCGGGCGATGGCGCGCAAGCGCCGCGCGCTGTTCATCTCCAGCGCGATCGGCCTGGGCCACGTCCAGCGCGACCTGGCGATCGCGCGGGCGATGCGCGCGCAGCAGCCGGAGCTGGAGGTCGACTGGTTCACCGTCCCGCCGGCATCCACCTACCTGGAGCGCGAGGGCGAACGGGTGCACCCGATCACGCAGCGGCTGGCCAACGAAAGCCGCCACTTCGAGCGCATGGCGGGCGAGCACGACCTGCAGGCCTTCTTCGCGCTGCGCACCATGGACGAAGTGATGGCGCGCAACTTCCTGGTGTTCACCGACCTGCTGCAGCAGGAGCACTACGACATCGTCATCGGCGACGAGGCCTGGGAGGTGGATTACCACTACCACGAGAACCCGGAGCTCAAGCGCCAGCCCTTCGTGTTCCTCACCGACTTCGTCGGCTGCCTGCCGATGGAGGAGGGCAACGAACGCGAGGCCTTCCTGTGCGCCGACCGCAACGCCGACGACATCGAGCACGTGGCGCGCTATCCGTGGATCCGCGACCGCGCGCTGTTCGTGGGCAACGTGGAGGACGCGCCGGAACTGCCTTTCGGCCCCGGCCTGCCCGGCATCCGCGAATGGACGCGCCGCAATTTCGCCTTCACCGGCTACGCGCTGCCCTTCGACCCGAAGTCGCTGGCCGACACCGATGCGCTGCGCGCCCGCCACGGCTACCGGCGCACCGACAAGCTGGTGATCGCGGCGGTGGGCGGCACGGCGGTGGGCGCCCCGCTGCTGCATCGCATCGCCGAGGCCTTCCCGCTGATGAAGCGCGAGGAGCCCGCCCTGCGCATGGTGCTGGTGGCCGGCCCGCGGGTGCCGCGCGAGGCCTTCCCGGTGCACGAGGGCCTGGACGTGCTGCCCTACGTGCACAACCTGTTCGAGCATCTTGCCTGCTGCGACCTGGCGCTGGTGCAAGGCGGGCTGAGCACCTGCATGGAACTGGTGGCGACGCGCCGGCCCTTCCTGAGCTTCCCGCTGGAGCGGCACTTCGAGCAGTGCATCCACGTGCGGCACCGGCTGCACAACTACTGCGCGGATTGCGCGGTGAAGTTCCGCGAGCTGAGCGTGCGGCAACTGGCGGACCGGGCGCTGGAGACGATGCATGCGCCGGTGCGCTACCGGCCGGTGGAGACGGATGGGGCGGAACGCGCGGCGCGGCAGATCCTGGAGGTGATGGAGAACCGGCACTGGGCGGCGAGGTAACCCTCCGTCATCCCCGCCTCCGCGGGGATGACGGTCACTTCTTCAGTGCCTTCAGCACATTCTCCGCCGTCGCCGGCGCATCCATCCTCACCTTCCCATCCCCCCTGGCAGCCGCCGCCGCATCCCGCAGCGCCTCCCACACGCTGATCGCCAGCATGAAGGGGGGCTCGCCCACCGCCTTGCTGCCGCCGACGTTGTCCTCGCGGTTCGGCTCGGGCCACAGCGCGATGCGCAAGTGCTCCGGCACGTCGCCGGTGGCCGGGATCTTGTAGGTGCTCGGCGCATGGGTGGCGAGCAGGCCCTGGTCGTTCCACACCAGCTGCTCGGTGGTGAGCCAGCCCATGCCCTGGATGAAACCGCCCTCGATCTGGCCGATGTCGATGGCCGGGTTGATGGAGGTGCCCACGTCGTGGAGGATGTCCACCTTCAGCACGCGGTTCTCGCCGGTGAGCGTGTCGATCGCCACTTCCGTGCAGGCGGCGCCGTAGGAGAAGTAGTAGAACGGCCGGCCCGTCAGCGTCTTCTTGTCGTAGTGGATCTTGGGTGTCTTGTAGAAGCCGTCGCTCCACAGCTGCACGCGGGAGTGGTAGGCGTCGTCGACCAGCTGCTCCCAGCTCATGACCGCATCGGGCCCGCTCACCTGCCCGTGCGCGAAGACCACCTGCTCCGGCTTGCAGTGCTGCTTCTCCGCGACGTATTCGGCCAGGCGCTGGCGCACCTGCCGCGCGGCGAACTGCGCGGCCCGGCCGTTGAGGTCGGTGCCGCTGGAGGCGGCCGTGGCGCTGGCGTTCGGCACCTTGCCGGTGTCGGTGGCGCTGATGCGCACCCTTTCGTAGGGCACGCCCAGTTCGTCGGCCACCAGCTGCAGCACCTTGGTGTGCAGGCCCTGGCCCATCTCGGTGCCGCCGTGGTTCACCTGCACGCTGCCGTCGCCGTACACGTGCACCAGCGCGCCGGCCTGGTTGAAGAAGGTGGCGGTGAAGGAGATGCCGAACTTCACGGGGGTCAGCGCCAGCCCGCGCTTGATGACCGGGTTGCCGGCGTTCCAGCGCGCGATCTCCTCGCGCCGCCGGCGGTAGCCCGCGTCCCGTTCCAGCCGCGCGATCAGGGGCTCGAGGATGTTGTCCTCCACCGGCATCTGGTAGTGGGTGACGTTGCGCTCGGTCACGCCGTACAGGTTGGCCTTGCGCACGTCCAGCGGGTCCTTGCCGAGCGCGCGCGCGATGTCGCCCAGGATGCACTCCATGGCGATCATGCCCTGCGGCCCGCCGAAGCCGCGGAAGGCCGTGTGGCTCTGCACGTTGGTCCTGCAGCGGTAGGAGACGATCTCCACGTCGGAGAGGAAGTAGGCGTTGTCGACGTGGAACACGGCGCGGTCGGCCACCGGGCCGCTCAGGTCGGCGCTGAAGCCGCAGTTGGCCGCCAGCACCAGCTTCAGGCCGCGCACGCGCCCGTCGTCGTCGAAGCCGGCTTCCCAGTCGTAGGCGAAGGGGTGCCGCTTGCCGGTGACCAGGAAGTCGTCGTCGCGGTCCAGGCGCAGCTTCACCGGGCGCCCGAGCTTGCGCGCGGCCAGCGCGGCCCACACGGCGATGTGGCCCGCCTGCGTTTCCTTGCCGCCGAAGCCGCCGCCCATGCGGCGGCATTCGACGTTCACCGCGTGGTTGCCGAGCCCGAGCGCATGCGCCACCCAGTGCTGCACCTCGCCGGGGTGCTGCGTGCTGGAGTAGATGCACCAGTTGTCCTGTTCCAGCGGCAGCGCGTAGCCCACCTGGCCTTCCAGGTAGAAGTGCTCCTGGCCGCCGACCTCGAGCGAGCCGCTCAGGCGGTGCGGCGCCCGGGCGATGCCTTGCTCGGGTTCGCCACGGCGCACCGTGACCGGCGGCAGCACGAAGCTTTGCGCCCGCACCGCCTCGCGCACATCCAGGATCGCCGGCAGGGGCTCGATGCGCAGCTGCACCTTGCGCGCCGCGCGCCGCGCCTGCATCACCGTGTCGGCCACCACCACGCCGACCACCTGGCCGACGTGCTCCACGGTGTCGCGCGCGAAGATCGGCTCGTCGTGCACGAAGGTCGCCAGGATCGGGTCGCCGGGGATGTCCTGCGCCAGGACCACGCCCCGCACGCCCTCCATCCGCAGCGCCTCGGCGGTGTCCACGCCCAGCAGCCTGCCGCGCGCGACGTTGGAGAGGATGGGCGCCGCGTGCAGGGTGCCCTTCACTTCGGGGATGTCGTCGATGTAGGTGGCGCTGCCGGCCACCTGCGCGCGGGCGCTCTCGTGGGGCAGCGCGCTGCCGATGGCGGGTTGCGCGGTCGTGCCCGCGATGAACTTCTCGGGTGCGTTCATGGGCTTTCGGCTTCCGCGAGCCGGAAGCTCTCCAGGTTGATCTGCTGCGCACCCTGGCTCTCCAGCCAGAAGCGCTGCATGAGGTTGCCGAGCACCTCCGCGCGGTAGGCGGAGGACGCGCGCATGTCGCTGATCGGCTGGAACTCCGAGCGCAGCGTGTCCGCCGCGCGGTGCGCCGCCTCCTGCGTCCACGGCTGGCCGCGCAGCAACGCTTCGGTGCGCACCGCGCGCGCCGGCGTGGCCGCGACGCCGCCGGCACCGATGCCCACGTGGGTCATCACGCCCTCGCGCAGCTGCGCCGCGATCACCAGGCAGACCGCGGAAATGTCGTCGTCGTAGCGCTTGGAAATCTTGTAGGCCCGCAGCAATTCGCCGGGCCGCGGCCGCGGCACCTTGATCCAGGCAAGCACTTCGTCCGGCGCCAGCACGTTGCGCCGGTAGCCGGTGTAGAAGTCCTCCAGCGGCAGGTCGCGGTGGCCGCGCAGCGACAGCAGCACCACGTGCGCGCCCAGCGCGATCAGCAGCGGCATGGAGTCGCCGATCGGCGAGCCGTTGGCCACGTTGCCGCCCAGCGTGCCCGAGTTGCGCACCGGCAAACCGGCGAAGCGGTTGGCGAAGGTCTTGAGCTGCGGGCGCTGCGCCACCAGCGCCGCGAAGGCATCCGTCAGGCTGACCGCCGCGCCGATCGCGATGTGGTTCTCGTACGCCTCGATGCGCCGCAGTTCCTCCACCCGCGTGAGGTCCAGCACCTGCGGGAACTGCCGGTGCATCTTGGTCACCCACAGGCCGACGTCGGTGCAGCCTGCCACCAGCTGCGCCTGCGGCCGGGCCGCGCGCAGCCGCAGGAGCTCGGGCAGGCTGCGCGGGTCCAGGTAGGCGGCCGCGGCGTCGACCGGTTCGCGCTCCGCCGCCAGCTCGCCCAGCTTCGCCAGGACCGCCCGCTCGTCCACCTGCACGCGCGGCAGCTTGGCCATCTGCTGCGCGGCGTCGAGGATCGGCCGGTAGCCGGTGCAGCGGCAGAGGTTGCCGGAGAGCTCCTCCTGGGCCAGCTCGCGGGTGACGGTGGCGTCGCGGCACACATGGTTCTGGTACATGCCGAACAGGCTCATCACGAAACCCGGCGTGCAGAAGCCGCATTGCGAGCCGTGGGCCTGCACCATCGCCTCCTGCGCCGGGTGCAGGCGTCCGTCCTCGCCGGCCAGGTCTTCCACCGTCCACAGCGCCATGCCGTCGACCGAATGGGCCAGCCGGATGCAGCTGTTGATGGCGCGGTAGCGCAGCCCGCCTTCGTGCGGCTCGGCCACCACCACGGTGCAGGCACCGCAATCGCCTTCGCCGCAGCCTTCCTTGGTGCCGGTGGCGCCCAGGTCCTCCCGCAGGACCTCCAGCAGCGTGCGCTCGGGTGGTACATTGGCCAGGCTGACGAGTTCGCCGCGCCGGACCAGTCGGATCGTCTTCGCTTCCATGCTTTCAGTATGGGTCAATTCCAGGGAACTCCGCGTAACATCACGGGCCGCCGCCCGCACCCCGTCATGCTGCCACGCCCGGTGCCGCGGCGTGCGCGCATGACCGCATGGAGACGAAACCCGTGAGCATTCCGCGACTGCAGCTCGCGCACATCACCAAGCGCTACCCCTCGGTGGTGGCCAACGACGACGTCTCGCTCACGGTCCAGCCGGGCGAGACGCACGCGGTGCTGGGCGAGAACGGCGCCGGCAAGTCCACGCTGATGAAGATCATCTACGGGGCCGTCAAGCCGGACGAGGGCAGCGTGATGTTCAACGGCCAGCCGGTCCACATCCGCAACCCGCAGGAGGCGCGGGCGCTGGGCATCAGCATGGTGTTCCAGCACTTCAGCCTGTTCGACACGCTCACGGTGGCCGAGAACGTGTGGCTGGGCCTGGACCGGAGCCTGACGCTCAACCAGGTCACGCACAGCATCACCGCCAAGGCGCAGGAATACGGGCTGGACGTCGATCCCTCCCGCCCGGTGCACACGCTGTCGGTGGGCGAGATGCAGCGGGTGGAGATCATCCGCTCGCTGCTCACGAACCCCAAGCTGCTGATCCTGGACGAACCCACGTCGGTGCTGACACCCCAGGCGGTGGAGAAGCTGTTCGTGGTGCTGAAGCAACTGGCGTCCGAAGGCTGCAGCATCCTGTACATCAGCCACAAGCTGCACGAGATCCGCGAGCTGTGCACCGCCTGCACCGTGATGCGCGGCGGCAAGGTCACCGGCGTCACCGACCCGCGGCGCGAGAGCAATGCCTCGCTGTCGCGCCTCATGATCGGCGCCGAGCCGCCGGAGCTGGAGCACCACGAGCGCCAGCCGGGCGAGGTGGTGCTGCGCGTGCAGGGACTGAGCCTGCCGCGCGAGGACCAGTTCGGCCACGACCTGGACGACATCGCCTTCGACGTGCGCGCCGGCGAGGTGGTGGGCATTGCCGGCGTGTCGGGCAACGGCCAGCGCGAGCTGCTGTTCGCGCTCTCGGGCGAGGACACACGGGCGGCGCCGGACATGGTGCAGGTCGCGGGCCAGCCGGTGGGCCGCTTCGGCCCCGCGCACCGCCGCCACCTGGGGCTGCATTTCGTGCCGGAGGAGCGCCTGGGCCGCGGCGCCGTGCCCACGCTGGGCCTCGCGCAGAACCTGCTGCTCACGCGCACCGACACCGTCGGCCGCGGCGGCTGGATCGACGTCAAGGGCCTGCGCGCGCAGGCGGCGGACATCATCCGCCGCTTCAATGTCAAGGCGGGCGGGCCCGATGCGGCGGCGAAGTCGCTGTCCGGCGGCAACCTGCAGAAGTTCATCGTCGGCCGCGAGATCGACGCCAGGCCGAAGCTGCTGATCGTGTCGCAGCCGACCTGGGGCGTGGACGTCGGCGCTTCCGCGCAGATCCGCGCCGAGATCCTCGCGCTGCGCGACGCCGGCTGCGCCGTGCTGGTGCTGTCCGAAGAGCTGGAGGAGCTGTTCGAGATCAGCGACCGGCTGCACGTGATCGCCAAGGGGCGGCTGTCGCCCTCGATCGAGCGGGCCCGGGCGACGGTGACGCTGATCGGGGAGTGGATGAGCGGCTTGTGGGTGGTGCATCCGTTGCGCGAGGGGGGCGCCCCCACCCCCACCTCCCACCCCGAAAAAAGCGCAAGCGCTTTTTCCGAGGACCCCGGAGGAGCCCTCCCCCGGAGGGGGAGGGAGGAAGGCAGGAATGATCAAGCTTGAGCCCAGGCCGGAGGCCTCGAAGTTCTGGAGCATCGCCTCGCCGCTGCTGGCGCTGGCGATCACCATCGTCCTCGGCACGCTGCTGTTCGTGGCGCTCGGCAAGGACCCGGTGCAAGGCCTGCGCGTGTTCTTCTGGGAGCCGATCAGCTCCGGCTACCGCATCGGCGAATTGCTGGTGAAGGCGACGCCGCTGCTGATCATCGCGCTGGGGCTGGCCGTGTGCTTCCGCTCCAACGTGTGGAACATCGGCGCCGAGGGCCAGTTCGTGATCGGCGCGCTGCTGGCGGGCGGCGTCGCCCTGCTGGCGGGCAAGGACACCAGCCGCCTGATCGTCCTCCCGATCCTGCTGGCGGGCGTCCTCGGGGGCATGGCCTGGGCGGCGATCACCGCCGTGCTGCGCGACCGGTTCAACGCCAACGAGATCCTGGTCAGCCTGATGCTGGTGTACGTGGCCACGCTGGTGCTGAACTACATGGTGTTCGGCCCCTGGAAGGATCCGGCCGGCTACAACTTCCCGCAGACCAAGAACTTCGCAGCGGTGACGCAGGTGCCGCGCCTGATGCAGGGATCGCGCGTGAACGTCGGCGTGCTGCTGGCGCTGGCCGGCGTCGCCGCGCTGTGGGTCTACCTGTTCCGCACCCGCGCCGGCTTCGCGCAGCAGGTGGGCGGGCTGGCGCCCGCGGCCGCGCGCTACGCGGGCTTCTCCTCGCGCAAGGCGCTGTGGACCGCGCTGCTGGTGTCCGGCGGCGCCGCCGGGCTGGCCGGCGGCCTGGAGGTCGCCGGCCCGATCGGCCAGCTCACGCCCTACGTGCCCGCCGGCTACGGCTTCGCCGCGATCATCGTCGCCTTCGTGGGGCGCCTGCACCCGGTCGGCATGGTGTTCTCGGCCATCCTCATGAGCATGTTCTACATCGGCGGCGAACTGGCGCAGTCGCGCCTGGGCCTGCCCAAGTCGCTGACCGGCGTGTTCCAGGGCCTGCTGCTGTTCACGCTGCTGGCCTGCGACACGCTCATGGCGTATCGCATCCGCCTGTTCCCCGACACCGCCAAAGCCGCCTGACATGGACAGCTACGCACTCCTGTTCGCCTCCATGCTCAACGCCGGCACCGTGCTGGCGATCGCGGCGCTGGGGCTCCTGGTCAACGAGAAGGCCGGCATCGTCAACCTCGGCGCGGAAGGCATGATGCTGTGCTCCGCCATCGCGGGCTTCGCGGCGGTGGTGCACAGCGGCAACGACTGGGTCGGCTTCCTCGCGGGCATGGGCGCCGGCGCGCTGCTGGCGGCCGCCTTCGGCCTGCTGGTGATCTGGATGAACACCAACCAGTACGCGACCGGCCTGGCCCTGAGCCTGTTCGGCGCGGGCTTCTCCGCCTTCGTGGGCATCTCCTACGTGCAGGAGAAGCTGCCGGAGCGGCCGAATTTCTCGCTGCCGCTGCTGGGCGACATCCCGGTGCTCGGCCCGGCGCTGTTCCGCCAGCACCCGATGGTGTACCTGGCGATCGCGCTGGTGGCCTGGCTGGTGTGGTTCCTCTACAAGTCGCGCGCCGGCCTGGTGCTGCGCTCGGTGGGCGAGTCGCCCGAGTCGGCGCATGCGCTCGGCTATCCCGTGCGCCGCATCCGGCTGATGGCCGTGATCGCCGGCGGCGCCCTGTGCGGGCTGGCGGGCGCCTACCTCTCCATCGTCTACACGCCGCTGTGGGTGGAGGGCATGGTGGCGGGCAAGGGCTGGATCGCGCTGGCGCTCACCACCTTCGCCACCTGGCGGCCGGCACGCGTGTTGCTTGGTGCCTACCTGTTCGGCGGCGTCACCATGCTGCAGTTCCACCTGCAGGGCAGCGGCGTCGAGGTCCCGAGCGAGTTCCTCAACATGCTGCCCTACCTGGCCACCATCGTGGTGCTCGCGCTGATCTCCCGGAACCCGGCGTGGATCCGGGTCAACATGCCGGCCTCGCTGGGAAAGCCTTTCTATCCCGGCTCATAATCGCCGTTTCGCCGCAACCGACCCCACGAAGAGGGAATTGACATGATCGACCTGAAGAAACGTACCCTGCTGCAGGCCGCCGCCCTGGTGGCCGCCGTCGCGGGCCTGTCCGCCTGCGGCAAGCAGGAAACGCCGGCG
>JALHLO010000148.1 GCA_022844525.1 Ramlibacter sp.
CGGCTGGCGCACCCGCCGCCGCGCCTGCCTCGGCCGCCTCCGCGCCCGCTTCCGCCGCCTCGCAGGCGAGCAAGGGCTGAGGACCGGCGCATGGCCAAGTTCTTCATCGACCGCCCCATCTTCGCGTGGGTGATCGCGCTGTTCGTCATCGTGCTGGGCTCGGTGGCGATCACGCAGCTGCCCATCGCGCAGTACCCGCCGGTGGCGCCGCCCGCCATCGTGATCTCCGCCAGCTACCCGGGCGCTTCCGCGCGCACGCTGGAGGAGAGCGTGATCAGCGTGATCGAACAGGAAATGAACGGCTCGCCCGGGCTGATCTACATGGAGTCGGTCACGCAGGCCAACGGCACCGGCCAGATCACCCTGAGCTTCCAGCCCGGCACCAACCCGGACCTGGCGCAGGTGGACGTGCAGAACCGCCTGTCCCGCGCGACGCCGCGGCTGCCCTCGGCGGTGACGCAGCAGGGCGTGCGCGTGGAGAAGTCGCGCTCCAACTTCCTGCTGTTCACCATCCTGTCCTCCGACGACCCGAACTTCACGCCGGTGGACCTGGGCGACTACGCCTCGCGCAGCGTGCTGCCGGAGATCCAGCGCATCCCGGGCGTCGGCCAGGCGCAGCTGTTCGGCACCGAAGCGGCGATGCGCGTGTGGATCGACCCCGAGAAGCTGGTCGGCTTCAACATGTCCGCCGCGGAAGTCACGGCGGCGATCCGCGCGCAGAACGCGCAGGTGTCCGCCGGCTCCATCGGCGAGCTGCCCAACGTCGCCGGCCAGGGCATCGCAGCCACCGTGGTGGTCAACGGCCAGCTGGGCGACGCGGAGCAGTTCCGCAACATCGTCCTGCGCGCCAACCCGGACGGCTCCACCGTGCGCCTGAAGGACGTGGCGCGCGTGGAGCTCAATGCGCAGAACTACGCGACCTCGGCGCGCCTGAACGGCAAGCCGTCCACCGGCATCGGCGTGCAGCTGGCGCCCAGCGGCAACGCGCTGGAGACGGCCGACGCGATCCGCAAGCGCATGGGCGAACTCGCCCCGTACTTCCCGCGCGGCATGACATGGGACATCCCCTACGACAGCTCGCGCTTCATCCGCATCTCGATCACGCAGGTGGTGGTGACGCTGCTGGAGGCGGTGGCGCTGGTGTTCCTGGTGATGTACCTGTTCCTGCAGAACTGGCGCTACACCATCATCCCGACGCTGGTGGTGCCGGTGGCGCTGCTGGGCACCTTCGCCGCGCTGCTGGCGCTGGGCTTCTCGATCAACGTGCTCACCATGTTCGGCATGGTGCTGGTGATCGGCATCGTGGTGGACGACGCCATCGTGGTGGTGGAGAACGTGGAACGGATCATGAGCCACGAGGGCCTGCCGCCGCGCGAGGCCACCCGCAAGGCCATGGGGCAGATCTCCGGCGCCATCATCGGCGTGACGGTGGTGCTGATCTCGGTGTTCGTGCCGCTGGCCTTCTTCGCCGGCTCCACGGGCAACATCTACCGCCAGTTCGCGGCGGTGATGGTCGCGTCCATCGCGTTCTCGGCCTTCATGGCGCTGTCGCTCACGCCCGCGCTGTGCGCGACGCTGCTCAAGCCGATCCCCGCCGGCCACCACGTGGAAAGGCGCGGCTTCTTCGGCGTCTTCAACCGCTTCTTCAACCGCACGGCCAAGGGCTACGAGATGGTGGTCGCGCGCCTGCTGCGGCGCGCGGCGCGCTACCTGGTCATCTACGGCGTGATCGCCGCGGTCGCGGCGCTGATCTACACCCGCCTGCCCACGTCCTTCCTGCCGCAGGAAGACCAGGGCAACATGCTGGTGAACGTGCAGCTGCCGCCCGGCGCCACCGTGGAACGCACCCGCGCCGTGATGGAGCAGGTGGAAGCCTGGGTGCTCCAGCAGCCCGAGGTGCAGAGCATGGTCGGCGTGCTGGGCTTCTCCTTCTCGGGCCAGGGCCAGAACGCGGCGCTCGCCTTCGTGACGCTCAAGCCCTGGGACGAGCGCAAGGAGGAAGGCCAGTCGGCGCAGGCGCTGGCCGGCCGCGCCTTCGGCGCGCTCTCGGGCATCCGCGACGCCTTCATCTTCCCGCTCAGCCCGCCGCCGATTCCCGAACTGGGCACGGCGTCGGGCTTCACCTTCCGCCTGCAGGACCGCGGCGGCAACGGCCGCGAGGCGCTGATCGCCGCGCGCAACCAGCTGCTCGGGCTGGCGGCGCAGAGCAAGGTGCTCGCGCAGGTGCGGCCCGACGGCCTGGAAGACGCGCCGCAGCTGCAGCTGGACATCGACCGCGACAAGGCGAACGCGCTGGGCGTGTCCTTCGACACGATCAACAGCACGCTGTCGACGGCGCTGGGGTCCTCGTACGTGAACGACTTCCCCAACCGCGGGCGGCTGCAGCGGGTGGTGGTGCAGGCCGATGCCCCCGCGCGCATGCAGCCGGAAGACCTGCTGCGCCTGAACGCCATCAGCAACCAGGGCCGCCCCGTGCCGCTGTCGGCCTTCGCGACCACGCGCTGGGTGAGCGGCGCCATGCAGACCGTCCGCTACAACGGCTATCCGGCCATGCGGATCTCGGGCGCGCCCGCGCCGGGCTACAGCACCGGCGCGGCGATGGAGGAGATGGAGCGCCTGGCCGGCCAGCTGCCGCAGGGCTTCGGCTACGAGTGGACCGGCCAGTCGCGCGAGGAAAAGCTCGCCGGTTCGCAGGCGCTGATCCTGTACGGGTTCGCGATCCTGGCGGTGTTCCTGTGCCTGGCCGCGCTGTACGAGAGCTGGTCGATCCCGCTCGCTGTGATCCTCGTCGTGCCGCTGGGCGTGCTGGGCGTGCTGCTGGCGACGCTGCTGCGCGGCTACGCCAACGACGTGTACTTCCAGGTGGGGCTGATCACCATCATCGGCCTGTCGGCGAAGAACGCGATCCTGATCATCGAGTTCGCCAAGGACCTGCAGGCGCAGGGCAAGGGCGTGATCGAGTCGGCGCTGGCGGCGGCCCACCTGCGGTTCCGGCCGATCATCATGACGTCGATGGCCTTCGGCCTGGGCGTGCTGCCGCTGGCCCTGGCCAGCGGCGCCGGCTCGGCCAGCCAGCGCGCCATCGGCACCGGCGTGCTGGGGGGCATGCTCACCGGCACGGGCCTCGCCGTCTTCTTCGTCCCCATCTTTTTCGTCGTGGTGCGCGGCTACTTCAAGGGCAGCGAGCGGCAGCGCAAGCTGCACGCGCACGAAATGCAGCGCGAGCTGCCCGCCGGCGCCACCGCCGGAGACCAGGTATGAGTTTCCGCATGAGGACCCCATCCACCCTCGCCGCCGCGCTGCTGCTGGCCGGCTGCTCGATGATGCCGAAGTACGAGCGCCCGGCCGCGCCGGTGGCGCCCGCCTTCCCCTCCGCCTCCGCGCAGCAAGGCACGCCCGCTTCCGAGCTGGCGTGGGAGCAGTTCTTCGGCGACGCGCGGCTGCGCGCGCTGATCGCCACCGCGCTGCGCAACAACCGCGACCTGCGCGTGGCCGTGCTGAACATCCAGCAGGCCCGCGCCCAGTACGACATCCGCAACGCCGACCGCTTCCCCACCGTGGGCGGGACGGTCAGCGCCACGCGCGCGCCCGACACGCAGGGCAACCAGGCGACGACGCTGCAGGCCAACATCGCCTTCAGCAGCTGGGAGCTCGATTTCTTCGGCCGCATCGCCAGCCTGAGCGAAGCCGCGCTGGCGCAATACCTGGCCACGGAAGAAGGCCGCAATGCGGCGCAGGTCACGCTGGTGGCGAGCGTCGCCAACACCTGGCTGGCGTTGGCGGCCGACGAGGAACTGCTCGCGCTCACCCGCCAGACGCTGGCCACGCGCGAGGAGACGGTGCGCCTGACCCGCCTGCGCTTCGAGAACGGCGCCTCCTCGGAGATCGATTTCCGGCTGGCGCAGTCCCTGTACGAGACGGCGCGCGTGACGCTGGCGCAGCTGCAGCGGCAGCGCGCCAACGACCTCAACGCGCTGGCGCTGCTGGTCGGCGAACCGATCGCCCCGGACTACCAGGCCGGCATCACCACCGAGGGCGTGCAACTGCCCGACGTGCCCGCGGGCCTGCCCTCGGAAGTGCTGGTGCGCCGGCCCGACGTGCGCCAGGCGGAACAGCAGCTGATCGCCGCCAACGCCAACATCGGCGCCGCGCGGGCGGCCTTCTTCCCGCGCATCAGCCTGACGGCGGGCATAGGCACGGCCAGCCGGGACCTGTCCGGCCTGTTCAGTGGGGGATCCTGGGGCTACACCGTGGCGCCTTCGCTGCTGCAGCCGATCTTCGATGCCGGCCGCAACCGCGCCGGGCTGGCCTCGGCCGAGGCCGGGCGCGACATCGCGGTGGCGCAGTACGAGCGCGCGATCCAGCAAGCGTTCCGGGACGTCGCCGACGCCCTGGCCGGCCGCGCCACCTTCGGCGACCAGGTGCAGGCGCAGGGCAACGTGGTGGAGGCGGAAGCCGTGCGCTATCGCCTCGCGCGCCTGCGCTACGACAACGGGATCGCGAGCTACCTGGACCTGCTCGATGCGCAGCGTTCGCTGTTCAGCGCGCAGCAGGGCCTGGTGCAGGCGCGCCTGGCGCGGCTGCAGAACCAGGTGCAGCTGTATCGCTCGCTCGGCGGCGGCTGGTCGCCTCAGTAGTCGCGCGCCATCCGGCGGGGCAGCGTGCCCGCGGCGCGGAACCACTGGCCGAGGCGGGACTGGGCGATCGAGGAGAGCAGGGAGGCAGCGAGCAGCATGTTCTTTTCCGTCCTGGAAATTCTGGGTTCGATGCCGGGATCTTCAGGCAAGGAATGCGCGGTGCTCGTCAGTGCGCCGCGTGTCCCGGCGTCGCCGGATGAGGACAGGCGTAGGAACCGTCCTGTTGGCCGCAAGGACTACAGCAACTCGATGGGCTGCGCGCGCAGCACCATCTCCTTCTGGCCGAAGCGCCCGGCCAGCTCCTCCCGGTAGCTCGCCCACCAGGCGCGGTCGAGCTCTTCCACCATGACTTCGTAGACGACGATGTCGTCGTGCTCGACCGAGCCGGCATCGTCCCACACGCCCTTGGCCGGTGCGCGGCTGTAGGCGGTGAGGCCGCCGAACCGGTCCAGCAGCTCCTGCCGGACGGCGCCGAACACCGCCTGCGGGACGCGGCTGCCATCGTGGGTGTAGAGGGGCAGGAGCAGTTGCACGAGGTGCATGGCGCAAGGAAGCATAAGCCAACCACCGATTTCTCGCCGCTATCGCCCCGGGGACGCCAGGATTACACTCTGCCGTTCCTCCCCGAACTCGCAGGTTTTTCCGATGATCGACCGGACTCAACACAGCGTGCTGGTGGTGGACGACAACCCGGCCACGCGGTACTCGACCGCGCGCAATCTCAAGGCGGCGGGCTTCAACGTGGTGGAAGCGGCGGCGGGCGCGGAAGCGCTGGAGCTGGTGGAATTCGTCTCCGCCGTCGTGCTCGACGTCAACCTGCCCGACCTGCTCGGCTTCGAGGTGTGCCGGCTGGTGCGCAGCAAGGCGACGACGGCCGACCTGCCGGTCGTGTACGTCTCGGCGATGTTCGTGAGCGAGTCGGACCAGCAGCAGGGCATGCGGACGGGCGGCAACGCCTACATGGTGTCGCCGGTCGACCCGGATGCGCTGATGGCCACGCTCGACCAGCTGATCGGCGACCGCCCCACGGTCGCGCACTAGCGCCGGACCTAGACGACCATCGGGCTGTTCGCCCCGTCCACGGACACGACCGCGCCCGAGACATAGGACGCGCGCGGCGAGGCGAGGAACACCACCAGCGCCGCGACCTCCTCGGGGCTCGCCAGCCGCCCCAGCGGCATCTTCTGCTCCGCCTGCCTGCGCACCTCGTCGGGCGTGCTGTTGCGCAAGCGCGCATCGGCGGCCAGGCCCTCGGCCAGCCGGTCGGTGAGCGTCAGCGTCGGGTTCACCGCGTTCACCCGCACGCCGCGCGGACCCCAGGCCGCCGCCAGGCCGGCGCTCGCCAGCATCAGCGCCGCGTTGGCGGACCCGCCCGGCAGGTGGGTCGGCGACGCGACCTTGCCGCCCATGCCGACCACGTTCACGATCGCGCCGCGGCCGCGCGCGCCCATGCGCCGGACCACCGGGTCCATCACGTGCACGTAGGTGAAGAACTTGGACTGCATGGCGTCGTGCCAGGCCTGCGGCTCGAGCTCGGCGAAGGGCGTGCGCTTCGCGGCGCCGGCGGAGTTGACCAGCACGTCGATCGGGCCGTGCCCCGCTTCGGCGGCGTCGACGGCGAGCAGGGCGGCCGCCGGGTCCGTGAGGTCGGCGCACAAGCCGCGCACGGCCTCGCCGGCGCCCAGGCCAGCGCAGGCCTGCTCCATGCGGGCCGCATCGCGCCCGACCAGCGTCACCCGGCAGCCCTCGCGCAGGAATTCGCGCGCGCAGGCCAGGCCGATGCCGCGGCTGCCGCCGGTCACCAGCACGTGCTGGCCATGCAGTTGCAGGTCCATGTCTCCTCCTTCAGGGAATGTCGAGCACGACGTTGCCGATCGAGGCGCCCTGCTCCACCAGTTCGTGCGCGCGGGCGGCCTCGGCCAGCGGCAGGCGCAGTCCGACGGTGTGCTGCAGCGCGCCTTCGCGCAGCAGGGCGTCGAGTTCGCGCAGGCCGGCGGCGCGGTCCTCCGCGCCGATCTCGTAGATGAACACGAAGGTGAGCGTGATGCGGTTGCGCATGAACCAGTACGTCGGCAGGTTCGCCTCCATGGCGCCCATGCCGTAGACGGCGATGGTGGCGCCGGGCCGCACGCAGGCGGGGTACAGGCCCGCATTGGCGGTGAGGTCCATCTCGATCACCGCGTCCACGCCGCGCCCGCCGGTGAGGGCCTTGACGCGGGCGCCGACGTCCTCGCTGCGGTAGCGGATCACATGGTCGGCGCCGGCCCGGCGCGCGTGTTCCGCCTTGGTCTCCGTGCTGACGGTGGTGAGGACCGTCGCTCCCTTGCGCTTGGCCAGCTGGATCGCGTAGTGGCCCACCGAACCGGCGCCGCCCGCCACCAGCACGTTCATGCCGGGGGCGATGCGGGCCTGGCGCACGGCCTGCCAGGCGGTGAAGGCCGGGATGCCCAGGCAGGCCGCTTCGGCGTCGCCCAGCGCATCGGGCATCTTCACGGCCAGCGCCGAGGGCAGGGCGATGAATTGCGCGGCGGTGCCGAAGGGGCGGTTCCACTGGCCGTTCCAGATCCACACGCGTTCCCCCACCCGGCTCGCCGGCACGCCTTCGCCGACGGCGTCGATGGTGCCGGCGCCGTCGCTGTGCGGGATCACCAGCGGCCAGGCCAGCGGCGGCCGTCCCGGCCCGCCGCGGCGGGTCTTGTAGTCGGAAGGGTTCACGCCCGAGGTGCGCAGCCGCACCCGCACCTCGCCGGGGCCGGGCTGCGGCGTGGGCTGCTCGCCCACCGCCAGGACTTCGCCTGCCGCCCCTTGCCGGGTATAGAACGCTGCCTGCATGTCTGGCCTCCTCGGGAATCCGCTAGCGTACGTCAAGCCTGCGCGCGCCGCTGCAGGGCGCGCGCGAAGGCCCAGCCGGTCAGGGGCAGGGCCACCGCCGGCACCACCAGCAGCGGCAGCGCGCCCCCGTGGTCGTAGGCCAGTCCGGCCAGCGAGACGCCGATGGCCTGGCCGTTGAACAGGCTGAAGGCGAACAGCGCCATGCCGGTGCCGCGCATGGCGGGGGCCATCTGCGTCGCGTTGGTCTGCAGCGTGTTGTGGAACAGGTAGGTGCCGAAGCCGACCGCCAGGGCCACCGGCGCCGCCACCCACGCCACGGGCGACGCGTACCACGCGAGGAATCCCAGGCCCGCGAGGATGCCGCCGGCCAGCACCATGCGCCGCTCGCCCAGCCGCCGCACGACGTGCGCGGCGATCAGCGCGTAGAGCAGGCCACCCAGCGCGTAGAGCGCGATCAGTGCCGAGGCCGTGGACAGCGCCAGGCCGAAGCGCTGGTGGAGGTAGGAAGGCAGGAAGGCCAGCGGGCCCAGCAGGAACACGCCTTCGGCGAACACGGCCGCCATCACCACCCGGGCCCAGGGCACGGCCAGCACCGCGCCGAACTGGGAGACGAAGGCGAAGCGTCCCTTGCCTTGCACGGGAGGCGCCGACGCGATGCTGCGCAGCCGCACCAGCAGCAGCACCGCCACCACGACGTAGCCGGCGCACATCGCGCCGAAGGCGCCGCGCCAGCCCAGGGCGGAGTCCGCGAACAGGCCGCCCGCGAGCTGACCCGCGGTCATGCCCGACAAGGTCCCCATCAGCAGGCGGGCCAGCGTCGCCTGGCGCTGCTCGTAGTGGACCGCATCGCCGATCCAGGCGATCGCCAGCGGGATCACGCCGGCGGCCGCCATGCCCCAGAACACCCGCAGCCCCACGAGCGCGTCGAAATCCGGCGCCAGCGCGCAGGCCAGCGAGGCGACGGCGCAGGCGAACAGCGCCGCGCACATCACGCGCGCCTTGCCGTAGCGGTCGCCCAGCGGGCCGAACAGCAGCTGCGCCACGCCGTAGGCCACCGCGAAGCTCAGGACGACCCGGCCGGCGGCGCCGGGCGTGATGGCGAAGTCGGCGGCCAGGCGCGGCAGCAGGCCGTCGCAGATGCGCAGGGCGGCGCCGCTGAAGAAGCTGGCCAGGGCCAGCAGGACGACGGCGGCGCGGGTGGCGGCCGCGGCGTCGGGGGCGGGGGAGGTGGAGGGGACTGCGGGCGTGGGCACGGGCGATCCTACAACGGGCCCGGCGGCCTGCCGCCGCGCAGCCGGTGGCGCTGTCCTACGGCCCAGGCTGCGCGGTGGCGCGACGATCCTGCCCATGAACCTTCCCCGCGTGCAGCTTTCCGCCAGTGGCCACCCGATCCAGGTCTATGTCGCGCGCAGCGACGAGGAGCGCGCCATGGGGCTGATGCACCGGCGCGAGCTGCCGCCGGACGAGGGCATGCTCTTCATGTGCGACAGCTGTGCGGTGCAGAAGTTCTGGATGAAGGACACGCCCCTGCCGCTGTCCATCGCCTTCCTGCAGGAGGACGGCACCATCCTCAAGATCGCCGACCTGGAACCCCACGACCTCGAAGCGGAATCGTCCGAGCACCCGGTGCGCTTCGTGCTGGAGGTGAACCAGGGATGGTTCGCCGAGCGCGGCATCGCCCCCGGCGCCCGCGTCGAAGGCCCGGTCTTCCTCGCATGAACACGAAGGCGCAAGCCACGCCGGTTGCCGTGCAGCCGGGCGACCCCCATCCGCTGGGCGCCACCTGGGACGGCCAGGGCACCAACTTCGCCCTCTATTCCGAAAACGCCACCCGCGTGGAGCTGTGCCTGTTCGACGCGCAGGGCAAGGAGACGCGCGTGCCGCTGCGCGAGCAGACCGCCTTCGTCTGGCACGGCTACCTGCCGGGCGTGCAGCCCGGCCAGCGCTATGGCTGGCGCGTGCACGGTCCCTACGAACCGGACCGCGGCTTGCGCTTCAACCCGAACGTGGTCCTGCTCGATCCCTACGCCAAGGCACTCGACGGGTTGGAGAACTTCGAGCGCGGCGTGTTCGCGTACGAGGTGGGCGGCGAGCGCGAGGACTACGCGATGCTGGAGTCCGACCAGCGCGGCGTGCCGCTGGCGGTGGTGACCGACCCCACCTTCGACTGGTCCGGCGACCGGCCGCCCAACCGGCCGCTGCACGAGACGGTGATCTACGAGACCCACGCCAAGGGCCTCACCATGCTGCACCCGGACGTGCCCGAGGAACTGCGCGGCACCTACGCGGGCCTGGCACACCCGGCGATGCTGGGCTACCTGAAGGAGCTGGGTGTCACGGCCATCGAGCTGATGCCGGTGCATGCGCACCTGGACGATCCCTTCCTGCTGGACAAGGGCCTGACCAACTACTGGGGCTACTCCACGCTGAACTTCTTCGCGCCCGAACTGCGCTACAGCGCCGCGTTCCGCCGCGGCGACGCGGTGGGCGCGGTGCGCGAGTTCAAGGAGATGGTCAAGGCGCTGCACGGCGCGGGGCTGGAAGTGATCCTGGACGTGGTCTACAACCACACGTCCGAGGGCAACCACCTGGGCCCGACCCTGAGCTTCAA
>JALHLO010000149.1 GCA_022844525.1 Ramlibacter sp.
CGGACGCGGGGCCGGCGATCACGATGTCGCGGCCCTTGTTCACCAGCCCCGTGTGCGGCGCGGGTGCGGCGGGCGACGCGGAAGCCACGTTGGGCATGCTGACCGTCGGTTCGCCGCGGCGGCGCGCGCCGGCCCAGCGGTCGAAGTCGTCGGTGGCGGCGAAGGCCGCCTGCTGCACGCGTGTGAGGCTGCGCTCCTTGAACGTCACGCG
The DNA here is from genome assembly GCA_022844525.1 of Ramlibacter sp. Classification (GTDB taxonomy): domain Bacteria; phylum Pseudomonadota; class Gammaproteobacteria; order Burkholderiales; family Burkholderiaceae_C; genus Ramlibacter. The sequence goes on from JALHLO010000149.1 coordinate 212, forward strand.
CTGGCCGTTGCGCACTTCCAGCGCCTCGCCCTGCGCGCCGTAGACCACAGCGGAGCCGGAGAGCACCACCACGCGCGTGACGCCCTGCCTGGTGTCCACGTCGATGCGGTAGTCGCCCGGCTGGCGGGCGCGGAACGCGAGGTTGGGCGTGCCGAGCTCGAAGCTGTCGCCCGGATGGAGGCGGGTCACGGTCGCCACCACGCTGCCTTGCGTCAGGCTCAGCTGCGTGGCCGTCTCGCCCACGTTCTCCAGCACCAGCTGGGTTTCGCCGTTGAGCCGCAGCGCATGGCCGCCGGCCTGCACTTCGGCGCGCGAACCGCGGTCGATCCACAGGCGGTCGCCGCGCTTGAGCAGGCGGCGCGGCTGCACGTCGTGCCACTCCTTGTCGCCCTGCGGTGCATAGGCCACCGAGCCCTCCGCGTGGTGCAGGTGCGCGGCCGGAACGGCCACCACCTCCTGCGCGAAGGCGCCGCCGCCCCAGGCGAAGGCAAGGGCTGCCAGACCATGGCTGAGCCGACGGGAGCCCTGTCCGCCGGTATTTCTGTTGCTCGCGCTCATGCGGTATTGAACGCCTGAGGCAGGCGGTTTGTCGGCTAAGGGCGTGTAAAGGACGTAGTCCGATTCTTACCAGTCGCCACCTGCGTGAAGTTGTCACAGCAGGGGTCAAGCGCGTCCCTAGGGCTTCACATGCCGACCGGCTCGCGCATGGTCACGAACTCCTCCGCCGCGGTCGGGTGGATGCCGATCGTGCTGTCGAACACCGCCTTGGTGGCGCCCGCCTTCATCGCGACCGCGAAACCCTGGACGATCTCGCCGGCGTCCTGGCCCACCATGTGCAGGCCGACCACGCGGTCCGTGGCCGCGTCCACCACCAGCTTCATCAAGGTGCGCTCCGGGTTGCCGCTCAAGGTGTGCTTGAGCGCGCGGAACTCCGAGCGGAAGATGCGCACCTCGCCGTGCCGCGCGCGGGCCTCCGCCTCGGTCAGGCCGACGGTGCCGATGCCGGGATGGGTGAAGACGGCGGTCGGGACGAAGTCGTAGCTCATGGCCCGCTCGCGCTTGCCGAACAGCTGGTCGACCACCACCATGGCTTCGGCCAGCGCCACCGGCGTGAGCTGCAGGCGCGCGGTCACGTCGCCCACCGCGAAGACCGACGGGGCCGTGGACCGGTAGTGTTCGTCCACCACGATGCCGCCGTGCGGCGACAGGCGCACGCCGGCCGCGTCCAGGCCCAGGCCGGCGACGTTGGGCACGCGGCCGGTCGCATAGAGCACGCAGTCCGCCGGCAGCACCTCGCCGTCGGCGAGCGTCACGGCCAGCGCCTCGCCCTGCCGCCCGATCGCGGCGACGTCGCTGCGCAGGCGCAGGTCCACGCCATGCTTGCGGACCTCCTGGGCCAGGAAGTGCCGCACGTCGTCGTCGAAACCGCGCAGGACCTGCTCGCCGCGGTAGAGCTGCGTCACGGCCGCGCCCAGCCCGCGGAAGATCGAGGCGAATTCGCAGGCGATGTAGCCGCCGCCCACCACCACCAGCCGGCCCGGGAAGGGATCCAGGTCGAACATGCTGTCGGAGGTGAGCACATGCTCCTTGCCGGCGATGTGCGGCACCGAGGGCGTGCCGCCGGTGGCGACCAGGATGTGGCGGGCGCGCCAGCGCCGCGCGCCGTCGGCGGTTGCCACCTGCACCGTGTGCGGATCGCACAGCGTCGCCCAGCCCCGCACCAGGTCGACGCCGGCCGTGCGCAGCAGGTGCTCGTACACGCCATTGAGCCGGGCGATCTCGTGCGCGCGGTTCTTCTTCAGCCGCCGCCAGTCGAAGCGGGCCGGCTGCAGGTCCCAGCCGAAGCCCGCGGCGTCCTCGAACTCCTGGGCGAACTGCGCCGCGTAGCTGTAAAGCTTCTTCGGGATGCAGCCGACGTTCACGCAGGTGCCCCCCAAGGCTGCCGCCTCGGCGAGCATCACGCGCGCACCCCGCTGGCCGGCCATCCGCGCCGCCCGCACCCCGCCGCTGCCCCCGCCGATGACGAACAGGTCGCAATCGAAAGCGCTCATGCCTGCATCCTTTCCGCGCCCGGCCAATGCCGGGCAGGCTCAACTGTAGGCGCTGCCTTACGAGTCCGGCCCATCCGCACCCATTACCATCGCCGTCTATGGTGCATCTGTCGACGTGGTACCGCAGGGTCGGGCGAACCAGCCTGGCGCCCGTCCGCTGGGCCGCGGCGTGGGCCCGCATCACCTTCTTCGGCTCGGTGATGGTGGTGCGCGCGCTGTCGCCGGGCAGCTACGGCCCGCAGACCCGCTACAACCTGGCCAAGCACGTCTACATCGACACCTTCCCCATTCTCGGCTGGTTCACGGTGCTGATCGCCCTGTTCACGCTGATCATCACCCGCATCGTGATCGTCACCTCCGCCAGCTACGGACTGTCCCAGTACGCGCTGGAGATGGTGGTGCGGGTGCTGGTGGTGGAGCTGATCCCGCTCGTGGCGGCGCTGTTCGTCGCCCTGCGCTGCACCATCCCCAGCGGCGCCGCCCTGGTGGAGATGCGGCGCATCGGCCACTTCCGCAACCTGCGGCGCCAGCGCCTGGACCCGATCGCCGTGGAGGTGCTGCCGCGCCTGATCGCGGGCATCTTCTCGTGCATCACGCTGGCCGCGCTCAGCTGCGTGGTCGCCGGCTTCCTGGCCTATTTCGGCGTGTACGGCTTCACCTCGGCCGGCATGGATGCCTACACCCACATGGCCGGCCGCGTGTTCGAGCCCATGTTCACCTTCATCTTCGCGCTCAAGACCCTGTTCTTCGCCATCGCCGTCTCGGTGATCCCGATGGCCTCCGGGCTGAACAACATCGAGGACGACGGCTCGCGCGAGAGCGCGGCGCTGCAGGGCCTGGTGCGCATGTTCGGCGTCCTGCTGATCCTGGAGGCGGTGTCGCTGGTGGGGAACTACATCTGACCATGGCCGAACCGCCCAAGCGCCCGACCGCACCGCCCCCCACCGCGCCGCCGCAGCCGGAAACGCCGGTCCAGAAATCCGAGCCGGCGGCCAAGGCCGTGCCGGTGAAGCACCTGGAGCTGAAGGCGACGCTGCTGCTCGCGTTCACGGTGGCGCTGATCGTCGCCTCGCTGCTGTTCCTGCTGCGCGCGCGCGGCTACTTCGAGCCCAAGCAGCAGCTGATCCTGGTGGCGGACAACGCCGAGGGCGTGGTGGCCGGCATGGACCTGATGTTCTCCGGCTTTCCGATCGGCACCGTGCGGAAGGTGTCGCTGGGCGAGCGCGGCAACGTGCGCATCGAGATCGACGTGATCGAGAAGGACGCCAAGTGGCTGCGCACCTCCAGCGTGTTCACGCTGATCAAGCCGATCTTCGGCGGCGCCCAGCTGCGCGCGTACAGCGGCGTGCTGACCGACCCGCCGCTGCCCGACGACGCCGAGCGCCCGGTGCTGCGCGGGGACTTCAACGAGGAAGTGGGGCGCGTGATCGGCGCGGCCAAGGACGTGCTGGACAACCTGAACCAGATCACCGCGTCCAACTCGGAGCTCAATCGCTCGATGGCCAACCTGCAGACCTTCACCCAGAAGCTGCAGAGCCGGCAAGGGGCGCTGCACGCGATCTTCGGCAACGAGCAGGATGCGCGCAAGCTGGTGGCGGCGGTCGAGCGGGCGAACGCGGCGATGGCCGAGATCCAGAAGCTCGCCGGCAACGGCAACCGGCTGGTGACCAACGCCGACCAGCGCGTGTTCGGCCCCAACGGGATCGCCGACGACGCCCAGGCCAGCATGCAGCAGCTGCGCGTGCTGCTCACGGATGCCCGCGGCAGCCTGCAGCGCGTGGACGCGGTGCTCAAGGAGGCCGAGGGCGTGGCCGGCAACGTGAACAAGGCGACCCAGGACCTGGGCAGCCTGCGCGGCGACGTGGAAGCCAACCTGCGCAAGATCGAGGACCTGATCAACGACCTGAACCGCAAGTGGCCCTTCGCCAAGGACCGAAAGATCGAGGTGCCATGAAAAGGGCGCTCACCATCCTTGCCGTGCTGCTGCTGGCTGCCTGCGGCAACAAGCCGCGCCAGCCCGACTGGCTGGTGAATGCCGACGGCGCGCAGGACCGCTACGAGCGGGCCTACCTGTCGGGCCGCGACCGCGTCGCCACTTCCGAATTCACGCGCTTTCGCAGCGAGGTGGCGAGCACCGCGCAGCCCGGGCTGGTGGCGCGGGCGGAGCTCACGCGCTGCGCCGTGCAGGTGGCCAGCCTGGACTTCTCGCCCTGCACCGGCTTCGAGCCGCTGCGGCGCGACGCCACCGACAGCGAGCGCGCCTACGCCGACTTCCTGGCCGGCCAGGCGACCCCCGAGCAGGCCAGGCTGCTGCCGGAGCACTATCGGCCGATCGCGAACGGCGAGGGCGGCGCCGGGGCGCTCAAGAAGATCAAGGATCCGCTGCCGAGCGTGATCGCCGCGGCGGTGCTGCTGCGCATGGAGAAGGCCGATCCCGAGGTGCTGCAGGTCGCCACCGACACGTCCTCGGAGCAGGGCTGGCGGCGCGCCGTGATGGCCTGGCTGGGCGCGCAGGCGATGCGGGCGGAGAAGGCGGGGGCGGTGGAGGAAGCGGCGCGCCTGCGGCGGCGGATGCAGTTGGCGGCGGAAGAAAGGTGAGGCCGCATCGTCGCGGTTCGGCGCTGCGCGCGCTCACCACGACCTGGAGCCACCGCGCCGCCCGTGGACACCCCGCCTACGAACGCGCGGTCCGCAAGGTGATCGAATACCGCAACCCCTTCGTCGGCGCCACGCTGTGCTGCCAGGCCCACCGCGCCGGCCCGCGCAGCAGGTAGACCGACCGCGGCGGCACGACCAGCTTCAGCACGCCCTCGCGCCGTCCCTTCTCGTGCGGATAGGGCCGGAAACGCATCACCGCCTCGTTGCCCAGCGACACGCCCACGATGTCCTCGAAATCCGGCACGTCGCGATGCCATCCGAGCGGGGTGCCCGGCTGGTATTCGGCCACCAGCGCCTGCGTGAAGGCTTCCGGCGCGATGCCGGCCCAGGCGCCGGCGCGCGCGCGCAGCGGGGCCAGCCAGGCCGGCAGGGGCTCGGCCTCGTTCAGCCGCTGGCGGGTGAAGTCGTACTGGCCGCCGTAGCTCACCACGCGGCGCAGCGCCTCGTACTGCTGGTACTTCATGTTCGCCAGCGGCAGGCGCTCGATGAGGGCGATCAGCGCCGCTTCTTCGTCACGCGGCAGGAACTCCTCCTGGTAGCGCATGCCGGGCGGCAGGGCGGGCGGCGGCGCGCCGAAAAGGTCTGGCTGGCTCACCCCGCCGAGTATGCGGGGCCGGAAAAAGACCCGCGGATCAGCCGCCGCGGAAATGAAAAAACCCGCGGACCAGCCGCGGGTTTGGATCGGACCCGGCATCCACGGGAAAAACGCCAGGCGTTTTTCCCGTGATCCGCCTTACGGCTTCGCCGCGGTCGGAAAAGGCCAGGCGGCCTGCGGGTTCAGCGTGGTCTGGGCTGCAGGCGCGGGGGCCGCAGACGCAGAACCGCCGTTGGACTTCGCAGCCGGCGCCTTGGCAGCGCGTTTCGCAGCCGGCGCTTTCGCAGCCTTCTTCGCGCCGGAGGACTTCTTGGCGGCCTTCTTGGCGGTGCTCTTCTTCGCAGTCGCCTTGCGGGCGGTGCTCTTCTTCGCAGTTGCCTTCTTGGCGGTGGTCTTCTTCGCCGCCTTCTTCGCAGCCGGGCGCTTCGCGGCGGCCTTCTTCGCCGCCGGACGCTTCGCAGCCGCCTTCTTCGCGGCCGGACGCTTCGCGGCGGCCTTCTTGGCGGCCGGGCGCTTGGCTGCCGTCTTCTTGGCGGCCGGGCGCTTGGCGGCGCTCTTCTTCGCCGTCGTCTTCTTCGCCGCAGACTTACGGGCCGTGGTCTTCTTCGCGGCCGATTTTTTCGCAGTTGCCATGTCACTATCTCCTGTTCAAGTTGATCAAAACATCAACCAATCAACACTCCGCGCATTGTTGGTAGCGCGAAGCGATCCGTGCGGTTGGGCACTCGGCCCAGCCCCACGAACACCATCGCCCCCACGCCCCGGCCTCTTCGTGCCGTGGTGCGTGCGGGCCCTGTCCGAACCATTCGCAGTTGCCGTCAATCCCAGGAAAGAGCTCCACCCGTCTGGTATTCGATCACGCGGGTCTCAAAGAAATTGCGCTCTTTCTTCAGGTCAATCATCTCGCTCATCCAGGGGAAGGGGTTTTCCTCGTTCGGGAAAAGCGCTTCCAGGCCGATCTGCGTGGCGCGCCGGTTGGCGATGTAGCGCAGGTAGCCCTTGAACATGGAGGCGTTGAGTCCCAGCACGCCGCGGGGCATGGTGTCCTCGGCGTAGCGGTACTCGAGTTCGACAGCTTTCTGGAACAGGCCCTTGATCTCCGACTTGAATTCGGAGGTCCACAGGTGCGGGTTCTCGAGCTTGATGGTGTTGATCAGGTCGATGCCGAAGTTGCAGTGCATCGACTCGTCGCGCAGGATGTACTGGTACTGCTCGGCGGCGCCAGTCATCTTGTTCTGCCGGCCCAGCGCCAGGATCTGGGTGAAGCCGACATAGAAGAACAGGCCTTCCATCAGGCAGGCGAAGACGATCAGGCTCTTCAGGAGCGTCTGGTCGTTCTCCGGCGTGCCGGTGCGGAAGTTGGGATCCATGATCGCGTCGATGAAGGGGATCAGGAACTCGTCCTTGTCCCGGATCGACTGCACCTCATGGTAGGCATTGAAGATCTCGGCCTCGTCCAGGCCCAGCGACTCCACGATGTACTGGTAGGCGTGGGTGTGGATCGCCTCCTCGAAGGCCTGGCGCAGCAGGAACTGGCGGGCTTCCGGCGCCGTGATGTGGCGGTAGGTGCCCAGCACGATGTTGTTGGCGGCCAGCGAGTCGGCGGTGACGAAGAAGCCGAGGTTGCGCTTGATGATCCGGCGCTCGTCCTCGGAAAGCCCGTTGGGGTCCTTCCAGGTGGCGATGTCGCGGTTCATGTTGATTTCCTGCGGCATCCAGTGGTTGGCGCAGGTGGACAGGTACTTCTCCCAGGCCCACTTGTACTTGAAGGGGACGAGCTGGTTGACGTCGGTCTGGCCGTTGATGATGCGCTTGTCGGCGGCCTGCACGCGGCGGGCGCTGGCGGGTTGCGCGGAAACGGCGGGCGCGGGGCGCGTGGCGATCGCCGGAGCGACGGCGCCGTCGTCCAGGGTGCGCAATGCGGGTTGCGGAACGGGGAGCGCGGCCGCGAGCGGTGAATGCATCGCCTCGCGGTTGGTGGCTAAACCGCTGCTCACGGGCTTTGACGGTGTGGGCGTGACTTCGTCGTCCCAGGTCAACATAGGTGTTCCAGTGCTCGGATTATGCGAGCCCGGATGTGGGAATCAAAGTGTCCGTTCACATCCGGCTCGCATTTTGTTGCTTGATTGCATCGGCGATCTGTCGGAGAACGCCGATACCTCTTTCATTTCGTTCGTGCTGCGCGCGTTCGCGCGTCACTGGCACGCTTCGCAGGTCGGGTCGTCGACGCCGCAGAACCTGATGTCGGTCGCCGGTGTCGCGCCGGGTTGCGTCGCAGCATCGATCTGCGCGCGCGCCGCCGCCGCCGCCGCTTCCAGCGCGCTCATTCCCCCGGCGCCGTTGCTCACCGCGTTCAGGCGGCCGGACTGGATGGTCGACTTCTCGGCCTGCGTCGCGCTGCTGGTGCGCAGGTAATAGGTGGTCTTCAGGCCGCGCAGCCAGGCGAGCTTGTAGGTCTCGTCCAGCTTCTTGCCGGAAGCGCCCGCCATGTAGATGTTCAGCGACTGCGCCTGGTCGATCCACTTCTGCCGGCGCGCCGCGGCTTCCACCAGCCAGACCGGCTCGACCTCGAAGGCGGTGGCGTAGAGCGCCTTGACCTCCTGCGGCACCCGGTCGATCGGGCGCAGCGAACCGTCGAAGTGCTTGAGGTCCATGACCATCACGTCGTCCCACAGGCCCAGGCGCTTGAGGTCGCGCACCAGGTAGTGGTTGATCACCGTGAACTCGCCGGACAGGTTCGACTTGACCGACAGGTTGCCGAAGCAGGGCTCGATCGAGGCGTCCACGCCGATGATGTTGGAGATGGTCGCGGTCGGGGCGATCGCCACGCAGTTGCTGTTGCGCATGCCGTCGGCGGCGATCTTGCGGCGCAGGGCGTCCCAGTCCAGGGTGGCGGAGCGGTCCACGTCCACGTACTGTTCGCCGCGCTGGCGGGCCAGCAGGTCCAGCGTGTCCAGCGGCAGCACGCCCTGGTCCCACAGCGAGCCCTTGTAGCTGGAGTACTTGCCGCGCTCGCGGGCCAGCTCGGTCGAAGCCCAGTAGGCGTGGTAGCAGACCGCCTCCATGGACTCGTCGGCGAACTGGACGGCCTCCTTGCTGGCGTAGGGGATGCGCAGTTCGTACAGCGCGTCCTGGAAGCCCATGACGCCCAGGCCGACCGGGCGGTGGCGCATGTTGGAGTCGCGGGCCTTCTTGACGGCGTAGTAGTTGATGTCGATCACGTTGTCGAGCATCCGCATCGCGGTGGTGATCGTCCGCTTGAGCTTTTCCTGGTCGACCTTGCCGTCCTTCAGGTGCTGCAGCAGGTTGACGGAACCGAGGTTGCAGACCGCCGTCTCGGTGTCCGAGGTGTTCAGCGTGATCTCGGTGCACAGGTTGGACGAGTGCACCACGCCGGCATGCTGCTGGGGCGAGCGCACGTTGCAGGCGTCCTTGAAGGTGATCCAGGGATGGCCGGTCTCGAACAGCATCGAGAGCATCTTGCGCCACAGGTCGCTGGCGGGAATCGTCTTGCTCGGCTTGATCTCGCCGCGCCTGGCCTTTTCCTCGTAGGCCAGGTAGGCCTTCTCGAACTCGGCGCCGAACTTGTCGTGCAGGTCGGGCACGTTGGACGGGGAGAACAGGGTCCACTCGCCCTTTTCCATCACCCGGCGCATGAACAGGTCCGGGATCCAGTTGGCCGTGTTCATGTCGTGGGTGCGGCGGCGGTCGTCGCCGGTGTTCTTGCGCAGCTCCAGGAACTCTTCCACGTCCAGGTGCCAGGACTCCAGGTAGGCGCAGACGGCGCCCTTGCGCTTGCCGCCCTGGTTGACGGCCACGGCCGTGTCGTTGACCACCTTCAGGAAGGGGACGACGCCCTGCGATTCCCCGTTGGTGCCCTTGATGTGGGAGCCCAGGGCCCGCACGCGGGTCCAGTCATTGCCCAGGCCGCCGGCGAACTTGGACAGCAGGGCGTTTTCCTTGATCGACTCGTAGATGCCGTCCAGGTCGTCCGGCACCGTGGTCAGGTAGCAGGAGGACAGCTGCGAGCGCAGCGAGCCGGCGTTGAACAGCGTCGGCGTGGACGACATGAAGTCGAAGCTGGAGAGCACCTCGTAGAACTCGATGGCGCGCGCCTCGCGGTCGATCTCGTTCAGCGCCAGGCCCATGGCCACGCGCATGAAGAAGGCCTGCGGCAGCTCGATGCGGGTCTTGCGCACGTGCAGGAAGTAGCGGTCGTACAGGGTCTGCAGGCCCAGGTAGTCGAACTGCAGGTCGCGCTCGGCCTTGAGCGCGGCGCCCAGGCGTTTCAGGTCGTACTGCAGCAGCCTCTCGTCGAGCAGCTCGTTGTCCACGCCCTTCCTGATGAACAGGGGGAAGTTGTCGGCGTAGGCTTCGGCGCGCTCGGCCGGCGCCACTTCGCGGCCCACCACTTCCTTGAAGATCGTGTGCAGCAGCAGGCGGGCGGTGACGAAGGTGTAGTCGGGCTCCTTCTCGATCAGCGTGCGCGCGGCCAGGAT
>JALHLO010000150.1 GCA_022844525.1 Ramlibacter sp.
CCAGGCGTACGTCTCTGACTCGCGGATGCTGGTTGAACGGAGTGTTTGGCTGCGCAGCAGTCAAACACGCAGTGAGTTCAGCCGCGGGCCCGCCCGCCCGGACATCGCAGGTCTGCCCCGTAGCGCGCAGCGCGAGGGGACACCCTCCCAGCGCGCCCCAGCCCACCGGCACGCGGATTTGCAGCCGCCCTGTCGCTCACAGCGGCAAAACAAAAGGCGGCCGAAAGGCCGCCCCCTGAAGCAAGCAAAGACGAAAACCTACTTCGGCTGAAACCCGCTCGCCTTGATGATCCGATCCCAGCTCTGCGTATACCCTCGCACCCGGCTGGCGAACGCCGCCTGCGGCTGGAACGCCACCGTCAAACCCATTGCCGTGAGCCGCTCGCGCACGTCCGGCATGGCGACCACCCGCGCCAGCGCCTGGTTGAACTGCTCGATCACCGCCGGCGGCGTGCCGGCCGGCGCGAACAACCCGTAGTAAGGCAGTTCCTCCAGTCCGGCGATGCCCAGTTCCGCGAAGGTCGGCACGTCCGGCAGGATCGCCTGGCGCTTGTCGCCGATCACCGCCACCACGCGCAGCTTGCCGGCCTTGTGGTTCTCGATGAAGTCCGGGATCGACGCGACGCCGGCCTTGATCTGGTTGCCCAGCATGTCGGCCATCATCGGCGCGCTGCCGCGGTAGGGCGCGGCCTGCACGTCCAGCTTGTACTTGCTGCCGATCATGCCGACCATGAATTCGGGGATGGAGGCAGGCGCCGGGATGCCGATGGTGTCCTTGCCGCCGTTCTGCTGCACGAAGCGCACGTATTCGGCCACGGACTTCGCCGGCGTGCCGCCCGAGACCGCCAGCGCATTGGCGAAGGTGGCGAAGCCGGCCACCGGCACGAAGTCCACCGCCGGGTCGAAGCCCGGGTTCTTCGTCACCAGCGGCAGGATCGAGATCGAGTGGTCGTGGCTCAGGAAGAAGGTGTGGCCGTCGGGCGCGGAGGCCTTGAGCGCCTGCGCGGCGATCTGGCCGCCGGCGCCGGCGCGGTTTTCCACGACCACCGGCGCGCCGAGCTGGTCCTTCAGCTTGTCGGCCAGCGCGCGGGCGATGGCGTCGGTGCCGCCGCCGGGCGGGAAACCGACCAGGATGCGGATCGGCGTGGCCGACTGCGCCTGGGCCAGGCCGGTCGCCAGGGTGAACAGGCCGGCCAGGAAGAGGCGGCGCAAGGGCAGGGGATGGAGGGACGGATTCGGCATCTGCCGAGCATAACGCGGGGGGCTCAGGCCACCTGACGCTGGGCTGGCGCGGCCGGGGGCACGAAGGCGGCGCGCGCCTCTTCCTCCAGTTCGCCCGTGAGCAGCTGCAGCAGTTCCAGCAGCTGCTCCTGCTGCTGCTTGTCCAGCGGCGCCATCAGCCGCTTGTAGGCCTTCTCGGCGGGCTTTTGCGCCTGCTGCAGCAGCAGTTCACCGTCGGCGGTGAGCGACACCGACACGTTGCGCCGGTTCTCCTCGGCGGGGCAGCGCGTCACCAGCCCGCGGGCCTGCAGCCCGCGCAGCACCCGCAGCACGGTGACCTTGTCGAAACCCAGCGCCCGCGCCAGGCTGGACTGCCCCATGCCAGGATGCGCCTGCAGCACGGTCAGCACGCCGAACTGGGCGGGGGTGAGGCCCAGGTCGCGGCAGGCGTCCTCGAACACCGCCGCCGAGATCTGGTGCGCCCGGCGCAACAGGAAGCCAGGGCGGGCGTAGAGCCGCGACAGGCTGGCGGGGATCTTCTGCGGTGCGGCCACGGGTGGATTTCAGGTTGCGGGTATGCGAGGATTGTGCACCTGCGGGGCCGCTTCCATACTCGTTAGCATGCCAACTCGCAAGCCTGCGCATCAATGAACCTGCTCATGCGTGCGGCCGCAGCCGCCTTCACACTGCTCAGCCTGGGCGCCCAGGCCCAGGCCCAGGCGCCGCAGGCCGCCGGCGTGCCGCTCAAGCTCATCGTTCCGTTCACGCCGGGCACCGGCATCGACATCGTCGCCCGCACCGTCGGGCCCCGGCTCGGGCAGCGCCTGAACCGGCCGGTGGTGGTGGAAAACCGCGCCGGGGCGTCCGGCAACATCGGCACCGAGGCCGTGGTGCGCGCGCCGGCCGACGGCAACACGCTGCTGGTCAGCGTGAACACGCTGGTCATGAACAAGGGCCTGTACCCGCAGCTGCCCTTCGACCCGGTGAAGGACCTGGTCCCGGTGTCGCTGACCAGCTGGGGGCAGCTGATCCTGGTGACGCACCCGGCCACCGGCTTCGCGACCGCCCGCGAGCTGGTCGCGGCCGCCAAGGCCAAGCCGGGCCGCATCAACTACGCCAGCCCGGGCGTCGGCACGCCGCACCACATGTCGATGGAGCTGTTCAAGCAGACCGCCGGCGTGTACCTCACCCACATCCCCTACCGCGGCACGGCGCAAGCGGTGACCGACCTCCTGGGCGGACAGGTCGAAGCCATGTTCCTGCCGATCCACGTCGCGCTGCCGCACGTGAAGACCGGCAAGCTGGTGGCGCTGGGCATCGGCAGCGACAAGCGCCATGCCCTCTTGCCGGACCTGCCCACGCTGAAGGAAGCCCGCGCCGGCGACGTCAACGTCGACATGTGGTTCGGCATCTTCGCGCCCCCGGGCACGACCCCCGAGCAGGTGCACAAGCTCAATCAGGAACTGCGCGAGATCCTCGCTTCGCCCGAGGTGCGCACCGCGTTCTCCACCCAGGGCATGGACCCGGCTTCCAGCTCGCCGGAGGAATTCCGCAAGCTGGTCGCCAGCGACGCCGACCGCTGGGCCGGCCTGATCCGCAGCGCGAAGATCAAGGCCGACTAGCCATGCGCATCGCCATCGTCGGAGGCGGCATCGGCGGCCTCGCGCTCGCGCTCGGCCTGCAGCAGCGCGGCATCGCCTGCGAGGTGTACGAAAGCGCGCCGGAGATCAAGGAACTCGGGGTCGGCATCACGCTGCTGCCGCACGCCGTGCGCGAACTCGCCGCGCTGGGCGTGCAGCCGCAGCTGGAAGCGCAGGGCATAGAGAACCTGGAGAGCGTGTTCTTCAACCGCTGGGGCCAGTTCATCTATCGCGAGCCGCGCGGCCGCCATGCCGGCTACAGCGTGCCGGAGCTCGGCATGCACCGCGGCCGGCTGCACGCCATCCTGTACCAGGCGGCGCTGCAGCGCCTGGGCACCGCGCACATCCACCTGGACCACCGCTGCGTCGGCCTGCAGCAGGACGCGGGGCAGGTCACGCTGGCCTTCCAGGACGTCAAGGGCCAGCTGCGGCCGGCGGTGGAGGCGGACATCGTGATCGCCTGCGACGGCGTCAATTCCGCGGTGCGGCGCCAGTTCTACCCGCAGGAGAAGCCCGCGTTCGGCGGCATCAACACCTGGCGCGGCGTCACCGTGCACGAGCCCATCCTCACGGGCAAGAGCTACCTGCGCATCGGCACGGTGGACACCGGCAAGATCGTGATCTACCCGATCATCGACAACGTCGACGGGCAGGGCCGCCAGTTGATCAACTGGACGGCCGAGATCCGCCAGCCGGAGGCGGGCATGAACGACTGGAACAAGCCGGGGCGGCTGGAGGACTTCCTGCCGATCTACCAGGACTGGAAGTTCGACTTCCTCGACGTGCCGCGGCTGCTGCGCGAGGCCGGCGAGATCCTCGAGTACCCGATGGTGGACAAGGACCCGGTGGCGCGCTGGACCTTCGGGCGGGTGACCTTCCTCGGGGACGCGGCCCACCCGATGTACCCGCGCGGATCCAACGGCAGCGCGCAGGCGCTGATCGACGCGGCCACGCTGGCTAACCTGCTGGCCGCCGGCGGCGACCCGCAGCAGGTGCTGCAAGCCTACGAGGCGCAGCGCCTGCCGGCCACCGCGAAGGTGGTGGAGACCAACCGCACGGTGCCGCCGGACTTCATCATCATGAAGGCGGATGAACTCAGTGGCGGCAAGCCGTTCCCCGGGACCATCGACGACCTGGTGAGCCAGGAGGAGTTGCGGCGGATTTCGGAGGATTACAAGAAGGTGGCGGGGTTTACCTTGGACAAGGTGAACTGAAGGCGGTTGAGGAGACGTCGCGGTTCGCCTGCGGGCTCACCACGACCTACGCCGCCCGAGGTGTCGCGGTTCGCCTGCGGGCTCACCACGACCTACGCCGCCCGAGGTGTCGCGGTTCGCCTGCGGGCTCACCACGACCTACGCCGCGCGAGGTGTCGCGGTTCGCCTGCGGGCTCACCACGACCTACGCCGCCCGGGGTGTCGCGGTTCGCCTGCGGGCTCACCACGACCTACGCCGCCCGTGTAGGTCGTGGTGAGCCCGAAGGCGAACCGCGACACCCACCCTCAATGCAGATGCCGCGGCCGCGTCGCGTCGTCATCCGACGCCGGCTCGGCCGGCACCACCGGCACGAAGGGCTCGCGCCACCCCGATTGCAGCAGCGCCTGGTCCAGCAGGTGCATCAGCCCCTGCATCAGTTTCGGCTGCATCTCCATCTGGAAGCTGCGCGGCTTGCTCGCGCCGCTCGGCGGGCGTTCGTTGAAGTTCAGGCGCAGCGGCCCGTTGGCCAGCGGCGTCGCGTCCACGTCGGTCACCAGCAGCGGCTCCTCGCCCAGCGGCGCGCGCTGCTGCCCTTCCTTGTAGGGCGTGTCGAAGTCGGCGTGCTGCAGGAACTCTTCCTTCCGGAACTCCGCCAGCATCTTCTTGAGTTCCGGGTTGGCGCCCGCAAGTGAGGCTCCGGCGTTCTCCAGTTTCAGCAGGTGCTCGGTCAGCAGCTTGGAAAGCAGCGGCCACAGGCCTACCATCAGGCGGCGCGTGAGCCACATGCGCATCTCCTCGCCCTCGACGGTGTTGATGCGCATGAGGATGCGGTCCTGCTCCGGCAGGTAGGTGACCGACATCTGGTGGATCTGCATGAGGTTTGATTCTAGTCACGCCCCGGTTTCACGCCCGGGGCCTACAGTGCGCCCTTGAAAAGTACCGGGCTACGCCTATCTGGGCCGTAACGGAGTATTTCATGCGACTCGACAAACTCACGACCAAGTTCCAGGAAGCCCTGGGCGATGCGCAAAGCCTCGCGCTGGCCAACGACCATGCCTACATCGAACCGGCGCACCTGCTGGTGGCGATGCTGCGGCAGGAGGACGGCCCGCGCGCCATGCTGCAGCGCGCCGGCGTCAACGTGCCGGGCCTGCTGGCCGCCGCCGAAGGCGCGATGCACAAGCTGCCGCAGGTGCAGGGCCAGGAGCAGGTCCAGGTCGGGCGCGACCTCGCAGCGCTGCTGCAGCAGTCCGAGAAGGAAGCCCTCAAGCGCAACGACCAGTTCATCGCCAGCGAGAACTTCCTGCTGGCGGTGGCGGAGACCAAGCAGGACATCGGCCGCATCGCGCGCGAGAACGGCCTCTCGCGCAAGTCGTTCGAGGCGGCGGTGGAAGCCGTGCGGGGAGGGCAGAACGTGAATTCCGCCGAATCCGAAGGGCAGCGCGAGGCGCTGAAGAAATACACCCTGGACCTGACCGAGCGCGCCCGCATGGGCAAGCTCGACCCCGTGATCGGCCGCGACGAGGAAATCCGCCGCGCGATCCAGGTCCTGCAGCGCCGCACCAAGAACAACCCGGTGCTGATCGGCGAGCCGGGCGTGGGCAAGACGGCCATCGTCGAAGGCCTGGCGCAGCGCATCGTGGCCGGCGAAGTGCCGGAGACGCTGAAGAACAAGCGCGTGCTGTCGCTCGACATGGCGGCGCTGCTGGCGGGCGCCAAGTACCGCGGCGAGTTCGAGGAGCGCCTGAAGACCGTGCTGAGCGAACTGGCCAAGGACGAAGGCCAGACCATCGTCTTCATCGACGAACTGCACACGATGGTGGGCGCCGGCAAGGCCGAAGGCGCCATGGACGCCGGCAACATGCTCAAGCCGGCGCTGGCGCGGGGCGAGCTGCACTGCGTGGGCGCCACCACGCTGGACGAATACCGCAAGTACATCGAGAAGGACGCCGCGCTGGAGCGCCGCTTCCAGAAGATCCTGGTGGGCGAACCGACGGTGGAGGCGACCATCGCCATCCTGCGCGGCCTGCAGGAGAAGTACGAGGCGCACCACGGCGTGGACATCACCGACCCGGCGATCGTGGCCGCGGCGGAGCTTTCGCACCGCTACATCACCGACCGCTTCCTGCCGGACAAGGCGATCGACCTGATCGACGAGGCCGCCTCCAAGGTGAAGATCGAGATCGACTCCAAGCCGGAGGCGATCGACCGCCTCGACCGCCGCATGATCCAGCTGCAGATCGAGCGCGAGGCGATGAAGAAGGAAAAGGACGAGGCTTCGCAGAAGCGCCTGGCCCTGATCGAGGAAGAGATCGCGCGCCTCAAGAAGGAAACCTCCGACCTGGAGGAAATCTGGAAGGCGGAGAAGGCGTCCGCCCAGGGCAGCGCCCAGATCCGCGAGGAGATGGACAAGCTGCGCCACCAGATCGAGGAGTTCACCCGCAAGGGCGACTTCAACAAGGTCGCCGAGCTGCAGTACGGCAAGCTGCCGACGCTGGAAAAGCAGCTGAAGGAAGCGCAGGCCGCCGAGACCAGCAAGGGCAAGAGCGGCAAGCCGCAGCTGCTGCGCACGCAGGTGGGCGCCGAGGAGATCGCCGAGGTCGTGGCGCGCGCCACCGGCATCCCGGTGTCCAAGCTGATGCAGGGCGAGCGCGAGAAGCTGCTGATGATGGAAGACAAGCTGCACGAGCGCGTGGTGGGCCAGGACGAGGCGATCGCCGCGGTGGCCAACGCCATCCGCCGCTCGCGCTCGGGCCTGTCCGATCCGAACCGGCCGACCGGCTCCTTCCTGTTCCTCGGTCCCACCGGCGTGGGCAAGACCGAGCTGTGCAAGGCGCTGGCCTTCTTCCTGTTCGACAGCGAGGAGCACCTGATCCGCATCGACATGAGCGAGTTCATGGAGAAGCACTCGGTGGCCCGCCTGATCGGCGCGCCCCCGGGCTACGTGGGCTACGAGGAGGGCGGCTACCTGACCGAGGCCGTGCGCCGCAAGCCCTACAGCGTGATCCTGTTCGACGAGATCGAGAAGGCGCACCACGACGTGTTCAACGTGCTGCTGCAGGTGCTCGACGACGGCCGCCTGACCGACGGCCAGGGCCGCACCGTGGACTTCAAGAACACGGTGATCGTCATGACCTCCAACATCGGCTCGCACATGATCCAGGCCATGGTGGCCAAGCCCTACGAGGACGTGAAGGAAGCGGTGTGGGACGAGCTGAAGAACCACTTCCGCCCCGAGTTCCTCAACCGCATCGACGAGACGGTGGTGTTCCACGGCCTGAGCGCCGAGCACATCGGCCGGATCGCGCGGATCCAGCTGCGCGTGCTGGAGCAGCGCCTGGCCAAGATGGACCTGCAGCTGCAGGTGTCGCCGGCGGCGCTGGAGGAGCTGGCCAAGGTGGGCTTCGACCCGGTGTTCGGCGCGCGGCCGCTCAAGCGGGCGATCCAGCAGCGCATCGAGAACCCGCTGTCGAAGCTGATCCTGGAAGGTCGCTTCCCGCCCAAGAGCACGATCCCGGTGGAGGTCGACCCGGTGCGCGAGCCGGGCGTCTTCCACTTCGGCGAGGTGCAGCCGCGCAAGGAAACGCAGGCCGCGTGAGGCCCGGGCTCGAGGCGATGCTGGCCGGTCGCGGCGCGGTGCTGGTCCTGCCCAACGCGCAGTTTCGGCCCGCCCTGAGCCGCAGTTTGCAAAAATTACTTACAACGTCGTAGGCGGACGACTACAGAAGCGCGACAGCGCGTGGTTACCTAATTGGCTTTCGGGGCCAGCCGGCCCCCGGGAGACCACGCCGTGAAGCTCAACCGCTTCGGCGAACGCGAGCAGTCGGGAGCCGCGCCGCGGATCCCGCAGCTCCTGCGTGCCGTGCGGGTGGGCATCGCCGACGACCATCCCATCACGCGCACCGCGCTGCGCGGCTACCTGGAGGAACAGGAAGACTTCCGCGTCGTCGCCGAGGCGGCCTCGGGCCGCGAGGCGATCGACCTGGTGCGCACGCAGGACATCGACGTGCTGCTGCTGGACCTGGACATGCCGGGCCAGAGCGGCATCGACGCGCTCACCATGATCAAGGCGAAGGCGGAGCACGTCGCGGTGCTGGTGCTTTCCGGCTATCCCGAGCACCAGTACGCGGTGCCCCTGATCCGCAGCGGCGCCAGCGGTTACCTGAACAAGGCCTGCGAACCGTCGGAGATCTGCACCGCCATCCGCCGCGTCGCCCAGGGCGGCCGCTACATCACGACGGTGGTGGCGGAACTGCTGGCCACCCAGGTGATCACGCCGACGCCCGGCGGGCTGCACGAGCAACTGTCCGCGCGCGAGCTGCAGGTGTTCCTCAAGCTGGCGCAGGGCCTGACCGCCGGCGAGGTCGCCGCCGAACTGTCGCTCAGCGCCAAGACGGTCAGCACCTACCGCGCGCGGCTGATGCGCAAGCTCGATGCGCGTTCCAACAGCGACCTCACGTACTACGCGCTCAAGCACCGGCTGCTAGACTGAACCGGTGCCCATCCCCCGCAAGCCACGCATCGTCATCATCGGGTGCGGATTCGGCGGCCTGGAAGCCGCCCGCGCCCTGCACGCCGCCGACGTCGACATCACGCTGGTCGACCGCACCAACCACCATCTCTTCCAGCCGCTGCTGTACCAGGTGGCCACGGCGGGACTGTCCGCGCCGGCCATCGCCGCGCCGGTGCGCCACCTGTTCCGCCGACAGCGCAACGTCACGACCCTGCTCGGCGAGGCCGCGTCCGTGGACGCGGCGGGCCGCCGGGTCCGGCTGACCGACGGGAGCGAGCTGCCCTACGACCACCTGGTGGTGGCCGCGGGCGCGACCCACAGCTACTTCGGCCGGGACGACTGGGCGCCGCTGGCACCGGGGCTCAAGACGCTCGCCGACGCCTTCGAGATCCGGCGGCGCGTGCTGCTCGCGTTCGAGGCCGCGGAGAAGGAGGAGGATCCGGAGGCGCGCGAAGCCTGGCTCACCTTTGTCGTCATCGGTGCCGGGCCGACCGGCGTGGAGATGGCCGGCACGCTCGCCGAGATCGCGCGCCGCACCTTGCCCGGCGAGTTCCGTCGCATCGACCCCGCGCGGGCCCGCATCCTGCTCGTCGAGGGCGGCCCGCGCGTGCTGCAGGCGATGCCGGAATCGCTGAGCGCGAGCGCGCAGAAGCAGCTGGAAAGGCTGGGCGTGGAGGTGGCCGTCGCGGCGCGCGTGGTGGCCATCGATGCCCACGGGCTGCAGGTCCAGCCGCCCGGGGACGCCACGCCCTATCGCATCGCCAGCCGCTGCGTGATCTGGGCCGCCGGCGTGGCGGCCTCGCCGCTGGGCCGGCAGCTTGCCGACGCCACCGGCGCGCCGGCGGACCGCGCGGGCCGGGTACTGGTGGAGCCCGACCTGAGCCTGCCGGGGCATCCCGAGGTCAGCGTCATCGGCGACCTGGCGGCGGCGCACAGCCACCTGCCCGGCCACGAGCCGCGGCCGGTGCCGGGTGTCTCGCCCGCCGCCAAGCAGATGGGGCGCACGGCGGCCGGGAACATCCTCCTGCGCATCGCGGGCCGGCCCACGCAGCCCTTCCGCTATCGCGACTACGGCAACCTGGCGACCATCGGCCGCAATTCCGCGGTGGTCGACCTGTGGACCCCGTGGCGGCGCATCCGCTTCAGCGGCTGGTTCGCCTGGGTCTTCTGGCTGTTCGCCCACATCTACTTCCTGATCGGCTTTCGCAACCGGCTCGTGGTCCTGATCGACTGGGCCTCGGCCTACTGGAGCGAGCAGCGCTACGCGCGCGTGGTCACGGGCATCGACCCGCGCGCGACCGACAACTAGCTGTGAACCGTCAAGAGGTTATGTCGCGGGTCCGGCAGACGGGAGGCCGGAGCGACACGGCCGATGCCGTGGTGGGGTCGATGCCAGTTGTAGTGGTGCTGCCAGCTGTGCAGGGCGTCG
>JALHLO010000151.1 GCA_022844525.1 Ramlibacter sp.
CATCAAGCAGGTCGAGGCCAGGACCGTCGACTTCGGTGCCACCGACATGCCGCTGAAGGACGAGGAACTGGCGCAGAAGGGCCTGGTGCAGTTCCCCACCGTGATCGGCGGCGTCGTGCCCGTGGTCAACATCCCCGGTGTCGCGCCCGGCCAGCTGCGCCTGAACGGCCAGGTGCTGGGCGACATCTACCTGGGCAAGATCACGAAGTGGTCCGACCCCGCCCTCAAGGCGCTGAACCCCGCGCTGGCCCTGCCGGACGCCGCGATCGCGCCCGTGCGCCGCGCCGACGGCTCGGGCACCAGCTTCATCTTCACCAACTACCTGTCCAAGGTGAACCCGGAGTGGAAGTCCAGGGTGGGCGAAGGCACCGCGGTCAACTGGCCCACCGGGAGCGGCGGCAAGGGCAACGAAGGCGTGGCCGCCTTCGTCGGGCGCCTGCCGAACTCGATCGGCTATGTCGAATATGCGTACGTGAAGCAGAACAAGATGAACTACGCACTGCTGCAGAACGCGTCCGGCCAGTTCGTCGCGCCGGAAGACAAGGCCTTCCAGGCCGCCGCGGCCAGCGCGGACTGGGCGAAGAGCTTCCACCAGATCCTGACCGGGCAGCCGGGTGCCCAGGCGTGGCCGCTCACCGGCGCGACCTTCATCCTGATGCACAAGGCGCAGGACAAGCCGCAGCAGGCGGCCGCGACCCTCAAGTTCTTCGACTGGGCCTACCGCAACGGCGACCCGACCGCCGACGACCTCGACTACGTGCCGATGCCGGTCGCGGTGAAGGCGCAGGTGGAAAAGCTCTGGTCCACGCAGATCAAGGACGGCGCCGGCAGCGCCGTGGCCTACAAGTAAGAACAAAACAGCGTGCCGCGCGGCTTCCGATGGCCGTACCGGGCGCACCCCAAGACCAAGGGCCCGACGTGTCCTCCACCTACCCTCCCGAGCAGGCGCGCCTGCCCCACCAGCCGCCGCTCGCGGTGCAGCCCTCCGAGGCGGGCGGTCCGCCGCCGGTTCAGCCATCGCGCTCGGGCCCCATCATCGACCGGCTGTTCGGGTGGACCGCGTGCGCGGCCGCGCTGATCACCCTCTCCCTGCTGGCCGGCATCCTGGTGTCGCTGGTGATCGGCGCCCAGCCGGCGATCGAGAAATCCGGCCTGGGCTTCTTCACCAACAGCGTGTGGGACCCGGTCGCCGGCAACTTCGGCGGCGCGGTCATGATCTACGGCACGATCGCCACCTCGCTGATCGCGCTGGTGATCGCGGTGCCGGTCAGCTTCGGCATCGCCGTGTTCCTGACGGAGCTGTCGCCCGCCTGGCTCAAGCGCCCGCTCGGCACCGCGATCGAGCTGCTGGCCGCCGTCCCCTCCATCGTCTACGGCATGTGGGGCCTGCTGGTGTTCGGGCCGATCCTGGCGAGGTTCGTGCAGCAGCCGCTGCAGTCGGCCTTCGGCAACGTGCCCTGGCTGGGACAGCTCTTTTCCGGGCCGCCGGTGGGCATCGGCATCCTGGCGGCGGGGATCATCCTGGCCATCATGATCATCCCCTTCATCGCGGCGGTGATGCGCGACGTGTTCGACGTCACGCCGCCCATGCTCAAGGAGTCCGCGTACGCGCTCGGCTCCACCACCTGGGAGGTGGTCTACCGCGTGGTGCTGCCCTACACCAAGGGCGGCGTCATCGGCGGCATCATGCTCGGGCTGGGGCGCGCGCTGGGCGAGACCATGGCGGTCACCTTCGTGATCGGCAACTTCAACCAGCTCGACTCCCTGAGCCTGTTCGCGCCGGCCAACAGCATCACCTCGGCCCTGGCCAACGAGTTCGCCGAGGCGGCCGACGGCCAGCACCAGGCCGCCCTGATCTACCTGGGCCTGGTGCTGTTCTTCATCACCTTCGTGGTGCTGTCGCTGTCCAAGCTGCTGCTGGCGCGCCTGCGCCGCAACGAGGGGACGCGGACATGAACGACCGCGAAAGAAAGTACCTGCGCCGCAAGCGCGTCAACAAGGTGGCGCTCGCCTTGTCGCTGGCGGCCATGGCCTTCGGCGTGTTCTGGCTGGTCTGGATCCTGTGGGAGACGGTGCGGCTGGGCTTCGCCGGCCTGACCTGGGCGACCTTCAGCCAGATGACGCCCCCGCCCAACGAGACCGGCGGCATCCTCAACGCGATCTGGGGCTCCCTGCTGATGGTGATGCTGGCCACCTTCGTCGGCACGCCGATCGGCATCATGGCCGGCATCTACCTGGCCGAGTACGACCCCAAGGGCTGGCTGGGCAACACCACCCGCTTCGTCAACGACATCCTGCTGTCGGCGCCTTCCATCGTCATCGGCCTGTTCGTCTACGCGGTGGTGGTCGCGCGCTTCAAGCACTTCTCGGGCTGGGCCGGCGCCATCGCGCTGGCGCTGATCGTGATCCCGGTGGTGATCCGCACCACCGAGAACATGCTGCTGCTGGTGCCGTCGGGCCTGCGCGAGGCCGCGTATGCGCTCGGCGCGCCCAAGTGGAAGGTGATCTCGCTCATCACCCTGCGCGCGGCGCGCGCGGGCGTGGTCACCGGCGTGCTGCTGGCCGTGGCGCGCATCGCCGGCGAAACGGCGCCGCTGCTGTTCACGGCGCTGAACAACCAGTTCTTCACCTCCAACATGAACGAGCCGATCGCCAGCCTGCCGGTCACGATCTTCAAGTTCGCCATGAGCCCCTACGAGAACTGGCAGCAGCTCGCCTGGGCCGGCGTGTTCATCATCACCCTGGCCGTCCTCGGCCTGAACATCCTGGCGCGCATCCTCACGCGCAGCCGGATCTGAAGCGAAACCCATGGACGCAACCCTCGCCCCCGAAACCGCCGTGCGCCCCAAGCTGGCCGTGCGCAACCTGAACTTCTACTACGGCAAGTTCCTGGCGCTCAAGCACATCAACCTGGACATCCCGGAGCACAAGGTGACCGCCTTCATCGGCCCCTCGGGCTGCGGCAAGTCCACGCTGCTGCGCACCTTCAACCGCATGTTCGAGCTCTACCCCGACCAGCGGGCCACCGGCGAGATCATGCTGGACGGCGAGAACCTGCTGACGTCGAAGCGCGACGTGGCGCTGCTGCGCGCCAAGGTCGGCATGGTGTTCCAGAAGCCGACGCCTTTCCCCATGTCGATCTACGACAACATCGCCTTCGGCGTGCGCCTGTTCGAGAGCCTGCGCGACGCGGAGATGGACGACCGCGTCGAATGGGCGCTGCGCAAGGCGGCGCTGTGGGACGAGGTGAAGGACAAGTTGAACCAGAGCGGCTCCGGCCTGTCCGGCGGCCAGCAGCAGCGCCTGTGCATCGCCCGCGGCATCGCGATCAAGCCGCAGGTGCTGCTGCTGGACGAGCCGTGTTCCGCGCTGGACCCGATCTCCACCGGCAAGATCGAGGAACTGATCGTGGAACTGAAGAAGGACTACACGGTGGTGATCGTCACGCACAACATGCAGCAGGCCGCCCGCGTGTCCGACTACACCGCCTACATGTACCTCGGGGACCTGGTCGAGGTGGGCGAGACGGAACAGATCTTCTTCAAGCCCAAGCGGCAGGAGACCGAGGACTACATCACCGGCCGGTTCGGCTGAAGGCAGGAACAAGATGGCAGACAAGCACCTCTCCACCCAGTTCGACAGCGAGCTCAACTCCCTGTCCTCGCGCGTCATGGAACTCGGCGGCCTGGTCGAGTCCCAGATCCGCCAGGCGATGGTGGCGCTGGCGGAATTCAACGGCGAGGTCGCCCGGCAGGTGCTGGAGACCGAGCACCGCGTGAACCAGATGGAAGTCGACATCGACCGCGAGCTCTCGTCGGTGATCGCGCGCCGCCAGCCCACCGCACGCGACCTGCGCCTGCTGATCGCCATCTCCAAGACCACGGCCAACCTGGAGCGCGTGGGCGACGAGGCCCGGCGCATCGCCAAGATGGTCCAGTCGATCCTGGAAAAGGGCGGGGCGGTGCGCTCCCTGCCCGCGAGCGAACTGCGGCTGGCCGCCGACCTGGCATCGGCGCAGCTGCGCAAGGTGCTGGACGCGTTCGCGCGCCTGGACGTCACCGCCGCCGTGGCGATCATGAAGGAAGACCACGTGCTGGACCGCGAGTTCGACGGCTTCGTGCGCAAGCTGATCACCTACATGATGGAAGACCCGCGCACCATCTCCAGCGGGCTGGACCTGCTGTTCGTGGCCAAGGCCATCGAGCGCATCGGCGACCACGCGAAGAACATCGCCGAGTTCATCATCTACGTCGTCAAGGGCGCGGACGTGCGCCACAGCTCGATGGAGAACATCGAGTCCGCCATCCGCTAGCGAGCCCATGAAGCACCAGCCCCGCATCCTGATCGTCGAGGACGAGCCCGCGATCGCCGAACTGATCGCCGTGAACCTGCGGCACAACGGCATGGCGCCGGTGTGGGCGGAGGACGGGGATTCGGCGCAGCGCGAGATCGACGCCGTGCTCCCCGATGCCATCCTGCTGGACTGGATGCTGCCGGGCCAGACCGGGGTGGCCCTGGCGCGGCGCTGGCGCGGCGACGCGCGGACCAAGGCCGTCCCGATCCTGATGCTCACCGCCCGCGGCGACGAGGCCGACAAGGTGAGCGGCCTGGACGCCGGCGCCGACGACTACATCACCAAGCCCTTCTCCACCCAGGAACTGCTGGCGCGCATCCGCGCCGTGCTGCGCCGGCGCACGCCGGAAAGGAGCGAGGAGACGGTCACGCTGTCCGCCCTGGTGCTGGATGGCGCCGCGCATCGCGTCACTTGGCATGGCCGCCCGCTGAAGCTCGGGCCGACCGAATTCAAGCTGCTGCACTTCCTGATGAAGCATCCCGAGCGCGTGCACAGCCGGCAGCAGTTGCTCGATCGCGTCTGGGGCGACCACGTGTTCATCGAGGAGCGCACCGTCGACGTCCACGTGAAGCGGCTGCGCGAAGCGCTGGGCCCGGCCGCCGGCGCGCTGGTCGAAACCGTGCGCGGCGCGGGCTACCGCATCACGGCGCTGCCCACGGCCGCCTGAGAACGCCGCCGTGACGCTCAGGATCGCCAGCTTCCTTGCCTGCCTGGTGGGAGGTGCCGTCCTCGGCGCGCTGCTCGCCGGTTCGGCAGGCGCGGCGATCGGCGTGGCCACCGGCGCGCTGCTCTGGTTCGTGACCGATGCGGTGAACGCCGCCCGCGTGCTGCGCTGGCTGCGCGCGGGCGAGCTGCGCGATGCGCCGCGCCTGGGCGGCCTCTGGGGCGAGGTGGTCGACCGCGTGCGCCGCGCGGTGCTCGTGCGCGAGCGCCGCCTGCAGGACGCGGAGGGCCGGCTGGAGGACTTCCTGGAGGCGATCCGCGCCTCGCCCAACGGCGTGGTGCTGCTCGACCCGCAGGGCCGCATCGAGTGGGTGAACGACACGGCCGCGGCGCACTTCGGGCTCGACCCGGCGCGCGACCTGCAGCAGCACGTCGTGCACCTGCTGCGCGACCCCGAGTTCGCCGCGTTCTACGGCGGCCGCAGCTATGCCCAGGACGTGGTCATTCCCGCGCCCGGCAGCACGTCGTCGCGGCCGCGCAAGCTGTCGCTGCGCCTGCACCCTTACGGCGAGGGCCGCCTGCTGCTCCTGTCGCGCGACGTGACGGCCGTGGAGCAGGCGGAAATCATGCGGCGCGACTTCGTGGCGAACGTGTCGCACGAGATCCGCACGCCGCTGACCGTGCTCTCCGGCTTCGTCGAGACGCTGCAGACCCTGGACCTGGCCAGGGACGAGCGCACCCGCTACCTGCAGATGATGGGCCAGCAGACGCAGCGCATGCAGACGCTGGTGAACGACCTGCTGACGCTGTCGCGGCTGGAGGGCAGCCCGCTGCCCGGCGCGGGCGAGTGGACGGCGCTGGGCAGCCTGGTGGCGCAGTGCGAGCAGGAAGCACGCGCGCTCGCCGCCAGCCTGGGCAAGTCCCTGGACCTGCGCTTCGCGCCGGCCGCGCTCCTGGCCGTGGGCGGCATGGCGGGCGAACTGCAAAGCGCCTTCTCCAACCTGGTGAGCAACGCGGTGCGCTACACGCCGGCCGGCGGCCGGGTGGACGTGGCGGCGGAGCAGACGGCCGAAGGCCGGCTGGAATTCAGCGTCCGCGACACCGGCCCGGGCATCGCCGCCGAACACCTTCCGCGGCTGACCGAGCGCTTCTACCGGGTGGACCGCAGCCGCTCGCGCGAGACGGGCGGGACCGGCCTCGGGCTGGCGATCGTCAAGCACGTGGTGCAGCGCCATGGCGGCGAACTGAAGATCGCGAGCACGCCGGGAACGGGGTCCACCTTCACCATCGTCCTGCCGGCGGCACGGGTGCGGCCGCTGGGCGTCACGCCGGACGAAAGCGCCGCACGGCCCGCCACAGAATCAGCGGCAGGATGAGCGCCAGCAGCGCCAGCGCGAAGCTGCTGGCGACCCAGAACGCGGCGGGGCTGTGCTGCGCGGGCCAGGAGCCCAGCCCGCGGTAGGCGAGCTGGTAGCCGCCCACCACGCCCACACCCCACAGCAGCACGCAATAGGCCACCAGCGGTGCCACGGCGACGCGGTACGAGCGCAGCACGAACACGCAAAGAGCCTGGACGGCGTCGCCGAAGTGGTACAGCGCCACGATCGCGAGCAGGCCGGCCGCCACGGCGGCGACCTGCGGGTCGGCGGAGTAGAGCGATGCGAGCCCGCTGCGCGCCAGCAGCACGGCGCCCGCCAGCAGCACCGCGAACGACAGCCCCATGCGGAATCCCGTGCGGATGCTGGCCCGCGCCTTCTTCAGGTCGCCCGCGCCCAGCCAGAAGCTCACGCGCGCGCTGGTGGCGATCGCCATCGACAGGGGCACCATGTACATCACGGCCGCGAGGTTGGCCGCGACCTGGTGCGCCGCCGACGAGAGCGTGCCCTGGCGGGCGATGAACAGCGACATCAGCGTGAAGGACGTGACCTCCACCATGATCGAGAGCCCCGCCGGGATCCCGAGCCGGGCGAACTGCGCGATCGTGGGCCAGTGCGGCGCTTCCAGCGGACGCCAGATCGCGTAGGGCCGGTACAAGGCATCGGTGCGCAGCAGCCACAGCGCCACGCCGAGGAAGACGTAGTTCACGACGACGGTCGCCCAGGCGCAGCCGACCGCGCCCATCGCGGGCAAGCCGGCACCGCCGAAGGCGAACCAGATCGTCAGCGGCACCTTGACCACCAGCGAGGCGAGCTGCAGCCACGTGACCAGCTGCGGCTTGCCCAGGCTCTGGTTCAGCGTGCTGTACATGCGGAACAGCAGCGCCGGGGGCAGGGCGAGGGCCAGCACGCCCAGGTACTGTCGCACGTCGTCCTGCAGCGCCG
The DNA here is from genome assembly GCA_022844525.1 of Ramlibacter sp. Lineage (GTDB taxonomy): Bacteria > Pseudomonadota > Gammaproteobacteria > Burkholderiales > Burkholderiaceae_C > Ramlibacter. The sequence continues at coordinate 7,339 of JALHLO010000151.1, forward strand.
GCGGCACGTCGGTGGCTTGCAGCAGCGCGTTCGGGAACAGCAGGCCGACGACCCCCGCGACGGACGCGAGCACGGCGAGGTACAGCGCCTGCCGCACCGAGCGGCCCACGTCGGCATGGCGCGCGCCGCCGTGCAGCTCCGCCCAGATCGGCAGCAGCGCCTGCAGCACGCCCATGAGCGCGACGAACACCGTGATGTAGACCGCGGACCCCACCGACAGGGCCGCCAGCGCCTCCTGCGAGTAGCGGCCGGCCACCACCGTGTCGGTGATGCCGAAGGCCATGGTGGCCAGCTGCCCCGCCAGCACCGTCCCGGCGTGGCGGGCGATGATGCCGCGTTCGGACACTAGCGTTTCTTGTACAGGAGGAGGTTCTCGCGCTGGTCGGTCGGCCGGCGCACGGTGGTCACCAGCTGCCATTGCCGCAGGTTCAGCGCCATCGGCAGCGACAGCTGCAGGTCCTGCGAAGCCACCAGCCAGGGGCACGCGCTGGGGATCTGCGCGTTGCGCACGTCCAGCTTGCCGTGGTAGCGCAGGGCGGCGATCTGCGGGCGCGTGAGGCCGAACACCTCGACGCAGCCGGGCGCGTCCATGCGCGTGGTGATGCCTTGCACCACGGGCACGTAGCTGCGCGCGTAGTCCAGCACGGGCAGCCACAGCGTCATCACCAGCAGCCAGCCCAGCGTGGCGCCGCCGGCGGGCAGCACCAGGCTCTTCCAGATCGCCTCGCGGCTGCGGCTGGTGCGCCAGCGCACCAGCCACAGCCAGGCGACGGTGGCGAGCAGCGCGGCGAGGAAGGCGATCCAGCCGAAGCTCGGCTCGAAGCCGGGGGCGAGCTTGGCGACGTTGGCCGCGGGCTTGGCCGGGACACCGGTCTGCAGCGACAGCCAGATCACCCAGATCACCAGGGCGCAGCCGCTGAAGAACAGCAGCGTGAACCAGTCGATCAGCGCCGACACGCTGCGCTCGAAGGTGGGCAGCGCGAAGGCGGCCAGCGCCGCCAGCGCCGGCAGTCCCAGCAGCAGGGCGCGGTCGGGGTTGGGCGCGAGCACCGTGGTGACCAGGGACACGCCGGCGAACCACAGCGGCAGCGCCACGTGGCGGCGTCCGAGCTGGCGCCGCCAGCGCCACACGGTCCACAGCGCCAGCGGCCAGGCCGGCCAGGTGAACCACAGGATCAGGCGGGCGATCGACTTCCACTCGCGGCCGGGGCCGCTGCCCGGCTCCAGCCGCCAGTGCCAGGCGTGCAGGGCGGCGGCGATCGCTGCGGCGGCGAGCGCCAGCAGGATCACGAGCACCGCGCCGCGCGCGCCCCGGCCTTCGTTGGCCGCGTCCTCGGGGGAATCGGTCCAGTGGATGATCGCCCCGCCCACCGCGAACACCACGCCCATGGCCGGCGCGCCGCTCAACGCGAGTCCCGGCAGGGCCACGGCCAGCGCCAGCGCGGGCACCAGGATCCGGTACGGGAGGGCGGCCAGGCCGTAGAAGGCCAGCGCGGTGAACCCCAGCTGCGCGAGCGCCGGCGTGGTCTCGTGCGACAGCTGCATGAGGCCGAGGCAGGCGATCAGCGCCAGCAGGCCGCCGTCGGCGATGGCGCGGGCGTAGTCGGTCGGATGCGCTTCGCCGCCGAAGGCGAAGGGCACCGGCTGCGCGCGCGGCGTGCGCGCGAGGTAGTACACGCCGTACCAGGTGGCCAGCAGGGTGAGCACCAGCAGGCCGACGAAAGGGATGCGCGCCACGAAGTCCGCCGGGATCCAGGAGGGTGCCAGCTGGATCGCCCAGGCGCCCAGCCAGTAGGGCAGCAGGGCGTCGAAGTCGGGGGCGTGTCCCAGCAGCGTCGGGTCGCCCCAGGAGGTGCGGCCCGTCGCCAGCTCGAACATGGTGCCGAAGGCGATGATGTCCGCGTTCTTCCAGGGCTCGCGGCCGATGAAGCCCGGCAGCACGTACGCGGCGCACAGCAGCAGCAGGGCCAGCCGCGGCAGGCGGCGCACGGCGCTCTGGGCGACGATCGCGGGGGTCGGCTGGTTCACGCGCGGGAGTGTGTCACAGGCGGGTCGGGTCCTTGCCAAAGAAAAAGGCAGCCTGGAGGCTGCCTTTTGACCGGGTCCGCAAGGCTTACTTGGCGCTGGCCTTGCCGAACTTCTTGAAGAACTTGTCCACGCGGCCGCCCATGTCGTTCACCGACTTCTGGGTGCCCGTGTAGAACGGGTGCGACTCGCTGGAGGTGTCCAGCTTGAACAGCGGCAGCTCGCGGCCGTCGTCCATCTTGACCATCTCGCGCGTGCTGACGCAGGAGCGGGTCACGAACTTGAAACCGTTCGACAGGTCCACGAAGCAGACGTCGCGGTAGTTGGGGTGAATGCCTTCTTTCATGGGTGTCCTCGTCAGGTACGGCAGCCGCGCCAGGAAATCTGGCGTACTTTCCGGAAAGCCTGCGATTATAGCTTCAGTCGCTGGAGGGTGGCTCAACAGCGTCGGGCCCGGGCCGTCATGCCCGCGGAGGCGGGGGGCGTTTGGAGCAGCGGCCCGCCGGGCCGCTTCCGCTTTTGGCGACAGGGCGTGCGTCGCGGCAGGCGGTGTGCGGTGCGGGGCCGCTGGGGCGGCGTCCCCTCGCGCTGCGCGCTACGGGGCAAACCTGGAAG
>JALHLO010000152.1 GCA_022844525.1 Ramlibacter sp.
GCTTCGTCAGCCTGCTGATGGACGTCTCCTCCGAGATGATCCACAGCCTGCTGCCGGTCTTCATGGTCACCGGCCTGGGCGCCAGCATGCTGGTGGTCGGACTGATCGAGGGCGCGGCCGAGGCCACGGCGCTGATGGTCAAGGTGTTCTCGGGCGCCTGGAGCGACCGGCTCGGGCGGCGCAAGCCGCTGGCGGTGCTCGGCTACGGGCTGGGCGCGGCAGCCAAGCCGCTGTTCGCCCTGTCCACCACCGCCGGCATGGTGCTGGCCGCGCGCCTGATCGACCGGGTCGGCAAGGGCATGCGGGGGGCGCCGCGCGACGCGCTGGTGGCCGACCTGGTGCGGCCAGAGCAGCGTGGGGCCGCCTACGGGCTGCGGCAGGCGCTCGACACCGTGGGCGCCTTTCTCGGCCCGATCATCGCCATCGGCCTGATGCTGCTGTGGGCCAACGACTTCCACGCGATCTTCTGGGTGGCCGTGATCCCGGCCGTGCTGTCGGTGGCGCTGCTGCTGTTCGGCGTGCGCGAGCCGGACCGGCCGCCCGGCCAGGCGCGTGTGAACCCGATCCGGCGCGACAGCCTGCGCCAGCTGCCGCCCGCCTACTGGTGGGTGGTGGGCATCGGCGCCCTGTTCACCCTGGCCCGCTTCAGCGAGGCCTTCCTGGTGCTGCGCGCGCAGCAGGGCGGGCTGGCGATCGCCTGGGCGCCGCTGGTGCTGATCGCCATGAACGTGGTGTATTCGCTGGGCGCCTATCCCTTCGGCCGGCTGGCCGACACCATGTCGCACCGCAAGCTGCTGGCCATCGGGCTGGTGGTGCTGATCGCGGCCGACGTCGCCCTGGCCGCATCCGACCGCGGCGCCCTGCTGTGGGCCGGCATCCTGCTGTGGGGCCTGCACATGGCGCTGACGCAGGGGCTGCTGGCCACCATGGTCGCCGACACGGCACCGGCGGCGCTGCGCGGCACCGCCTTCGGGGTGTTCAACCTGGCCAGCGGCCTGGCCATGCTGCTCGCCAGCGTGCTGGCCGGCCTGCTCTGGGACCGCCTGGGCGGCGCCAGCACCTTCATTGCCGGGGCCGCGATCGGCGGACTGGCGCTGGCGGCGCTGGCCTGGAAGGCGCCCGGCCCCTGAACGGCGGCTGGCGGCGGACAGGCGGCGGCGCGTTGCGCCGCTACAAATCCAGGAGCGGACAAATGCCCGCCGGCGCTGGACTTGGCTCTTCCGCTGCTTCACACTGGCCGTCCGGACAAGGGAGGTCTGCCATGCCAGTCATCGCCGTCGTCAACCGCAAGGGGGGAAGCGGCAAGAGCACCTTCGCCGCGCACGTCGCGGCCTGGTGCGCGCGCGAAGGGCTGGCCGTCATGCTGGGCGACATCGACCGCCAGCAATCCAGCCGCGGCTGGCTGCGCCGGCGCGATCCCGCCCTGCCCGCCATCGCCCCCTGGGTCATCGACCAGAAGAACGTGCTGCGGGTGCCCACCGGCATCACCCACGTGGTGCTGGACACCCCCGGCGGCATGCACGGCTTCGAGCTCTCGCGCGTGGTGATGTTCGCCGACGCGATCGTCATCCCGGTGTGCGCCTCGGTGTTCGACCGCGAGTCGGCGGCCCAGTGCATCGCCGAACTGCAGACGCTGCCGCGGGTGGCCAAGGGGCAGTGCCGCGTCGCCACCGTCGGCATGCGCGTGGACGGGCGCACCAGCGCCGCCGGCGTGCTGCGCGCCTGGGCGGACGAACACAAGGTGCCCATGGTGGGCGTGCTGCGCGAAACCCAGAACTACGTGAAGGCCCTGGAGCGGGGCCTCACCCTGTTCGACGTGAAGAAGGACACCGTCGCGACCGACCTGGAGCAGTGGCGGTCCATCCTGGACTGGCTGCGGCCGGTGGTCCACCCGGTGGTGGCGCCGGAGACGAAGCGGGAAGCGATCCTGCCGGTGCGGCGTCCTTCGGTGCTGGGGGCGCGGCCGTTCAACGAGGCGAGCCGCAGCTCGCTCACCCGGGCCAACGTGGCCTGATCACTGCCGGGCGCGGCGCAGGTCGGCCACGCGGTCGGCGATGGCGTCGATGTCCAGCGCGTCCTGCGCGTGGACCAGGTAGGTTTCCAGGTCTTCCACCGCCCGCGAGGTGTGGCCCTGCTCCGCGTGCGCCAGGCCGCGGTCGCGGTATTCCGCCCAGGCGTCGGGCAGCAGCACCAGCAGGCGGTTCTGCACGGCGATCAGCCGCTGCCAGTCTTCCTGGGCGCGGTGGATTTCCTTCAGGTTGCGCAGCATGCGCGCGAGGATGTCGCGCGGCGGCGCCGCCTGCAGGTACAGGCCCAGCGGGACCTCGAATTCGTCGACCAGGCCGCTGCGCCGCTTGTAGGGCTCCAGCCGTTCCGACAGCTCCTCGCGTGACAGCGACTGGCCGGTGAAGGGGTCGATCACGACCTGGCCCTTGGGCAGGTTCACCTTGACCATGAAGTGGCCCGGGAAGCAGACGCCGCGCGCGTGCAGGCCGATGCCCTGCGCCAGCTCGATCCACAGCACCGCCAGCGAGATCTGGATGCCGCGGCGGGTGCGCAGCACCACGTTGAGGTAGCTGTTGTCCGGGTCGCAGTAGTCGTTGACGTTCCCGCCGAAACTGAGGTCGCGGAAGAAGAACTGGTTGAGGGTGCGCAGCCGCTGCAGGGCGGCGGCGTCGGCCGGGATGCGGCGCTTCAGGCGGGACAGCAGCTGGTCGACGTCGCCCAGGATGGTCTGCAGGTCCAGGTCGGGGTATTCGTCCTGCGCCACGCTGGCGGCGGCTTCGAGCAGCGGGAAGTTCTCGTCGCTCTGCACCAGCGTCCGGAAGTATTCCAGGGGTGTGGGTGCAGTGAATTGGAGCGACGACATGCAGCCGTTGTAATGGACGGGCCAGTCGCCGTCAACCGGACGCGCGCGCAACGCGCCCGCCCGTGGTCAGCGCGTGACAAACTGGCGCAGCCGCACGCCCGCGATGGCCAGCGCCGCGAAATAGATCGCGCCGGAGGCGGCGAGCATTCCGGCCATCGCGCCGACGCGCAGCAGGGGTTGCGTGCGCCATTGCATCCAGGGAAAGCTGTTGGCCGCCCAGGTCAGGAACACCCCGAGCAGCGCGGTGGCGGCGAGCACCTGCAAGGCGAACAGGCCCCATCCCGGGGTGGGCTTGTAGCTGCCGCGGCGCACCAGCCCGATCAGCAGCCACAGGGCATTGATGAGCGCGCCCAGGCCGATGGACAGCGCCAGCCCCGCGTGCTGCAGCCAGGGCACCAGGGCGATGTTCATCAGCTGCGTGAGCACCAGCACGACGATGGCGATGCGCACCGGCGTGCGCATGTCGCGGCTGGCATAGAAGCCCGGCGCCAGCACCTTGATCGCCACCAGTCCCAGCAGGCCGATGCCGTAGCCGGCAAGCGCCAGCGAGACCTGCCGCACGTCGTTGTCGCTGAACGCACCGTAGTGGTAGAGGGTGGTCACCAGCGGCGTGGCGAACACCAGCAGGGCGACGGCGCTCGGGACCGCCAGCAGCACCACCAGCCGCAGGCCCCAGTCGAGCATGCCCGAATAGCGCTCGCCGTCGTCGCTCGCCTTGGCGGAGGCCAGCTGCGGCATCAGCACCGCGCCCAGCGCCACGCCCAGCATGGCGGTCGGGAATTCCATCAGGCGGTCGGCATAGCTGAGCCAGCTGACGCTGCCCTGGGGCAGCCAGGACGCGATCTGCGTATTGATGAGCAGGGAAATCTGCGCCACGCCCACCCCCAGCAGGGCCGGCGCCATGGTGCGCAGGACGCCGCGCATGCCGGGGTCGTTCCAGGCGTCGCGGATGCTGCTCCAGGCCAGCCCGACCCGGGGGAACAGGCCCAGCCGCGCCAGCGCCGGGATCTGCACGCCCAGCTGCAACACGCCGCCGGCCATGACGCCGACGGCCATGGCGTAGATCGGCTCGATCCCCTGCTTGCCCAGCCAGGGCGCGAGCAGCCAGGCGGCCAGGATCATGCAGAGGTTCAGCAGCACCGGCGTGGCCGCCGGCACCGCGAACTTCTTCCAGGTGTTCAGCACCCCGGCGGCCAGCGCCACCAGGGACATGAAGCCGATGTAGGGGAACATGAAGCGGGTGAGCGTGACCGCCACGTCGAAGGCGCGCGGATCCTTCTGGAAGCCGCTCGCCAGGGCATAGACCAGCAGCGGGGCCGCGATCACCCCCAGGACGCAGGTCAGCAGCAGCGTCCAGGCGAGGATGGTGGCCACGCTGTCGATCAGCCGCCGGGTCGCCTCGTCGCCGTCGCGCTCCTTGCTGTGCGCCAGCGCCGGCACGAAGGCCTGGCTGAAGGCCCCTTCCGCAAACAGGCGGCGGAACAGGTTGGGGATGCGGAAGGCGACGTTGAAGGCGTCCGTCATGGCCGAGGCGCCGAAGGCGGCGGCCATGAGGAATTCCCGCAGCAGCCCCGTGACCCGTGAAGCCAGCGTCAGGACGGAGATGGTGGAGGCGGCTTTGAACAGGCTCACCGCTCGAGTGTAGCCCTGCAGTCCGCGCCGCCGACCCGCCGCGGGCGTAGGACAAGGCCCCGGGCTATAATCGCGGGCTTTGCTGGCAACATCCTCGAACACCGAAGGAACATCACATGGCTTCTGCCAAACCCAAGAAGAAGAACCCGCGTCTCGCGTCGGGCCGCAAGCGCGCCCGCCAGGACGTGAAACTCAACGCCGCGAACACCTCGCTGCGCTCCAAGTACCGCACCGCGGTGAAGAACGTCGAGAAGGCCGTCGCCGCCGGTGACAAGGCCAAGGCGACCGAACTCTTCGCCAAGGCCCAGTCCATCGTCGACACCGTCGCCGACAAGGGCATCTTCCACAAGAACAAGGCCGCTCGCGACAAGAGCCGCCTGTCCGCCAAGGTCAAGGGCCTGCAGGCCCAGGCCGCCGCCTGACCATAGCGTCGGGTCAGCCCGCGAGCCGCCAGGCCCGCGCCGTTTGAACCGGGTGCGCTGCCAGCAAACTCATTCAAAAGAAAAAGACCGCCGATGGCGGTCTTTTTCTTTTGGCCTGATCAGTGTGAAGAGGACCGGCAAAGCCGGATCCCCTTCACAAGGGAGACCGCGCTGCATGCTATTCCGCGCGGTCCACGTGCCCCTGCGGGGAGGGATGCGAGCCTATTTCTGGAAGCTGCCCTCGGACACCTTCAGGTCGTTGTCCTTGGCGAAGTTGATGACGAAGTCCCAGGCCATGGGCTCGTAGTCGCGCAGGTCCCGGTGGACGATGACGCACTTGACGCCTTCGATCACGGTGGGGATGCACCAGGGGGAGTAGTTCAGGTGGCTGCCCGGCTGGGCGCCGCCGGGGCGGAAGGAGCTCATCACGCCGGCCAGCCGCTCGGCCCAGTCGCTCGGGCGGAACGTGCGTCCATCCCGGGTGACGCCCTGGATGAACACTTCTCTGGCGGTGCTGGAAACCATGGGTGCGGGTGCTCGGCAGGGCAGCAGGCTGGTGGCTTGCTGCATCGCACAAGTATTATATCTTATATAAGAGTTGAGGCCCGCCATTGCACCCCGACTGCCTGTCACCGGGCTGTCGCGGGGCATCGCTGTGATGCGGAATTCTCAAGCAAAGCGCCGCGGGCGTGTGCCTACAATCGCGTTCCAACGGCTCACATTCGTTGAGCCGCTTTCATTTGTGACACGCAAAGAGGACGCGCGCAATGGCCCACATCGAGGCGGCATCGCCCCACACCATGAACACCTACGGCCGGCTGCCGATCGCGCTGGAGCGCGGCGACGGCTGCTACGTGTGGGATGTGAATGGCAAGCGATACCTCGACGCGCTCGCCGGCATCGCGGTCAACACGCTGGGCCACAACCATCCCAAGCTGGTGCCCGCCCTGCAGGACCAGGTGGCGAAGATCATCCACAGCTGCAACTACTACCACGTGCCCAACCAGGAAAGGCTGGCGGCCAAGCTGGTGGAGCTGTCGGGGATGACCAACGTGTTCTTCGGCTCGACCGGGCTGGAGGCGAACGAGGCGGCGATCAAGCTGGCGCGCAAGTTCGGCCACGACCGCGGCATCGAGCGCCCGGAGATCGTGGTGTACGAGAAGGCCTTCCACGGCCGCAGCATCGCCACCCTCTCGGCCACCGGCAACGAGAAGGTGCAGAAGGGCTTCGGGCCGCTGGTGGAAGGCTTCATCCGCGTGCCGCTGAACGACATCGACGCCTTGCGCCGCGCCACCGACGGCAACCGCAACGTGGTCGCGGTGTTCTTCGAGACCATCCAGGGCGAAGGCGGCATCAACCAGATGCGCGCGGACTACCTGCAGAAGGTGCGCGAGCTGTGCGACCAGAAGAACTGGCTGCTGATGATCGACGAGGTGCAGTGCGGCATGGGCCGCACCGGCAAGTGGTTCGCGCACCAGTGGGCGGGGATCGTGCCGGACGTGATGCCGCTGGCCAAGGGCCTGGGTTCCGGCGTGCCGATCGGCGCCGTGGTCGCCGGTCCCAAGGCCGCCCACATCTTCCAGCCGGGCAACCACGGCACCACCTTCGGCGGCAACCCGCTGGCCATGCGGGCGGGCGTGGAGACGCTGCGCATCATGGAGGAGGACGGCCTGCTGGAGAACGCCTCGCGCGTGGGCGCGCACCTGCGCGGCACGCTCGCGCGTGAACTCGGCGCGCTCAAGGGCGTGGTGGAGATCCGCGGCCAGGGCCTCATGATCGGCATCGAACTCGATCGCAACTGCGGCGTGCTGACCCAGCGCGCGGCCGACGCCGGCCTGCTGATCAGCGTGACGGCCGACACCGTGGTCCGCCTGCTGCCGCCGCTGATCCTCACCGAGCGGCAGGCGGACGACATCGTGGCCATCCTCGCGCCGCTGGTGAAGGGCTTCCTGGCGGAATGATGGACAAGAGCATGGCGATCCGGCATTTCCTGCAGTTCAGCGACTTCAGCACCGAGGAGCACGAGTGGATCTTCCAGCGGGCTGGTGTGATCAAGCGCAAGTTCAAGAACTACGAGAAGTACCACCCGCTGGCCGACCGCACGCTGGCCATGATCTTCGAGAAGGCCTCCACGCGCACGCGCGTGAGCTTCGAGGCCGGCATGTACCAGCTGGGCGGCTCGGTGGTGCACCTCACCACCGGCGACAGCCAGCTGGGGCGCGCCGAGCCGATCGAGGACAGCGCCAAGGTGATCAGCCGCATGGTGGACCTGGTGATGATCCGCACCTTCGGCCAGGACAAGATCGAGCGCTTCGCCGAGCATTCGCGCGTGCCGGTGATCAACGGCCTGACCAACGAGTTCCATCCCTGCCAGATCCTGGCGGACATCTTCACCTACATCGAGCACCGCGGCTCCATCAAGGGCCGCGTGGTCGCGTGGGTCGGTGACGGCAACAACATGGCCAACACCTGGCTGCAGGCGGCCGAGCTCCTGGGCTTCACGGTGCACGTGAGCACGCCCACCGGCTACGAGGTGGACCAGGACATCGCCGGCATCCGCAGCAGCGACAGCTACAAGGTCTTCAAGGACCCGATGGAAGCCTGCCGCGGCGCCGACCTCGTGACCACCGACGTGTGGACCAGCATGGGCTTCGAGGCCGAGAACGAGGAACGCCGCAAGGCCTTCGCCGACTGGTGCGTGGACACGGACATGATGCGCGTGGCCAGGCCGGATGCGCTGTTCATGCACTGCCTGCCGGCGCACCGCGGCGAGGAGGTGGAGGCGGATGTCATCGACGGGCCGCAGTCCGTGGTGTGGGACGAGGCGGAGAACCGGATGCATGTGCAGAAGGCGCTGATGGAGTTCCTGCTGCTGGGGAAGGTTGCATAGGGTCTTCGTACTGTGTGTCCCCGGGAGGCGGCGCTGTTGCGCCGTTTCCGCTTTTTGTGGCAGGGCGACTGCAAATCCGCGTGCCGGTGGGCTGGGGCGCGCTGGGAGGGTGTCCCCTCGCGCTGCGCGCTACGGGGCAGACCTGCGATGGCCGGGCGGGCGGGCCCGCGGCTGAACTCGCTGCGTGTTTGCGCGCTGCGCGCACAAACACTCCGCTCAACCAGCATCCGCGAGCCAGAGACGTACGCCTCGCTCGGTACGCGCTACGCGCTCCCGTAGCCATGCTGCCCGCCCGCCCGGCCATCGCAGGCACCCTCCCTTTATGCGCGCCCCAGCCCACCGGCACGCGGATTTGCAGCAGGACGCAGCGGTGGTGCACTGCCCGTGCACAGGCCCTGCCCTGCGTCGCGGCAGGCGGTGTGCGGTGTGGGGCCGCATGAATGGGTGGCGCCTGGAAGGCTGGTCCGGCGCCGCAGCGCGGCTACGGGAGCCGCAGGCGGACCGAGCCGCGCGTACGTCTCATGCTCGCGGATGCTGGTTGAGCGGAGCGTTTGAGCGCGCGCGCTCAAACGCGCAGCGAGTTCAGCCGCGGGCGGCGCCGGACCAGTCTTCCAGGTTTGCCCCGTAGCGCGCCAGCGCGAGGGGACGCCACCCCAGCGGCCCCACACCGCACACCGCCTGCCGCGACGCACGCCCTGAAGGACGAGGACTCAGTTCATCGCAGCCGAAGACCCATACCTTCCTCCCCCCGCCGGCCCCGCCACCTTCCCGATCTTGATCAGCCGCTGCTCCACCGCGAACGCCGTGCGCCCGAGTTCCTGCGCGACCTGCTTGAGCGGAATCCCGGCATCGAACGCCGTCTCCAGCGCCGCATCCTCCTGCGCCGACCAGGCCTTGCCCGCGTTCGGCGGCTGGCTGCGCCGCCGCGGCGCTTCCTCGGCGGGAGGCGGCGTGGAGCCGGCGCCTTCGAGCGCACGCGACACCGCGTGCAGCGCCCGGATCACCGGCGGGGCGTTGTAAGGGCTGTCGTCCGGCATGGCTTCCCCGGTGATGGGGTGGATGCCCTGGGCCAGGGTGTCGATAATCTGGCGCGCGATCTGCAGTTCCATCGATAGCCTCCTGAAGGATGTGGCGGTTGGCTGTATCTCCATACAGTCCTGCCCAAACGCGCCCGCCACTGGAGGCGTTGACGTTCCTATGTCACAAGAATCCCGCGACCATCCCTGCCTGCGCTGCGGCGCCTGCTGCGCCGCCTACCGCGTCGACTTCGCCATCTACGAGATGCAGGACATGGGCGGCACCGTCCCCACGGGACTGGCCGTCGAAGTGACCGGCAACACCATGCGCATGCGCGGCACCGACCACCAGCCAGTGCGCTGCGCGGCGCTCACCGGCAAGGTCGGCGAGCGCGCCGCCTGCGGCATCTACGAATGGCGGCCCAATCCCTGCCGCGAACTCGAGCCCGGCAGTCACGGCTGCGAGAAGGCGCGCGCCCGCCACGGCATGCCGCCGCTGACCGCGGAGATGCTTCAAGCCTGAAGGATTTTTGCGGGCTGTTGGAATCGACCGACACCACGCTCCCCGGCGCCAGCGCACACTCCGCCGCATGCGCAGACTCTGGGACATCTCGCCGCCGGTGCGGGAGGGCGCGCCGGTCTTCCCCGGCGACACCCCCTACCGCCAGCAGTGGGCTGCGGCCATCGGGCCCGGCTGCCCGGTCAACGTCAGCACGCTGACGCTTTCGCCGCACGTGGGCGCGCATGCCGACGCGCCGCTGCACTACGACCCCGACGGCCAGCCGGTGGGGGCGCTGGACCTCGCCCCCTACCTCGGACCCTGCCGCGTGGTGCATGCGATCGCGCGCGGGCCGCTGGTGACCTGGGACCACATCGCGCACGCGGTGCGCGACCTGCCACCGCGCGTGCTCGTGCGCACGTACGGACGCGCGCCGGTCGACCGCTGGGACCCGCAGCTGGCCGCCTTCGCGCCGGACACTCTCGAGCGCCTGGCCGACGCCGGTGTGCGGCTGGTCGGCATCGACACCGCCAGCATCGATCCCGCCGACAGCAAGACGCTGGACAGCCACCAGGTGATCCGCCGCCGGGGGCTGCGCGTGCTGGAGAA
>JALHLO010000153.1 GCA_022844525.1 Ramlibacter sp.
GCGGCGCGGTTGGCGGCACGCGTTGCGCCGCAGCCGGCGTGGTCGTCGAACCAGGCCCAGGCCTCGGCAGGCAGCCGCGCGCGCGCATGCACCTCGTAGTCGCGGGCCGAGCGGACCTCGGCCGGGAGCGGTTCCAGCGGCGCCGGCATCAGGTGTCCGCCCACATGCGCAGCAGGTTGTGGTACGTGCCGGTGAGCGCGATGGTGGCGGCGCTCTCGCCCTGCGCATTGCGCAGCCCCGTGATCGTGTCGTCCAGTTCCAGCAGCAGCGTGCGCCGCTCGTTGCCGCGCACCATGCTCTGGACCCAGAAGAAGCACGCCAGCCGGGTGCCGCGGGTGACGGGGGTCACTTCGTGCACGGTGGTGCCGGGATAGAGCACGGCGTGGCCGGCGGGCAGCTTGACGCGCTGCGCCGGGCCGGCGCCGTGGACCACGAGTTCGCCCCCGTCGTATTCGTCGGGCTCGGCCAGGAACACGGTGCAGGACAGGTCGGTGCGCACGCGAACGTTGCCGGCGAAGCGGATCGCGTTGTCCACGTGCGGCCCGTAGGCGTTGCGCTCGCCGCCATAGCGGTTGAACTGCGGCGGGTAGAGCTTGCACGGCAGCGCCGCGGCCAGGAAGCGCGGCGAGCGCTCCAGCGCGCCGGTGAGCAGCGACTGCAGGGAGCGCGCGTGGTCGCTGTCGGTGGGGAGCTGTTCGTTGTTCTTGGCCAGCGCGGCCTGCGTCCCGGCCGTCGCCTTGCCGTCGGCCCAGGGCGCGTCGTGCAGCAGCCGCCGCGCCTCGCGCAGCTGCGATTCGTCGAGCAGGGGAAAGGTCAGGAGCATGGCCAGCTTCAGAAGCGCGCGCCGAGGCTCACCTGCACCAGCCGGCCGGCACCCGGCACGTAGTGGCCCCGGTACAGCGCCTCGCCGTGGTACTTGTCGCCGACGTTGCTGACGTTGGCCTTCACGCGGAAGGTGTCGTTGATCAGGTATTCGGCCATGAGGTCGGCGGTGACGAAGCCGGGCGCTTCCCACGCCGGCGCGGTGACGTCGGCCGGCGCCTGGCCGCTGCGGAAGTTCAGGCCGCCGCCCACCCGCCACTTCGGGGTCAGCTGGTAGGTGGTCCACACGGTGCCGCTGTGGCGCGGACTGAGGCCGGGGCGGTCGCCGGCGCGGTTGCCCACGGTCGCCTGCGTACAGGCCGCCGGTGCGGGCGGGCAGGGCGCGGCGGCGTCCACGCGCGCGATCGGCATCCACAGGTAGGAGCCGAACACTTCCCACTTCGGCGTGATGCGCCCGGAGAGGTCGAGCTCCACGCCCGCGCTGTGGCGCTTGCCGGACAGCAGCTGGCGGCCCGAGGCGGTGTCGGGATCGGTGTTGCGCTCGTTCTTCTTGCTGGAGCGGAAGATCGCCACGCGGTACGAGAAGCGCTTGTCGGCGGAGTCGATCTTCGCGCCCAGTTCCAGGTTCTCGCTTTCCTCCGGGGGCGTGTTCGCGCTCTGCGTGTTGTACGAGTAGGTGTCGCCCGAGGTGTTGAACGAGGTGCCGTACGAGAAATGGAAGGAGTGCAGCGGCGTCGGCTGGAACAGCACGCCCAGGCGGTGGCTCCACTCGGAGATCTTCTGCTGGAACGCGGTGGTGGTCATCGGCCCCGGCGCGTTGTTCGGGATGGCGTACTGGTTGAAGGTCCCGTCCATGCTGTCGTAGCGCAGGCCCCCCAGCAGCTTCCAGTGCGGCGCGACCTGCACCAGGTCCTGCGCGTACACGCCCCAGGCCTTGGCGGCGAAGTCGTTGTTCGGCCGCAGCACGCGCAGGCCCTCGGGAATGGCCGCGCCGTCGTCGGGCGTGCCGGCCAGCGTGGTGGGCTTGGTGAGGTTCACCCCGCCCTGGGCCGCCGTGCGCGCGGCGAACACGGTCTTCTCCTCGCGCGCGAAGTCGACGCCGGTCTGCACCGAATGCTCGAAGCCCGCGGCCTTGAACTTCGTGCTGAGGTCGCTCTGGGCGTGCAGGGTCTCGACGTCCTGGACCTTCAGGTTGGTGCCGCGCGTGAAGACGGTGTCCGGGCCGAAGTTGGCCAGGGTCACGGCGGCCCGGCCCGGCTGCTGCGCCGCCGGGGCGAAGCGGATCGTGCTGGCGCGCTGGTCGCGCTCGAACCAGCCCTTGCGCACCTGCGTGCGCAGCTCGCTGCCGTCGCCGAACCGGTGCACGTGGCTGAAGCCGGCGAGCCTGGCGCGGCCCGCGTTGTAGTCGCTGGCCATGCCGTAGTACGCGGACGGCGCCAGGCCCGGCAGCAGGGTGTTGGAGGCGCTGGTGTCGCCGGCGCCCGGCCGGATCCACGGCAGCCCGTAGTTGATGCCGTTGTCGTTGTCCAGGTCGTACAGCGAGACGAGGAATTCGTTGGCGGTGCCGATCCCCCAGCGGTAGGCGCCGGCGATCCCCTGCTTGTCCATGCTGCTGCCGGCGCCGTTGTTGTCGGCCCTGGTCTTCATCACGTTCAGCCGCAGCGCGGCGTTCTCGCCGGTGTGGAAGTTGAAGTCGCCGGTCAGCCGCCCGTACGCGTGGTTGCCGACGGTGGTGGTGACCTCGTGTTCGGTCATCAGGCGCGGCACCTTGCTCACCTGGTTCACCGCGCCGCCGGTGGAGCCGCGCCCGAACAGCATCGAGGCCGAGCCGCGCAGGACTTCGATGCGGTCCTGGTTGAAGGTGTCGCGGTCGTAGAAGGCCGGGTCGCGCATGCCGTCCAGGAAGATGTCGCCGGTGCCGGCCAGCGAGAAGCCGCGCAGGCGGATGTCCTCCTCGCCGCCTTCGGCCGCCTGGAAGGTGATGCCGGCGGTGTTGCGCAGCGCTTCCTTGACGGTGTCCAGGTTGCGGTCGTCCATCAGCTTCTCGGTGACCACGGTGATCGACTGCGGGATATCGCGCAGCTGCTGGTTGCCCTTGCCGATGGTGGTGGTGGTGGCGCGCAGCGTGTCCTTGCCCTGCGCGGCCTCCGCCTTTTCCTGGACGACGACGGTGGAGAGCGTCGGCGCCGGCGCGGCGGCCTGCGACCAGGCGCCGGTGGAAGCGGCGAGCATGAGGGCGCCCAGCGGGAGCAGGGCAGGTTCGTTCGAGCGGCGGTCTTGCGCCATGGTTGGCCTCCGGAAGGCCCGCGCGCGGCGGGCAGTTTTTGGGGAGGCTGGCTGGCGCGGGGCGCGGTTGGCTGGCCGGGAGCTGGTGTGCGGCGTCGATTCTACATACAAATGCGAATCTGTCTCATTTAGAATGAGATCGCGTGGCACCAGGCCACGCCTGTCGCTGCCGATGGTGGCGCTGCCCTCGGTGTGGCTGGTGGGGGCGTTCTGGAAGGACCGGCAGGCGCGCCTGGCGCCCGCCGCCGCCAGCCGGCGTCAGGACGAAGACTCGCCCATCTGCGACTGCAGGTAGTTCTGCAGGCCGACTTTGTTCAGCAGGTCCAGCTGGGTCTCGAGGAAGTCGATGTGCTCCTCGGTGTCCTCGAGGATGCGCTCCAGGATCTCGCGCGAGATGTAGTCGCGCACGGACTCGCAGTGCGCGATGCCGGCCTTGACCGTGGCCTGGGCGCCGCGTTCGCTTTGCAGGTCGCCGTTGAGGATCTCCGGCACGTCCTCGCCCACCAGCAGCTTGCCCAGGTCCTGCAGGTTGGGCAGGGCATCGAGCATCAGGATCCGTTCCATCAGCTTGTCGGCGTGCTTCATCTCGCCGATCGACTCCTCGTATTCCTTCTTCGCGAGGCGCTCGAATCCCCAGTGCTTGAGGATGCGGTAGTGCAGGAAGTACTGGTTGGTGGCGGTGAGCTCGTTCTTGAGCTGCGCCTGGAGGTGCTGGATGACTTGGGGATCGCCTTGCATGTTGGGGCTCGCCTGGTTGTTGTTGCGGCGATTGTGGCGCGAAAGAAAGGGGGCCGCAGCCCCCTTTGCCTCAACTGCGGATCAGGTGGTCGAAAGCCCCCAGCGCCGCCTTCGCGCCGTCGCCGGCGGCGATGATGATCTGCTTGAACGGCACCGTGGTGCAGTCGCCGGCGGCGAACACGCCGGGCACCGAGGTCTCGCCGCGCGGCCCGACGATGATCTCGCCGAACTTCGACAGCTCCACCGTGCCCTTGAGCCATTCGGTGTTGGGCACCAGGCCGATCTGCACGAACACGCCTTCCAGCTCCACGCGCCGTTCCTCGCCGCTCGCGCGGTCCTGGTAGACCAGGCCGTTGACCTTCTGGTCGCCGGTGATCTGGGTGGTCTGCGCGTTGGTGAGCACGGTCACGTTGGGCAGCGAGTGCAGCTTCTTCTGCAGCACCGCGTCGGCGCGCAGCTTCGTGTCGAATTCGACCAGCGTCACGTGCGCCACCACGCCGGCCAGGTCGATCGCCGCTTCCACGCCGGAGTTGCCGCCGCCGATCACCGCCACGCGCTTGCCCTTGAACAGGGGACCGTCGCAGTGCGGGCAGTAGGCCACGCCCTTGTTCCTGAACTCCTGCTCGCCGGGCACGTTGATGTTGCGCCAGCGCGCGCCGGTGGAGATGATCACGCTCTTCGCCTTGAGCGACGCGCCGCTTTCCAGCTCCACCTCGATCAGCAAACCCTGCGGCTTGAGCGCCTTGGCGCGCTGCAGGTTCATGATGTCCACCTCGTAGTTGCGCACGTGCTCCTCCAGCGCGTGGGCGAACTTCGGGCCCTCGGTCTCCCTGACCGAGATGAAGTTCTCGATGCCCAGCGTGTCCAGCACCTGGCCGCCGAAGCGCTCGGCGGCGATGCCGGTGCGGATGCCCTTGCGCGCGGCATACACGGCCGCCGCGGCGCCGGCGGGGCCGCCGCCGACGATCAGCACGTCGAACGGCTCCTTGGCGGCGATCTTCTTCGCCTCGCGCTCGGCGCCCGAGGTGTCGATCTTCGCCAGGATCTCCTCCAGGCTCATGCGGCCGTTGCCGAACATGGTGCCGTTGAGGAAGACCGTGGGCACGCCCATGATCTCGCGCTCCTTGATCTCGTCCTGGAACAGGCCGCCCTCGATCATGGTGGTCCTGATGCGCGGGTTCTGGATCGCCATCAGGTTCAGCGCCTGTACGACGTCCGGGCAGTTGTGGCAGGTCAGCGAGACGTAGACCTCGAACTCGAAGTCGCCGTCCAGCGCGCGGATCTGCTCCAGCACCGCTTCCTCCACCTTGGGCGGGTAGCCGCCCACCTGCAGCAGCGCCAGCACCAGCGAGGTGAACTCGTGGCCCATGGGCAGGCCGGCGAAGCGCGGGCCGTGGTTCTCGCCCGGGCGGTTGACGGAAAAGGAGGGCTTGCGGTGCGGGCCGCCCGTGGTCTCGCTCACCTTCATCAGCGGCGAGGCCTCGGCGATGTCCTTCAGCAGCGAACGCATCTCCTGCGAGGCCGGCGAGTCGTCGAGCGAGGCGACGATCTCCACCGGCTGCGAGATCCGCTGCAGGTAAGCGCCGAGTTGTGCCTTGGTGTTGGTGTCGAGCATGGGGTGGTCCTTCCGACTTGTCGTTCGTGATGCGAATGAAAAAGGCCCGGGGCGCTCGTGGCGCGCCGGGCCTCGGTTGCGGCTGGCGCGGCGGCTTAGATCTTGCCGACCAGGTCCAGCGAGGGCTTGAGCGTCTCGGCGCCTTGCTCCCACTTGGCCGGGCAGACCTCACCCGGGTGCGCGGCCACGTACTGGGCGGCCTTCAGGCGGCGCAGCGTTTCCTTGGCGTCGCGGCCGATGCCGTTGTCGTGCACCTCGATCGTCTTGATCCTGCCTTCCGGGTCGATCACGAAGGTGCCGCGCAGGGCCAGGCCGGTGTCCTCGCCCTCGGTGATCAGCACCTGGAAGAAGCGGGCCAGCTGGTGGCTCGGGTCGCCCACCAGCGGGTATTGCACCTTCTTGATGGTGTCGGAGGTGTCGTGCCAGGCCTTGTGGGTGAAGTGCGTGTCGGTGGACACGCCGTACACCTCGGCGCCCAGCTTCTGGAACTCGGCGTAGTTGTCGGCCAGGTCACCCAGCTCGGTCGGGCAGACGAAGGTGAAGTCGGCGGGATAGAACACGACGACGGACCACTTGCCCTTGAAGTTCTGCTCGGTCACGGGGACGAACTTGCCCTTGTGGTACGCGGTGGCGGTGAAGGCGGGGATTTCGGTGTTGATCAAAGACATTTAGTTTTCCTCTATGGCTGAGCGCGTGTTCATCAAGCGCGCCTATGAAGTATGGGGCTTCCCGGCGCGCTTCCCCATTGAAATGGGGCATGGCCATCTTAGGAACCGGCTATGACGCGACCTTGCGCCGCGTCAGTGTCCCGTCAGTACTCCAGCCGCTCGGGCCGGATCTCCTGCAGGATCGTGGTGGCGATCTCCTCGATCGACTTGGTCGTCGTGGACAGCCAGCGGATGCCTTCGCGCCGCATCATCGCTTCGCCCTCGGCCACTTCCTCGCGGCAGTTCTCGATCGAGGCGTACTTCGAGTTGGGCCGCCGCTCGTTGCGGATCTCGGACAGCCGCTCGGGTGCGATCGTCAGGCCGAAGATCTTCTTGCGGTGCGGGGCGAGCGCGCCGGGCAGCTGCTTGCGGTCGAAGTCTTCCGGGATCAGCGGGTAGTTGGCCGCCTTCAGGCCGTGCTGCATGGCCAGGTACAGCGAAGTGGGCGTCTTGCCGCTGCGGCTGACCCCCACCAGGATCACGTCGGCCTGCTCCAGGTCGCGGTTGGACTGGCCGTCGTCGTGGGCCAGGCTGAAGTTGATCGCCTCGATGCGGTCGTGGTACTCCTTGCTCTTGCTCACGTCGGAGAAGCGGCCCACGCGGTGGCTGGACTTCATGCCCAGCTCGATCTCCAGCGGCCGCACGAAGGTGCCGAACATGTCCAGCACCATGGCCTTGCAGCCTTCCTCGATGACCTGCAGCACCTCGACGTTCACCAGCGTGGTGAACACGACCGGCCGGCGGCCCTCGACCTCCGCCGTGTGGTTCACCTGCCGGACGATCTGGTGCGCCTTGTCGACGGTGTCGATGAACGGCAGCCGCACGTGGCGCGGCTTGAACTCGAATTGCGCCAGGATGGCATTGCCGAAAGTCTCGGCGGTGATGCCGGTGCCGTCGGAGACGAAGAAGACAGTACGGGTGTGCATGGTGGCGCCTACAATCCCGCCCATTATCCGAATTCCAGCGCCCATGACCCGCCGTCGCCCCTTCGAACAAATCCAAAGCCCATCGGCGGGCCTTGACGCAGTGCGCCTGCGCGCAGACCCAGTTTCAACTTCCGGAGTCTCCCCATGTCTGCACGTTTCGACGCGACCGCCCTGGTCGTACCGTTTGAGAACCTGAGAATGTCGGATGTCGAGGTGGTCGGCGGCAAGAACGCCAGCCTCGGCGAAATGATCTCGCAGCTGCCGCACGGCGTGCGCGTGCCCACGGGCTTCGCCACCACCGCGCACGCCTTCCGCGAGTTCCTCAAGTACGACGGCCTGGACGCGCGCATCCGCCAGCGCCTGGCCACGCTGGACACCGAGGACGTGCGCGCGCTGGCCGTCGCCGGCGCGGAAATCCGCGGCTGGGTCGAGGCCCAGCCTTTCCCGCCCGCGCTGGAACAGGCGATCCGCGCCGAATTCGAGAAGCTGTCCGCGGGCAACCGCGAGGCCAGCTTCGCGGTGCGCTCCTCGGCCACCGCCGAAGACCTGCCCGACGCGTCCTTCGCCGGCCAGCAGGAAACCTTCCTGAACGTGCACGGCATCGAGCACGTGCTGGAGAAGATGCGCGAGGTGTTCGCCTCGCTGTACAACGACCGCGCCATCAGCTACCGCGTGCACAAGGGCTTCGCCCACGAGCACGTGGCGCTGTCGGCGGGCGTGCAGCGCATGGTGCGTTCGGACCTGGGCGCCGCCGGCGTGATGTTCACCATCGACACCGAGTCCGGCTTCGCGGACGTGGTCTTCATCACCTCCAGCTACGGCCTGGGCGAGACGGTGGTGCAGGGCGCCGTCAACCCCGACGAGTTCTACGTGCACAAGCCGATGCTGCGCGCCGGCAAGAAGGCGGTGATCCGCCGCAACCTCGGCTCCAAGCTGGTCCAGATGACCTTCACCAGCGACGCGGAGAAGGCCAAGGGCGGCAAGCTGGTCAAGACCATCGACGTGCCGCTGGAGCAGCGCAACCGCTATTCGCTCAGCGACGACGACGTGCAGGAACTGGCGCGCTACGCCCTGGTCATCGAGGAGCATTACGGCCGCCCCATGGACATCGAATGGGGCAAGGACGGCACCGACGGCCAGCTGTACATCCTGCAGGCCCGCCCGGAGACGGTGAAGAGCCAGGCCGGCGACAAGGCCGAACTGCGCTACAAATTGAAGAGCAAGGGAACGGTGCTGGCCGAGGGCCGCGCGATCGGCCAGAAGGTCGGGACCGGGCCCGTGCGGCTGGTGCACAGCACCTCGGAAATGGACCGCGTGCAGCCCGGCGACGTGCTGGTGACCGACATGACCGATCCCAACTGGGAGCCGGTGATGAAGCGCGCCAGCGCCATCGTCACCAACCGCGGCGGCCGCACCTGCCACGCGGCCATCATCGCGCGCGAGCTGGGCATCCCCGCCGTGGTCGGCTGCGGCGACGCCACCGAGACGCTCAAGGACGGCACCCTGGTGACCGTGAGCTGCGCCGAGGGCGACACCGGCTTCATCTACGACGGCCTGCTGGAGACCGAAGTCTCCGAAGTGCAGCGCGGCGAGATGCCGAAGATCAAGACCAAGATCGCGATGAACGTCGGCAACCCGCAGCTCGCGTTCGACTTCGCGCAGCTGCCGAACGACGGCGTGGGCCTGGCCCGCCTGGAATTCATCATCAACAACAACATCGGCGTCCACCCCAAGGCGATCCTCGACTACCCGAACGTCGACGCCGACCTGAAGAAGGCGGTGGAGTCGGTGGCGCGCGGCCACGCCTCGCCGCGGGCGTTCTACGTCGACAAGGTGGCCGAAGGCGTGGCGACCATCGCCGCCGCCTTCTGGCCCAAGCCGGTGATCGTGCGCCTGTCGGACTTCAAGTCCAACGAGTACCGCAAGCTCATCGGCGGCAGCCGCTACGAGCCCGAGGAAGAAAACCCGATGCTGGGTTTCCGCGGCGCGGCGCGCTACATCAGCAAGGACTTCGGCGAGGCCTTCGCGATGGAGTGCGAGGCCCTGCTGCGGGTGCGGCAGGAGATGGGACTGACCAACGTGCAGGTGATGGTGCCCTTCGTGCGCACGCTGGGCGAGGCGAAGCGCGTCACGCAGCTGCTGGCGGACCGCGGCCTTCAGCGCGGGCGCGACGACCTCAAGGTCATCATGATGTGCGAGATCCCCAGCAACGCGATCCTGGCCGACGAGTTCCTGGAGTTCTTCGACGGCTTCTCGATCGGCTCCAACGACCTCACCCAGCTGACGCTGGGCCTGGACCGCGATTCGGGCCTGGAGCTGCTGGCGGCGGAGTTCGACGAACGCGACCCGGCGGTGAAGGCGCTGCTCCAGCGGGCGATCCGGGCCTGCGTTTCCAAGGGCAAGTACGTCGGCATCTGCGGGCAGGGCCCCAGCGACCACCCGGACTTCGCGCAGTGGCTGGTGGCCGAAGGCATCACGTCGATCTCGCTGAACCCGGACAGCGTGATCGCGACCTGGCAGAAGCTGGCGGGCTGAAGACCGCGGACGGGGCGGTCAGGACGCGCGCAGGTTCTCCACCTCGGTGATGAACTGCGCGGCGCGCTGCGTCCCCACGACCTCGCGCAGGATGGCCTCGACGCGCTTGAGCGCGGCGCGGAACTCCTCGACGTTGCGGGCTGCCTCCAGCTTCATGCACAGGGTTTCGGCCCCCGGGCCGAGCAGGTCGTTCAGGCGCCGCACCGCGACGCTGCGCACCTGCGCGTAAGGGGTTCCGGCGCCGGTGGCGGCGGCCGCGGGGGCGGCGGGGGCCGGCTTGCGCTGCCCGGCCG
>JALHLO010000154.1 GCA_022844525.1 Ramlibacter sp.
CGCTGCCTGGCGCCCGTGGGCGAGCTGGCGCGCCGGCCGGCGCCGGGCGCCGCCCGCGTGCTGGGCATGCACCTCGAAGGACCTTACATCAGCAGCGAGAAGCTCGGCGCGCAGCCGCCTTACGCGCGGCCGGTGTCGCTGGACGAGCTCAAGGAGCTGAATGCGCTGGCCCCGATCCGGCTGCTCACGGTGGCGCCCGAGGTGCCGGGCAACCTGGAAGCGATCCCGCTGCTGGTGGCGGCCGGTTTCCGCGTGCAGATCGGGCACACGGCCGGGACCTACGAGGACGGCCTGCAGGCGCTGGAACGCGGCGCGGCCGGCTTCACCCACCTGTTCAACGCCATGACGCCGCTGCACCACCGCATGCCCGGCATGGTGGGCGCGGCGCTCGCGCACGCGCGCTTCGCCGAAGTCATTCCCGACCTGCTGCACGTGCACCCTGGCGCCATCCGCGCCGCGCTGCGCAGCATCCCCTGCCTGTACTGCGTCACCGATTCCACCGCCGCCACCGGCATGCCCGACGGCGAATACCGGCTCGGGCGCCAGCCCGTGACCAAGTGCCTGGGCGGCGTGCGGCTGGCCGACGGCACGCTCGCCGGCTCCACGCTGACCATGGACCGCGCGCTGCGCAACCTGGTGGACGTGGTCGGCGTGCCGCTGGACGACGCGGCACGGCGGGTTTCCACCCACGCGGCCGACTTCCTCGGCCTGCGCGACCACGGCCGGCTGGCCGTGGGCGCCTGGGCCGACGTGGTGGTGCTGGACCGCGACCTGCGCGTGCAGGAAGTCCTGATCCAGGGAGGTGCAGATGTCGCGCATGCTCGCTGAGGCGCGGGAAGCGCCCGAGGCGGTCGCCCGCCAGCTGGCCGAGAACCGGGACCGCTGGCGCGCGTTCGGCGAAAGGCTGCGGCAGCAGCCACCGACCTCGCTGCTGACCATCGCGCGCGGCAGCTCGGACCACGCGGCCCACTACGCCGCCTACCTGATCATGGCGCGCATGGGGCGGCTGGTGACCTCGATGCCGATGTCGCTGGTGACGCTGTACCAGTCCGAGATCCGCTGCGAAGGCCTGGCGTCCTTCGCGTTCTCGCAGTCGGGCCAGAGTCCCGACCTGGTCGGCCCGACGCAGTACTTCCGCGAGCGCGGCGCCGTGACCTGTGCCTTCGTGAACGATCCGGACTCGCCGCTGGCGCGCGCGGCGCAATGGCTGTTCTGCCTGCACGCGGGGCAGGAGAAGAGCGTGGCGGCCACCAAGAGTTTCATCGCGCAGCTGGTCGCCGGGGCGCGGCTGGTGGCGTCCTGGCAGGATGATGCCGCACTTGCGGCGGCATTGGAAGAGCTGCCGGCCGCCATGCAGCGGGCGGCAGATACCGACTGGTCGGAGGCCCTCGCTGTCCTACAGCAGGCGGACCGCCTGTTCGTGGTCGGCCGGGGCCTCGGTTTGCCGGTCGCGATGGAGGCCGCGCTGAAGTTCAAGGAGACCTGCGGCATCCAGGCCGAGGCCTTCTCGGGCGCCGAAATCCAGCATGGTCCGATGGCCCTGATCGACGAGGGTTACCCCCTGCTGGTGTTCGCTCCGCGCGGCCCCGCGCAGGCCGGACTGCTCGAAGTGGCGCGCACCATGCGCGCACGTGGTGCACGCGTGCTCCTCGCTGCGCCGGCGGGCACTCCTGAAGCGAACCTGACGCTCGCCGAAGCCCCCATCCCGGAGCTCGATCCGGTGTGCGCGATCCAGAGTTTCTACCCGATGGTGGAAGCGCTCGCGCGAGCGCGCGGCAACGACCCTGACAGCCCGCCGCACCTGAAGAAGGTCACGCGTACCAGCTGAGGACGAAGCACTGTCGTTTACACGCAGCTCTCGTATCCCCCTAGCAACTCTCACCTCTTGTTTTTATCTACCGTTCACCTACAGTGAAGTCGGCGTTCGGCCTACATGGTGCGTTGAGGCAGAACACCGGGGTGGGAGTACAGTGACACCGCACTGCACGAATGGCCCTGCAGTACGCTCAAAGGAGGCTTCATGGACGTCGTCCGCAATTTCCTCACGCGATACGAAACCAAGCGTGAGGAAGAGTTGTCGATCGAGGAGTACCTCGACCTCTGCAAACGGGATCCGCTGACGTACGCCACGGCCTCCGAACGCATGCTGGCCGCGATCGGCGAACCGGAAATGGTCGACACGCGGCACGACCAGCGCCTCTCGCGGATCTTCGGCAACAAGGTGATCCGCGTCTATCCCGCGTTCAAGGATTTCTACGGCCTGGAAGAGCCGATCGAACAGGTCGTCTCGCACTTCCGCCACGCGGCGCAGGGCCTGGAAGAGAAGAAGCAGATCCTGTACCTGCTGGGCCCGGTCGGCGGCGGCAAGTCGTCCATCGCCGAGCGCCTCAAGCAGCTGATGGAACAGGTGCCGTTCTACGCGCTCAAGGGCTCGCCCGTGAACGAGTCGCCGCTGGGCCTGTTCTCCAACGACGAGGACGCCCCGCTGCTGGAGCAGCAGTTCGGCATCCCGCGCCGCTACACGCAGCGCATCATGTCGCCCTGGGCCGTCAAGCGCCTGGAGGAATACGGCGGCGACATCCGCAAGTTCAAGGTCGTCAAGCGCTTCCCGTCCATCCTCAAGCAGATCGGCATCGCCAAGACCGAGCCGGGCGACGAGAACAACCAGGACATCTCCTCGCTGGTCGGCAAGGTCGACATCCGCAAGCTGGAAAGCTTCGCCCAGGACGACCCGGACGCCTACAGCTACTCCGGCGGCCTGTGCCTGGCCAACCAGGGCCTGCTGGAATTCGTGGAAATGTTCAAGGCGCCGATCAAGGTGCTGCACCCGCTGCTGACCGCCACCCAGGAAGGCAACTTCAAGGGCACGGAAGGCTTCGGCGCCATCCCGTTCGACGGCATCGTCATGGCCCACTCGAACGAAAGCGAGTGGA
This sequence comes from Ramlibacter sp., assembly GCA_022844525.1. Classification (GTDB taxonomy): domain Bacteria; phylum Pseudomonadota; class Gammaproteobacteria; order Burkholderiales; family Burkholderiaceae_C; genus Ramlibacter. Next base: position 2,934 of record JALHLO010000154.1, read on the forward strand.
AGGCCTTCAAGAACAACAAGAACAACGAAGCCTTCCTGGACCGCATCTACGTGGTCAAGGTGCCGTACTGCCTGCGCGTCACCGAGGAAGTGAAGATCTACGAGAAGCTGATCTCCAACTCCTCGCTCAAGGACGCCGTGTGCGCGCCCGGCACGCTCAAGATGATGGCCCAGTTCTCGGTGCTCACGCGCCTGAAGGAGCCGGAGAACTCCAGCATCTTCTCCAAGATGCTGATCTACGACGGCGAGAACCTCAAGGACACGGACCCCAAGGCCAAGAGCTACCAGGAGTACCGCGACTACGCCGGCGTCGACGAGGGCATGAACGGCATCTCGACGCGCTTCGCCTTCAAGATCATCTCGAAGGTGTTCAACTTCGGCTCGGAGGAAGTCGCCGCCAACCCGGTGCACCTGATGTACGTGCTGGAACAGCAGATCGAGCGCGAGCAGTTCCCGGCCGAGACCGAACAGAAGTACCTGTCGTACATCAAGGAACACCTGGCCGCCCGCTACGCGGAATTCATCGGCAAGGAAATCCAGACGGCCTACCTGGAGTCCTACTCCGAGTACGGCCAGAACATCTTCGACCGCTACGTCACCTACGCCGACTTCTGGATCCAGGACCAGGAGTTCCGCGACACGGACACCGGCGAGATCTTCGACCGCGCCGCGCTGAACAGCGAGCTCGAGAAGATCGAGAAGCCGGCCGGCCTGTCGAACCCGAAGGACTTCCGCAACGAGATCGTCAACTTCGTGCTGCGGGCGCGGGCCAACAACGCCGGCAAGAACCCGGTGTGGACCAGCTACGAGAAGCTGCGCACGGTGATCGAGAAGAAGATGTTCTCGAACACCGAGGAACTGCTGCCGGTGATCAGCTTCAACGCCAAGGCTTCCGCCGACGAGGCGAAGAAGCACGAGGATTTCGTCAACCGCATGGTCGAGAAGGGCTACACGAAGCGGCAGGTGCGCCTGCTGTGCGAGTGGTACCTGCGCGTGCGCAAGAGCTCCTGAGCACGCGGCGAAGACAATTGACTAGAGGAAGGGCCGCCCAGTGACCAACAGAAGTGGTGGCGAGCGGTCCATGCTCCACCAGGTCATCGACCGTCGCCTGTCGGGCAAGAACAAGTCGATAGGCAACCGCGAAAGGTTCTTGCGGCGCTACCGCGAGCAGATCAAGGAAGCGGTGCGCAAGGCGGTGGGCGACCGCAGCATCCGCGACATCGAGGACGGCGCCGACATCACCCTGCCCAAGCGCGACGTGACCGAGCCGACCTTCGGCCACGCGCCCGGCGGCAGCCGGGAACTGGTGCATCCGGGCAACGAGGAGTACATCCGCGGCGACCGCATCCAGCGGCCGCAAGGCGGCGGCGGGGGCGGCTCCGGCGGCAGCGGCGCCAGCCAGGACGGGCAGGGCGAGGACGACTTCGTCTTCCGCATCACCCGCGAAGAGTTCATGAACTACTTCTTCGACGACCTCGCGCTGCCCCGCATGATCCGCACGCAGCTGCTGGCCGACGTGCCGGAATGGAAGCTGCGCCGCGCCGGCTACGTCTCCGAAGGCAACCCCACCAGCCTGCACGTGGTGCGCTCCATGCGCGTGGGGCTGGCCCGCCGCATCGCCATGGGCGGCGACGCCCGCACCGAACTGAAGCAGGCCGAACGCGAGCTGGAAGACCTGGAGCGCCGGCCCGAAGGCCCGCCGCCGGAAGTGGAAGTGCTGCGCAAGCGCGTCGCCGAACTGCGCGAGCGCATGAAGCGGGTTCCCTTCCTCGATCCCTTCGACCTGCGCTACCGCAACCGGGTGCGCGAGCCCAAGCCGACCAGCAAGGCGGTGATGTTCTGCCTGATGGACGTCTCCGGCTCCATGGACGAATCGCGCAAGGACCTCGCCAAGCGCTTCTTCATTCTGCTGTACCTGTTCCTCTCGCGCCACTACGAGAAGACCGAGGTGGTGTTCATCCGCCACCACACGCAGGCGGCCGAAGTGACGGAGGACGAGTTCTTCCACGCCACCGAAAGCGGCGGCACCGTGGTGTCCTCGGCGCTGACGCTGATGAACGACATCATCCGCTCGCGCTACATGGGCAGCGAATGGAACATCTACGGCGCCCAGGCCTCGGACGGCGACAACTGGCAGCAGGACTCGTCCAAGTGCCGGGAGCTGCTGGACAGCAAGATCCTGCCGCTCGTTCGCTACTACGCCTACGTGCAGGTGGCCGACGAGGACCAGAACCTGTGGGAGGAATACACGCGCGTGCGTGACGCCAATCCGCAGTTCGCCATGCAGAAGATCGTGACCCCGTCGCAGATCTTCCCGGTGTTCCGTGACCTGTTCAAGAAGACACCCCAGGCGGCATGATGGACGAAGCACTCCTGACCCCCTCCGACGCGAAGAAGACCCGGGACGAGAGCAAGCGCCTGGCCAGTCCCTCGGACTGGAACTTCGAGCTGCTCGACACCTACTTCCAGGCGATCCGCCGCACGGCCGAACGCTTCGGGCTGGACACCTACCCGACGCAGCTGGAGCTGATCACGGCGGAGCAGATGCTCGACGCCTACGCTTCCGTCGGCATGCCGGTGAACTACCGCCACTGGTCCTACGGCAAGCACTTCATCCAGAGCGAGAAGAGCTACCGCCGCGGCCACATGGGGCTGGCCTACGAGATCGTCATCAACTCGGATCCGTGCATCGCCTACCTCATGGAGGAGAACACGATGCCGATGCAGGCGCTGGTGATGGCGCACGCCTGCTTCGGGCACAACTCCTTCTTCAAGGGCAACTACCTGTTCCGCATGTGGACGGACGCCAGCTCGATCATCGACTACCTGGTCTATGCCAAGAGCTTCGTCTCCGAATGCGAGGAACGCCACGGCATCGACGCGGTGGAACAGGTGCTGGACGCCTGCCACGCGCTGATGAACTACGGCGTGGACCGCTACCGCCGGCCGCAGAAGATCTCGATGGTGGAAGAGGAAAACCGCCGCAAGGACCGCGAGGCCTACCTGCAGCAGCAGGTGAACGACCTGTGGCGCACGCTGCCGGCCAAGGCGGGCAAGGCCGCCGAGAAGAAGACGCGCCGCTTCCCCGAGGAGCCGCAGGAAAACATCCTGTACTTCATCGAGAAGAACGCGCCGCTGCTGGAGCCCTGGCAGCGCGAGATCGTGCGCATCGTGCGCAAGATCGCCCAGTACTTCTACCCGCAGCGGCAGACGCAGGTGATGAACGAGGGCTGGGCCACCTTCTGGCACTACACGCTCCTGAACACCATGTACGACGAGGGCATGCTCTCGGACGGCTACATGATGGAGATCCTGTCCTCGCACACCAACGTGGTGTTCCAGCCGCCGATCACGCACCCGGGTTACAGCGGCATCAACCCCTATGCGCTGGGCTTCTCGATGTTCACGGACATCCGCCGCATCTGCGAAAAGCCCACCGACGAGGACCGCGAGTGGTTCCCCGACCTGGCCGGCACCGACTGGGTGAAGTCGCTGGACTACGCCATGCGCCACTTCAAGGACGAGAGCTTCATCGGCCAGTACCTGTCGCCCAAGCTGATGCGCGAAATGCGCCTGTTCGCGGTGCTGGACGACGCGGCGCAGTCCGAACTGGAAGTCTCGGCGATCCACGACGAGAACGGCTACCGCCGCCTGCGCGAGGCCCTGTCGCGGCAGCACGACCTGGGCTGGCGCGAACCCAACATCCAGGTGTGGAACGTCAACGCCCGCGGCGACCGCTCGCTCACGCTGCGCCACATCCGCAACGCCGACCGCCCGCTGGACAACAGCGCGGAGGAGGTGGTGAAGCACGTGGCGCGCCTGTGGGGCTTCCGCGTGCGGCTGGAAAGCGTCGACGGGCACGAGCGCGTGATGCAGCACTGGGAAGTGACGCCGCCGGCGCACCACTGAAGCGGTGACACAATGCGCGGCAATGCCGCGCAGCAACGCCGCCAAGGCGCTCCCCCTGGTCGTGCTCCTCACCATCGTGTGGGGCACCAACTGGTCCCTCTTTCCGCTGGCCGTGCGCGAAGTGTCCGTCTGGACCTTCCGCGCCGTGAGCCTCACGGGCGCCGGCCTGATCCTGCTCGCGTTCGCGCGCATGCGCGGGTTGCCGGTCACCATCCCCCGCAGGCACTGGGCCGCCGTCACCGCGGCGGCCCTCATCTACCTGGTGGTGTGGAATTTGGCGAGCACCTATGCCGCCATCCTGATTCCCTCGGGGCAGGCGGCGATCCTCGGGTTCACCATGCCGCTGTGGACCGTGCTGGTCGTGTGGGCCGTGTTCGGCGACCGCCCGAACCGGCGCATGCTGCTGGCGGTGGTGCTTGCCGCCGTCGGCGTGGGCTTGCTGATGGTGCCGGCGCGCGAGGCCTATCGCGACGCGCCCGCGGGCTTCCTGCTCGGGCTCACGGCCGGCCTCGGGTGGGCGGTGGGCACGGTGATCCTCAAGCGCGCCAACGTGCCGGTGCCCGCGCTGGTGCTCACCGGCTGGCAGCTGCTGATCGCGGCGGCGCCGCTGTGGGTCGGCGCGCTGTGGCTCGGGGGAGGGCAGTGGTTCCTGCCGTCCTGGCAGACGGTGCTGGTGATCGGCTACATCACCCTGGTGCCGATGGCGATCGGCAACCTCAGCTGGTTCGCCATCGTCGGCCTGCTGCCGGCGAGCGTGGCCGGCCTGTCCTCGGTGATGGTGCCCATCCTGGCGATGGTGACCGGCGCCATCGTGCATGCCGAGCCGCTGGGCCCCTGGCAACTCGGGGCCATGGCGTGCTGCGGCAGCGCGCTCTTCCTGGCGCTATCGAAAAAGTAGCGGTCGCCTCAGGCGGTGGCGGCGCCCGCGCTCGCCGTGTCGACGGCCGCCGGCGCATCGCCGTGCAGCTTCTGCGTCTCCACTGCCGCCTGCGAGGCGAGTTCGGCCAGCACGGCGATCGGCTCGTCTTCCACCGCCGCGACGGGCGCATCCGCCACCACGATCGCTTCGGGCTGAACGCGCTGCTCGCCGGGCAGCAGGGCCACGTTGTTGCGCCCGATGCCCAGGTAGGTGAAACCGGCGGCGGCCATGGCGTGCGGCTCGTACAGGTTGCGGCCGTCCAGCACCAGCGGCGTGCGCATGGCGTCCTTCAACGCCCGCAGGTTGGGGCTCTTGTAGTTCTTCCATTCGGTGAGCACCACCAGCGCGTCCGCTTCCTGGACCGCGTCCATCGGCTTGGCCACGAAGGTGATGTTGCGCAGCAGCTCGGGGTGGTCCGCCATGTCCGCGGCCAGCGCCCGCGCCGCCTGTTCCTGCGCCACCGGGTCGTGCGCGCGGATCCTCGCGCCGGCGCGCAGCAGGGCGCAGATCACCAGCCGGCTCGGGGCCTCGCGCATGTCGTCGGTGCCGGGCTTGAAGGCCAGGCCCCAGACGGCGAAGGTGCGCCCCGCGAGGCGGCGGCCGAACTGCGCCCAGATCTTGTTCAGGAGCACGTGCTTCTGCGCGTGGTTCACGCGCTGCACCGCGTCCAGCACCTGCAGCGGCAGGCCGTGTTCCTGCGCCGTGCGGCACAGCGCGTCCACGTCCTTCGGGAAGCAGCTGCCGCCATAGCCGGTGCCGGCGTACAGGAAGCTGTAGCCGATGCGCGGGTCCGAACCTATGCCCTGGCGCACCAGCTCGATGTCGGCACCGACGCGGTCGGCCAGGTTGGCCAGCTCGTTCATGAAGCTGATGCGGGTGGCCAGCATGGCGTTGGCGGCGTACTTGGTGAACTCCGCGCTGCGTACGTCCATCACGCGGGTGCGTTCGTGGTTGCGGTTGAAGGGGCGATACAGCTCGCGCAGCATGGCGAGGGCGCGCTCGCCGTTCGCGTTGTCGTCGACGCCGAGCACGATGCGGTCCGGCCGCATGAAGTCCTCGATGGCCGCGCCCTCCTTCAGGAACTCCGGGTTGCTCGCCACCGAGAACGCGTGGTCGACGCCGCGCCGCTGGAGCTCCTCGCGGATGACGGCGGCCACCTTCTCCGCCGTGCCCACCGGCACGGTGGACTTGTCGACGACGACCTTGAAGCCGTCCATGTGGCGGCCGATGGCGCGCGCCGCCGCCAGCACGTACTTCAGGTCGGCGCTGCCGTCCTCGTCGGGCGGCGTGCCGACGGCGATGAACTGCACGTCGGCGAAGGCGACGCTGGCCGCGGCGTCCGACGAGAAGACCAGGCGGCCTTCCTCCACGTTGCGCTGGATGATCTCCTCCAGCCCGGGCTCGTGGATGGGCATGCCCCCCGCGTTGAGCAGGTGGATCTTGGCCTGGTCGACGTCCAGGCAGAAGACGTTGTTGCCGAGTTCGGCGAGGCAGGCGCCCGTGACCAGGCCCACGTAGCCGGTGCCCACGATGGTGACGTTCATGTGATGCGGCTCCCTCCGCTGTGCATATGCGGCAAAGGGTAGTTGCGACTGTTTCGTGCGGGCCGGCATGGCGCGCTTGTCCGCGCGTAGGGAACTTCCTACCCTTTTTAGAGGGGTTTACGCTGCCTCTCCGAATGTGTCAGTCGTGACGATGGCTGCGCTGTACTTCGTGAGGACGCAAGCCATGATTTCGCGAGAAGCGAACCTGCCGCGCAAAGCGATGCGCGTCGCCATTCCCCTGTTCGTCGCCATCGACGGCAAGACCTATCCCGCGCGCGACTGGTCGACCACGGGCGTGGGCCTGTCGCAGCTGGAGGCGGTGCCCGCCCAAGGCGACATCGTCGAGGCGCAACTGAGCTTCCCGATGCTGGAGTCGACGCTGACCATCCCGGTGCAGCTGGCCTATCGCAGCAGCCACGACGGCGTGCACGGCTTCGAGTTCCACGACCTGTCGCCGCGCAACCGCAAGATCCTGCGCCAGTACATCGAGCTGTCGCTCGATGGCAAGCTGGCCGACGTGGAGGACATCGTGAGCGCCGCGGGCCTGCCGGCGACGGCGGCCGCGAGCCAGGCGCCGCTGGCGCTGGGCTCCACGCGGC
>JALHLO010000155.1 GCA_022844525.1 Ramlibacter sp.
CGCCGCGCGTGCCCTGCGCCACCCCGCCGACCACCGGCTGCCGCGTCGCCAGCACGCGCTTCATGCTTTCGGGTTCCACCGGCGTGGGCGCGACGGCGCCGATCGGCTGCGACGAACTGAACAGCACCCGGCCTTCGCGGTCGGCCAGCACCACGGTGCGCCAGCCGGCCGCGGCCGCGACCCGGCCGGCGAGCGCGTGGAAATCGCGCAGGCCCCGGGGATGCAGGTCGTCGGCGAGGCTCATGCTCTGCAGCACGCTGGCGGTTGCGCGCAGCTCCGCATCGACGGCGGTTGCCAGGGCGCGCGAAACGGCGAGGGCGGTCTGCTGCGCGTCGCGCTGCCGCTCGCCGGTGAGGTAGGCGAGCACCACGCCGGCAACGATGGCCAGGGGCAGCAGGCCGCTGGCTGCCAGCAGGAACAGGCGGAACCGTAGCGGACGCGCGGTGCCCTGCGAGCTCATTTCTGGCGGATCACATACCGAACGAAACCATCCGCCTGCGTGAAGCGGTCGTACAGGCGGCGCGCCGGGGCGTTGTCCGCCCTGGTCATCCAGTACAGCCGCGCCCAGCCTTCGGCCCGCATGGCGTTGCGCAGCCACTCCAGCAAGGCGGTGCCCAGCCCGCGGCCGCGGGCGGCGGGGGTGACGAACAGGTCCTCGAGGTAGCAGACGAGCTGGGTTTCCCAGGTGTTCTCGTGGACCACGCAGTTGGCGAAGCCGTAGACCTGCCCGTCGACCTCGGCGACGATGCACATCACCTGCGAATCGGGGTCGAGGATGCGGTTCCAGGTGCGGCTGGTGACCTCCTCCGGCATCTGGACGCGATAGAACTCGCAGTAGGCCCGCCAGAGCTGGCGCCAGGCGTTTTCGTCGGAGGGCAGGGCGGCGCGGATGGTGCAGGGCGTCGTCGGTGTCACCCGGACATTGTGCCTTTACCGTCCTCGCCGGGTGGGCCTCTTCCGTCGACCCGCCTGCGCGGGAGCGACGATCAGGAAAGCTGCCCGGCCAGCACGACGGCCGCATGGACGGCCTGGCGCTGCGCCCCATCGTGGATCTGGTGCCGGCAGCTGGTGCCGTCGGCCACCACGATGGCGTCGGGCACGGCGCGCACCGCCGGCAGCAGGCTCAGCTCGGCCATCTGCATGGACACCGCGTGGTGCCTGGCCTCGTAGCCGAAGCTGCCCGCCATGCCGCAGCAGCTGGACTCGATCAGCTGCGGCTGCACGCCGGGGATCAGCTTCAGGACGTCCAGCACCGGCGTGACGGCGCCGAAGGCCTTCTGGTGGCAGTGGCCGTGCACCAGCACCGGCTTGCCCAGGGGCTTGAGCTTGCGCTTCAAGCCCTCCAGCCGGCCGGCGGCCGCCTCGCGGGCGAGGAACTCCTCCAGCAGCAGCGACTGCTTCGCCAGCACCTGGGAGCGCTCGCCGAAACCCATGGTGGTCATCTCGTCGCGCATCGACAACAGGCAGGATGGCTCCAGCCCCACGATGGCAATGCCCTGGGCGGCCAGCGGGTGCAGCGCGTCCAGCAGCTCGGTCGCCTTGGCCTTCGCCTGGTCCACCATGCCGCTGGACAGGTAGGTGCGGCCGCAGCACAGGTGCTTGCCGTCCGGCGTGTCCTTGCTGGCGATGTGCACCGTGTAGCCGGCCGCCTGCAGCACGGCGAACGCCGCCCTGGCGTTGGCCGATTCGAAGAAGCCGTTGAAGGTGTCGACGAACAGCACGACGGGCTGCGCGGCGGCGAGCACTTCCTCGCGGCTGGCGCCGGTCACGCCGCTGTTGAAGAAGTGCCGGCCTTGCCACTCGGGCAGGCTGCGTTTGGCCGAGAAACCGAGGATGCGCTCGCCCAGCGCCGCCAGCAGGCCGCTGCGGTTGCGCAGGTTCAGCAGGCCGGCAAAACGGCTGGCCGTGGCGGCGTAGTCCGGCAGCTTCGCGACCAGCCGGTCCTTCAGCGACCAGCCGTTCTTCCTGCCGTCGGCATGGCGGAACTCGATCTTCATGCGCGCCATGTCCACGCCGGTGGGGCAGTCGCGCTTGCAGCCCTTGCAACTGACGCACAGGTCGAGCGCCTCGCGCACGGCCTCGCTCACCAGGCCGTCGGGCCCGAGCTGGCCGCTGACCGCCAGCCGCAGCGTGTTGGCGCGGCCGCGCGTGAGGTGCTGCTCGTCGCGCGTGACGCGGTAGCTGGGGCACATGGTGCCGGCGTCGAACTTGCGGCAGTGCCCGTTGTTGTTGCACATCTCCACCGCCTTGGCGAAGCCGTGGGCCGGGTCGCCGCCGGTGCCCGGCGCGGTGGTCTGCTCGGTGGCGGGATCGTTCTGCACGTCCCAGGCGCTCCAGTCCAGAGCGGGCTGCAGCGGGATCACCTTGTACGTGGGCGGGAAGCGCATCAGGCGCGTGTCGTCCATGCGCGGCGGGTTGACGATGCGCTGGGGCGACAGCAAGCCGAGCGGATCGAACATGCGCTTGATCTCGCCGAAGGCGGCGTCGATCGCCGGGCCGAACTGCCAGCGGATCCACTCGCCGCGGCACAGGCCGTCGCCGTGCTCGCCGGAGTAGGCGCCCTTGTACTTGCGCACCAGCTCGGAGGCTTCCTCGGCGATGTGGCGCATCTCCGGCGCGCCGTTGCGGCGCATGTCCAGGATGGGCCGCACGTGCAGCGTGCCCACCGAGGCGTGCGCGTACCAGGTGCCCTTGGTGCCGTGCTTGCGGAACACCTGCGTCAGCGCGTCGGTGTACTCGGCCAGGTGCTCGAGCGGCACCGCGCAGTCCTCGATGAAGGACACCGGCTTGCCGTCGCCCTTCAAGCTCATCATGATGTTCAGGCCGGCCTTGCGCACTTCCCACAGCGCCTTCTGCGGGACCTCGTCGGGCATCAGCACCACGGAGCCGGGCAGGCCGAGGTCGCCCATCAGCTGTTCCAGCTCCTTCAGCTTGCGCAGCAGCGCCGTCTTGTCGGGCCCGGCGAATTCCACCAGCAGCACGGCGTCGGGCTGGCCGATCAGCGCGGTGCGCACCGTGGGCGCGAAGGCCGGGTTCTGCAGCGACAGCTCGATCATCGTGCGGTCCACGAGTTCGACCGCGGTGAGCGTGCCGTCGGTGCCCAGCTTGACGATGTGCTGGGCCGAATCCATGGCCTTGTAGAAGGTCGGGAAGTTCACCACCCCCAGCACCTTGTGCTTCGGCAGTTCCGACAGCTGCAGCGTGAGGCTCTTCGTGAGGGCCAGCGTGCCTTCGCTGCCGACCAGCAGGTGCGCGAGGTTGACGCTGCCGTCCCGGGTGTACGGCTTCTCGTTCTGGTTGTGGAAGACGTCCAGGTTGTAGCCCGCCACGCGCCGCAGCACCTTGGGCCAGCGCGCCTCGATCTCGGGCTGGAGCGCCGTCGCGAGCTCGCGCACGCGCTCGCCGAGCAGGCGCGCCGTGCCGGTCGCTTGCTCGAAGCGGCCGAAGCTGTGCAGCTGGCCGTCCGAAGTCCAGGCCTGCGCGCCCAGCACGTTGTGCACCATGTTGCCGTAGGCGATGCTGCGGCTGCCGCAGGAGTTGTTGCCGGCCATGCCGCCCAGCGTGGCCTGCGCCGCGGTGGACACGTCCACCGGGTACCAGAGGCCGGTCTTCTTCAGCTGCGCGTTGAGGTGGTCCAGCACGATGCCGGGTTCCACGGTCACGGTGCGATTGGCGGCGTCCACTTCGAGCACACCGCGCACGTGCTTGGAGAAATCGATCACCAGCCCGGCGCCCACGGTCTGGCCGCACTGGCTGGTGCCGCCGCCGCGCGGCACCACCGGCACCTTCAGGTCGCGGCAGATGTCCAGCGCGATGCGCGCGTCCTCGGCCGACCTCGGCAGGAACACGCCGACCGGGACCACCTGGTAGATCGAGGCATCGGTGGCGTAGCGGCCGCGGTCGGCGGGCGAGAACAGGACTTCGCCTTGCGTCTCGGACGCGAGGCGCTGGGCGAGGCGGCCGGCGACTTCGTTGCTGGCCTTGGCGACGCCGTCGTAGGCGGCACCGGCCGCTTCCCGCGTGACTTCCAGGGGCAGGGGCGCGTTCACGAAGCCTCCTTGCGGCGCACGTCACGCATCTGTTCCAGGACCACCTCGCGCTTGTTGCGCAGGTGCGTGAGCAGCACGTCGCGCATTGCCGCGCCGTCGTGCGCCGCCAGGGCTTCGATCATCTTTTCGTGTTCCTTGACGGCGCGCTTCCATTTCTCGCCGTCCTGGTTGGAGCGGAAACGCAGCGCCTGCAGGCGCGCGTTGACCTGCTGGTAGACCTGCGCCAGCACCGGGTTCTTGGCCGCGGCGCTGATCGCGCCGTGGATGCGCGAGTTCAGCGTGTAGTAGCCGGACAGGTCGCGCCGGGTGTAGGCCGCCATCATCTCGAAGTGCATGGCCTGGATCTCGGCCAGCTCCTGGGGCGTGATGCGCTGGGCCGCCAGCTCGCCGGATTGCGCTTCCAGGCCCGCCATCACCTCGAAAGTGTCCAGGATGTCCTGCTCGGTCAGCGACACCGCCACCGCCCCGCGGTTGGGCAGCAGTTCGACCAGGCCCTCGGCGGCCAGCATCTTGATCGCTTCGCGCAAGGGCGTGCGGGACACGTTCAGCAGCTCGGACAGCTCGCGCTCGTTGAGCTTGGCGCCGGGCGCGATGCGGCCTTCCACCAGCATCTGGCGCAGGCGTTGCGCGACCTGCTCGTGCAGCGCCGCGCGGGGGATGGGGATCACTTCGGCCGACATGGATCGCGATTTTGTATGCAAAAAGACAAAGGTGCAAATCCCTTATGAGAGAGATCAGGTATTGACAATCGAATTTTGTATGCAAAAAATGGCGCACCTTCCACAAAGCCCACGCCATGGTCACGCTCGACTTCCACCCCACCGGCCGCCACTTCCTGCAGATCCCGGGTCCGTCCCCGGTTCCGGACCGCATCCTGCGGGCCATGAGCATGCCGACGATCGACCACCGCGGTCCGGAGTTCGGCGCGCTGGGCCTGCGCGTGCTCAAGGGCATCCAGCAGATCTTCCAGACGAAGCACCCGGTCGTGATCTATCCCGCTTCGGGCACCGGTGCCTGGGAAGCGGCGCTGGCCAACACCCTGAGCCCCGGCGACCACGTGCTGATGTACGAGACCGGCCACTTCGCCTCCCTGTGGCAGAAGATGGCCACCCGCCTGGGCCTGAAGACCGAGTTCCTCGGCCTGCCCGGTGTCGAGGGCTGGCGCAAGGGCGTGCAGGCGCACCTGATCGAGGAGCGCCTGAAGGCCGACAAGGAACACGCCATCAAGGCCGTGTGCGTGGTGCACAACGAGACCTCCACCGGCGCCACCAGCAACATCCTGGCGGTGCGCCGGGCGATCGACGCGGCGAAGCACCCGGCGCTGCTGCTGGTCGACAGCATCTCCGGCCTGGCCTCGGCCGAGTACAAGCACGACGAGTGGGGCGTGGACGTCACCGTCTCCGGCTCGCAGAAGGGCCTGATGCTTCCCCCGGGCATCAGCTTCAACGCGCTGTCGCCCAAGGCGATCGAGGCCAGCAAGTCGGCGAAGCTGCCCAAGGCCTTCTGGGCCTGGGACGAGATCGTCGAGATGAACAAGACGGGCTACTGGCCCTATACGCCCAACACCAACCTGCTGTACGGCCTGGCCGAGGCCTGCGACATGCTGCTGGACCCGCACTTCGGCGGCCTGCAGGGCGTGTTCGCTCGCCACAAGCGCTGGGCCGAAGGCGTGCGCGCCGGCGTCAAGGCCTGGGGCCTGGAAGTGCAGTGCAACGAGGTCGCCAGCCAGTCGCCGGTGCTCACCGGCGTGATCATGCCCGAGGGCGTGGACGCGGACGCTGTACGTAAATTGATCTACGAACGCTTCGACCTGTCGCTGGGTACGGGCCTGGGCAAGGTCAAGGGCCGCATGTTCCGCATTGGGCATCTTGGGGATTGCAATGACCTCACGCTCATGGCAGCCTTGTCGGGTTGCGAAATGGGCCTGAAGCTGTCCGGCGTCAAGCTGGCGGGCTCGGGAGTGGCCGCCGCCATGGAGTACTTCGCCGGACACCCGGCGCCGGTCGCCCTGCAGAAGGCGGCGTAAGAAGTCCAGGGGTTCCGCAAGGAGCCCCTTTTTTTTGAGACCAGAAGGAGACAACACAGTGCAACGCAGAACATTCGTGACCGGCGTCGCCGCGACCATCGCCCTGCCGATGGCGCGCGCGCAACAGCTGCCCACCGGGCCCGTGCGCATCATCGTGGGCTTCGCCCCCGGCGGCGGCACCGACATCCTGGCCCGCGTGATCGGCCAGAAGCTCGCCGACATGTGGAAGACGCAGGTCATCGTGGAGAACAAGGCGGGTGCCTCCGGCACCATCGCCGCCGACTACGTGTCCAAGCAGCCCGCCGACGGCAGCGTGCTGCACATGGCGCACATCAACAGCCACGCCATCGTCCCCAACCTGCAGAAGCTGGGCTACGACGCCGAGAAGGACTTCCAGCCGATCGCCATGGTGGGCGTCACGCCCAACCTGCTGATCTGCGGCCAGATGCAGCCGGCCAAGACGGTGAAGGACCTCGTCGCGCTGTGCAAGGCCAACCCCGGCAAGATCAGCTTCGGCTCCGCCGGCCCGGGCTCCGCCCAGCACCTGACGCTGGAGATGTTCATGCTGCAGGCCGGCGTGAAGGCGATCCACGTGCCGTACAAGGGCTCCGGCCCGATGCTGACCGACCTGATCGGCGGCCAGGTGCAATACAGCTTCGACACGATGACGGCCGCCACGCCGCACGTGAAGAACGGCAAGGCGATCGCGATCGCGCAGACGCGCCTGAAGCGCGCCGCCGGCCACCCCACCGTGCCGACGATGGCCGAATCCGGCTTCCCCGGTTTCGAGGCCACCACCTGGTACGGCCTGGTCGGCCCGGGCAAGATGTCGCCGGCGCTGGCCAAGCGCATGAACGAGGACGTGAACAAGGCGCTGGCCATGCCCGACGTGATGGAGAAGCTCGAGGCTTCCGGCGCCGAGGACGGCGGCGGTTCCACCGAGAAGATGCGCGAGTTCATGCACGTCGAACTCGCCAAGTGGGCCAAGGTGATCAAGGAAGCCAACGTGAAGGTGGATACTTGAGCGAAGCAGGAGCAGTCCACCTGAAGGTCGACGGGGGCATCGCCTCCGTCACCTTCGACCGCCCCGAGGCGCGCAATGCGATGACCTGGGCGATGTACGAGCAGCTGCGCGCGCACTGCGAGCGGCTGCGCGAGGACCGCTCGGTGCGGGTGGTGCGCTTCCAGGGCGCCGGCGGCGAGGCCTTCGTCGCCGGCACCGACATCGCGCAGTTCCAGGACTTCGACGGCCAGCGCGGCGTGCAGTACGAGACGCAGATCGACGCGACCATGCAGCTGCTGGCCGGCCTGCCCATGCCCACCGTGGCCGTGGTGCAAGGCTGGTGCATCGGCGGCGGCCTCGCCATCGCCAGCACCTGCGACTTCCGCATCGCCACGCCCGGCAGCAAGTTCGGCGTGCCGATCGCGCGCACGCTGGGCAACTGCCTGTCGATGGCCAACATCGCGGGGCTCGTCGCGGCCTTCGGGCGTCCGCGCGTGCAGCGCCTGCTGCTGCTGGCCGACATGGTCGGCGCCGAGGAGGCCCAGTCCTGCGGCTACGTGCTGGAGGTGGTTGCCGCCGATGGCATCGAAGCCGCCGCGCAGAAGCTGTGCTCGAAGCTCGCGTCGCTCGCCCCGGTGACGCAGCAGGTCAGCAAGGAGGCGCTCAACCGCCTGCTGCGCCACGACCTGCCGGATGCGGAAGACCTGATCCGCCGCACCTACGGCAGCAAGGACTTCCGCGAGGGCGTGACAGCCTTCGTCGCCAAGCGCCCGCCGCAGTGGCGCGGCGAATAGCCGCGGCTAGAACGCGTAGCGCAGCCCGCCCATCACCATGTATTGCGACTGCCCGCTGCCCCGGATCTCGACGTTGATGTCGGCGTAGACAGAGAGGTTCCGGGCGGCCTGGCCGGAGAAGCCGACGCCCAGGGTCAGCGCATCGCGTTCGATCGGCACCCCGGCGACCGTGAAGGAGGGGCCTGCCGGGACGGCGGCGAGCCGGCCCGCGATCGCGGGGCCGGTATCGCCGAACTCGTGGCTCCAGACCGCGCGCGCCTCGAAGGTGCCGCTGCCTGCCGGCCGCACGTAGCGCAGGCCCAGCAGCGAGGTGATGGATTCGGTGGTGCGCCCGGCAACCGCCAGCGCGGCGTTGCTGCCGCTCTCGGTGTAGCCATCCTCCTTGAGGTTGACGTAGACCAGGCCCGCCAGCGGCTTGACCTGGTAGCCGGGCCGCGCGACGGTGTACTCCGCCTCCGCGGAGAAGGACCATTCCTTGCCCTGGTGCGAGCCCGAGGCCGTGCTCGTGTCGGCGCCGACGGCGACGCTGCGCCGCGAGTCGAAATCCTGGTCGGCGTAGCCGGCCGCGCCGCGGAACGTCCAGGGCCCGGACGCCCGGCTGCCATAGAGGCCGAAGCGCGGGCTCTGCACCGTGCCCGAGCCGCCGGCTGCCAGGTCCACGTTGGCCTGGCCGTAGCCGAAGGCGGCACCCACGACCGTGCCGCGCGCAAGCTCGGTGTCCAGGCCCACGGCCAAGTTGCTGGCGTTCCAGTCGAAGCCGCTCGCATTGCCGTCGCCGTCCACGTTCCCGTGCGAGCCCGTGACCTGCGCCCAGAAGCCGCGGCCCGAAGCGGGGCCATCCGCGGGGCCGGCGCCCATGGTGGCGCCATCGCCTGCCCGCCGGTAGCCCGCGGCGGCCAGCTGCACGCCGCTGTACGCGAGCCCCGTGCCCGCGCCGGGGTTCGTGAGGCGGCCACCGAGCAGCCGCAGGAAGCGCCGCGACTCCGACATCGCGACCGTCGCCAGCGCGGAGAGGGAGTCGCCGCCCAGGCTGGTGAAGGCGGCACGCGCCTGTTCCGCGGTCAGGCCATCGACCTGCGCCAGGAGGGCGGCGGCGCCGGGATCCGCGGCCACGAGTTCCAGGTGGCCCGCCACGGCCCGCTGGTTGGGCGTGACCGCCACGTCGCCCAGGGCCACGTTGTTGCGCGTCAGCGTGAGCAGCACGTTGTTCGCGTCGTAGGCCAGCGCGGGATCGAGGAAGGCAAGGTTGCTGGTGACCGTGTCGAACCGGCCCGCCACGCCCCCCGTGGCATTCAGGATGGTGTACGTGGTGTTGCGCTGGTAGTTGCCCGCGGCCGCCAGCACCTCCACCGTGCCGCCGGACAGGGTCGCCGTGCCGGTGGCGTTGATGCGGTCCGCATTGCCGGCGGCGTCGGCTTCCACGCGGTAGATGGAGCCGGCCGCGAACCCCACGTTGCCGCCGACCGTGATGGTGCCGATGGAGTTGCCCGGCGCGAACACGCCGCCCGCGAGGATGCTGGCCCCGCCGACCGAACCGGTGCCCCCCAGCGTGCCGCCGTTGTTCACGGTCACCGCCGAGGCGAGGGTTCCGTTGGCGGCCAGCGTGCCGCCGTTCACGCTGGTCGCGCCGGTGTAGCCGTGGGTGCCGGCCAGGTTGAGGGTGCCGGTGCCCGCCTTGGCGAGGCCGCCGGCGCCGGTGATGGCCGCGGTCAGCGTGGTGCTCGCGGCGCTGTCGGTGGTGAGGACGCCGGCGCCCAGGTTGATCGCGCCGGCCGTGCCCGAGAGGGCACCGACGGACACGCTGCCGTTGGTGGCGAAGGTGCCGCCGCTGACGGTGAGCGTGCTGCCCGCCGGCAGCGAGGCGCCCGGCGCGAGCGCCAGCGTGCCGGCGCTGACGGTGGTGCCGCCGGAATACGTGTTGGCTCCCGACAGGGTGAGGGTGCCCGTGCCCGCCTTCGCGAGGCCGCCCGTGCCGGCCACGGGCGCGGCGAAGGCGACCGTGTTGCCGTTGGTGTCCAGCGTGCCGCC
>JALHLO010000156.1:0-6307 GCA_022844525.1 Ramlibacter sp.
AGAGCTGGCCGAGCGCGCGGGCGGATCTGGGGGCGAGTGCGTGGTAGTCGAGGCGGGCTGACATGGGTTCTCCGGTTGTTCAAGGGGGAAGGCGCTTCCTGCGCGCTTGCCTCCTTAGACGGCCGAAGCCCCCGGCTTGTGACAGTCCTGCACATTCACCAGCTTGTCCGGATTGCGCACCGCATAGATCGCCACGATCCGCTCCCCGTCCGTCACCACCGCGTTGGCGGACTCCAGCCGGCCGTCGACATACCGCAGCAGGCCCGGTTCGCCGTTGATGGTGGCGATGCGGTACTGCAGCCGCGGCCCCAGCCGCAGCGCGTGCGCCCAGTACAGGTTGGTCACGCGCTCGCCGCCATGCATGCCACCGGCGACCGCCGCCACCTTGCCCCCGCCGTCGCCGAGCGTGAGCACGTCGTCCGCCAGCAGCGCGCGGATGGCGGCGCGCTGGCCGCTCTGCGCGGCCGCCACGAACTTGCGCAGCAGGTCCCTGTGCTTGTCGGCCGGCACCGAAAAGCGCGGCCGCTCCTGCCGCACCCGTTCGGCCGCGCGATGCACCATCTGCCGCACGGCCGGCTCGCGCTTGCCCAGCATCTCGGCGACCTCGCCGTAGTCGTAGTCGAACACCTGCCGCAGCAGGAAGGCCGCGCGCTCCTCCGGGGCCAGCCGCTCCAGCAGGTGGAGAAAGGCCACCGAGACGTCATCGGCGAACTCCACCAGCGACTCGGGCGTGTGCTCGTCGGCCTCCACGATCGGCTCGGGCAGCCATTCACCGACGTAGGCCGCGCGCTCCACCTTGGCCGCGCGCAGGCGATCGATGGCCAGCCGCGTCACCACCGTCACCAGCCAGGCCTCGGCGGACTGCAGCGACGCCTGGTCCGCCTCGCGCCAGCGCAGCCAGGCGTCCTGCACCACGTCCTCGGCATCCGCGCGCACGCCGAGCATGCGGTAGGCGATGCCGAAGAGGCGGGGGCGCAGGGCGTCGAAGGAAGTGGTTGCTGCGGATGCGGTCAAGGTCGAGCTCGGGTGGCAGTCCATCTCCCAAGACGTCGGGCGCCCCGGCTTTGTGACAGGTGCCCCGGCCTGAGGGGCGCGCTACACCAACGGCGCGCCGTCGTCCTTCTCGCCGACCATCAGGAAGGACTGCATGCCCTGGACGATCCCACCCATGCAGTGGCCTGCCGTTCCGGGGAAGCGGCCGTCCACCGACAGCGTCTGCAGGCTCTCCGCGATGGTCAGGATGCGGCTGCGATCCGTGCCGGCGGTGTTGAGGGCACCGGCCAGCGCGAAGCCGACGGCCTGGCCGCACCCGTCGAGGGCCTCCACGAGCATGCCGAACGTGACGGGGGTTTCCTCGCTGGACTCGCTCATCGGCCGGGTCACTTCGCGGGCTTCTTCGGCGACCGGCGCGCAGCCTCCAGCGCCGCAGCCTTCTCCGCGTGCTTCTCGGCGCGCGACTTGCCCGGCTTGGGCTTCTTCTTTTCGGCGGCAGCCTGCGTTTCCTTGCCCACCTTCTTGTCCTTGGCCTGGGGATGGTGCGTGCGCACCAGGCGGTCGAGCGCGCTCGGCTTGGGCTGCAGCGCCTGCGCCTTGCGCTTCTGGCGCTCCTCCTTGAGCAGGCGGCGTTCCTCGATCAGGGCGGCTTCGGCTTCGGACGGCCCGCTGTCCGCCCCGCCGCTGGCCACCCGGCTTACCATCGCGCGATGCAGCGCGCGGCCGTTGTCCGAGAGCCTCCTGGTGAACGATGCGGTGCGAATCGGCATTTTGATTTCCTCATGGATGCAAAACGGCCACTGTAGGTCACCCGGGGGCGCGGCGCCAGCCCGTCGCCGCCGCGACCTGGCAGGCGCGTGCATGAGCCGGGCGCGCGGGATGCCGTGCACGGCCGGCCTGTCGGTGCACGCCCACCGACAAGCGGCCCGTCAGCCTTCTCGGGCCCGGGCGTGACGCCCCAAAATAAAGGTTACATGAGCCAGGACACCAGCATTGCGTCATTGCGTTCCCGCGTCTCCGAGCTGGTCGAGGCGGAAGGCGCCTTGCTGACCCAGGCATTCGAACTCAGCCGCAGTGGCGGCGATGGCCGCGGCGTCGACGCGCTGTTCGCGCAGGTCCAGGCGATCCAGGTGGAACGCAACCGCCTGAAGCGGCGGATCGGCCAGGTCCTGGGAACGCACCGCCTGCACGAGGCCCCGGAAGTCTGGAGCCCGGGCATCTACGACTATCGCCGGGAAGTGGGGGGCGACAGCGTGCGCGTGCGCGTCACCAAGGGCACGCTCGGACTGCAGGTCCTGTTCCCCGGCGAGGCCGAGGCGGTGCGGATCGAAACGCTCCAGGGCACCTTCGACGGCCCCTTTGCCGCGGACGATCCCGCGACGCACCGGGAAAACTAGAGCCCGGCCGCGCCGCCTCGCCGCCGCCTTCGCATGTCCGCCCTCCCGCACAGCCCCGCCGCCGACCGCAACAAGGAGCCCATCCTGGCGGTGCTGCGCCAGCTGCTGGGGCCGCGCGGGTCGGCCCTGGAGATCGCCTCCGGCACCGGGCAGCACGCGGCCTGGTTCGCGGCTGCACTTCCCGGCTGGACCTGGCAGCCCACCGAGGCCGACGCCGGCATGCTCCCCGCGATCGCCGCGCGCATGGCCGAGGCCGGCCTGGCCAATGTGCGGCAGCCGGTGCTGCTGGACGTGGAAGCGCCGCAATGGCCGACGCCGCGAGCGCCGTTCACCGAGCGCTTTGATGCGATCTACTGCGCCAACCTGCTGCACATCGCTCCCTGGAGCGCCTGCGCCGGACTGATGGCCGGCGCGGCACGGCAGCTGGCGCCCGGTGGCCGGCTGGTCACCTACGGGCCCTACTTCGAGGCGGGCCAGGCCCCCGCGCCCAGCAATCTCGCCTTCGACGAGAGCCTGCGCGCGCGCAACCCCGCATGGGGGATCCGGCAGCTGGACGAGGTCGCGGCACAGGCGGCGCGCCACGGCCTCGCGCTGCGGCAGCGCCACGCGATGCCGGCCAACAACCTGTTGCTGGTGTTCGCTGCCACTGCCGGTTCCGCGACGTAGGACGCGGGGCGATTGACGCCGCCGCCCGGCGTCCGTACAAAGCGTGCTCCCCGACCCCCTTGGGAGGAGCGCGCATGCAGACCCAGGAACTCCACCGCGGCAGGCTCATCGACCACGTCCAGCTGGTCGTGCGCGACCTGCCGGCATCGCAGCGCTTCTACGCGGCCGTGTTCGAGGTGCTGAAGATCCCCATGGGCGGAACCGGCGACGACTACTTCTGGGCCGACGAGCTCTTCATCTCCACCCCCGGCAGCGCCGCCGCGCAAGGCGCGCTCACCGGGCGCCACCACCTCGCCTTCCAGGCGCAGGGCCGCGCGATGGTCGACGCCTTCCACCGGGCCGCCCTCGCCCACGGCGGCAAGGACAACGGCGCGCCCGGCGAGCGCCCCTACCATCCCGGCTACTACGCGGCCTTCGTGCTCGACCCGGACGGCAACAACATCGAGGCCGTGCACCACGGCGAGGCCCGCCGCAGCGCGCCATCGGTGAAGATCACCTTCTGAACCGCCGCCGGCTCCGCACATGTACAAACTCCACGCCTTCGCCCAATCCGGCAACTGCTACAAGGTCGCCCTCGCGCTGGACGTGCTCGGCCAGCCCTGGGAGCCCGTGTTCATCGACTTCTTCGGCGGCCAGATCCGCTCCGTGCAGTACCGCGAAAGCGTGAACGAACTGGGCGAGGCGCCCGTCCTCGACGACGGCGTGCTGCGTCTCACGCAATCCGGCGTGATCCTCACGCACCTGGCGCACCAGCACGGGCGCTTCGGCGGCGGCGCCGAGGCGCAGCAGCGCGAGGTGCTGCGCTGGCTGCTGTACGACAACCACAAGTTCACCAGCTACTTCGCCACCTACCGCTTCATGTACTCGCTGGCGGACGCCGCGCCGGTGCCCGCCGTGATGGACTTCCTGCACGCGCGCTTCTCCACGGCCTTCGCCGTGGTCGACAAGCACCTGCAGCACTCGGCGTTCATCGTGGGCGACGCGCCCACGATCGCGGACTTCTCGATGTGCGGCTACCTGTTCTATCCGGTGGAGGAGAGCGGCGTGGACGTGCGCCCGAAGTACCCGGCGATCGGCCGGTGGCTGCAGCGGATCCAGGCACTGCCGGGATGGCGCGGGCCGTACGAGTGCCTGCCCGGAGAGCGGATCGCGCCGCGGCCGCGCAGCTAGACACCGGCGGACCGCAGGCCTCGGCGGTGGCGAACAGCGTGACGCCCATCTCCACGCTGGAGCGGCGCCCGCTTACTTCGGCAGCACCACGCTGTCGATCACGTGGATCACGCCGTTGTCGGCAACGATGTCCGCCTTCACCACGTTGGCGGCGTCGACCTTGACGCCGCCGGCGGTGGACAGCGTCAGCTCGCTTCCCTGCACCGACTTCACCTTGCCGGCGCGCACGTCCTTGGCCATGACCTTGCCCGGCACGACGTGGTAGGTGAGCACCGCGGTCAGCTTCGCCTTGTCGGCCAGCAGCGCGTCGAGCTGGTCCTTCGGGACCTTGGCGAACGCGGCATCGGTGGGCGCGAACACGGTGAAGGGACCCTTGCCCTTGAGCGTGTCGACGAGGCCGGCCTTCTGCAGGGCGGCGGCGAGGGTCTTGAACTCGCCGGCCGCGACCGCGGTGTCGACGATGTCGGCGGCCTGCGCGGTGGCGGCGGCCAGGGAAAGGGCGGCGATGACGATGGACTTCTTCATGGGAAACTCCTGGTAAGGTCGTGACTCGGTCGTTTTGTCCTGGACAAAATCGATCCGAAGCGGAGAATACACGGCAGATTCCGATCTGTCTATAGTTTGTCCAGGACAAAATGCAAGAAACTGCGTTCACCATCGCGGCCGTGGAGCGGGATGTCGGCCTGTCCAAGGACGTGCTGCGCGTCTGGGAGCGCCGCTACGGCTTCCCCATGCCGCAGCGCGACGCCCGTGGCGAGCGCGTCTATCCGGCCGAGCAGGTCCAGCGGCTGCGGCTGATCAAGCGCCTGATGGACCAGGGTCATCGCCCGGGCAGGCTGCTGGCCGCGACCGAGGAGGAACTGGAGTCCACCTTGTCCAGCTCGCGCAGGAGCCGGCCAGCCGCCCCGGAGCCGGGCGCGGCGGCAGGCCTCCAGGAGCTCCTGGACCTGGTCTGCAGCCACGACGCCGCGATCTGTTTCGTGACCCTGCAGCAGCGTCTGGCGCGGCAAGGCCTGCGGCAGTTTGTCCTGGACACGATCGCCCCCCTGAGCGCCCTGGTCGGGCAAGCCTGGGAACAGGGACGGCTGCAGGTGTTCGAGGAGCACCTGTTCACCGAACTGGCCTCGCGCACCCTGCGCCAGGCGATCGCGGCCATCCCGCGCGGCAGTGCGCCGCGGGTCCTGCTCACGACCCTGCCGAACGAGCCGCACGGGCTCGGCCTGCTGATGGTGGAGGCGCTGCTGGCGCTGGAAGGCGCGCAGTGCGTGTCGCTCGGCACGCAGACGCCCCTGGTCGACATCGCGCACGCGGCGCAGGCCTACCAGGCGGACGCGGTGGCGCTGTCGTTTTCGGCGGCGTTTCCACAAAGGCAGGCGCCGCCCTTGCTGCAGCAGTTGCGCGCGACCTTGCCGCCGTCGGTGGAGTTGTGGGCGGGAGGCGCGGGAGCCGCGGCGCTGCGCGCATCCGAAGGGATCCACGCGCTGGCCAGCCTGGAGGATGCGGCTGCCGCCTTGCAGCGCTGGCGTGGGCAGCGCTGATCAGGGCCTGAGCAGCACGACCTGGCCCTCGCCGGCCTGCACGAGGTCGATCGCCGCGGCGGCCGCCTTGCTCAGGTCGATGATGCGGTCGCGGATGTGGGGACCGCGATCGGTGATGCGGACCACCACCTCGCGGCCATTCACGACGTTGCGCACCTTGACGCGGGTGCCGAAGGGAAGCGTGCGGTGCGCCGCGGTCAGGGCGTTCATGTCGAAACGCTCGCCGCTCGCCGTGCGCTTGCCCTGGAAGCCCGGGCCGTACCAGGAGGCCTTGCCGCGGCCCAGTTCCGTGCCCAGCGAGGGCGTCCAGACGCGCCCATGCACTTCCGGGCGCGCGCGCTCCGGCTCGGTGGAGCATCCGGCCAGGACGGCAAGCAAGCCAAGGACGAACAGGCCCGCCACGTGTTGGCGGCGTGCCCGCGATGCGTCGGCGGCGCCGTGGCGTGTTCCCATGGGTTCCCGGTGTTGCACGGTGGCAAGCTTGCAGGCGGGAAGGCAGTGCCTCAACACCACCGGGCCTTCGGGCAGCGCCACTCGTCCGCC
>JALHLO010000156.1:6407-9896 GCA_022844525.1 Ramlibacter sp.
GTCCCGGCGTAAGCGCCCCGGAAGGGTGACCGCGCTAAAGTCCGTCATCCCCCCGAACCCTGGAGACAGTCATGACCCGTGAAGTCGTCGCCGTCAGCGCAGTGCGCACGGCCATCGGCACCTTCGGCGGCAGCCTGAAGGACATTCCCCCCACCGAACTCGGCGCGCTGGTCGTGCGCGAGTCGCTCGCGCGCACGAAGGTGGCCGGCACCGACGTCGGGCACGTCGTGTTCGGCCACGTGGTGAACACCGAGCCGAAGGACATGTACCTGTCGCGCGTGGCGGCCATCAACGGCGGCTGCGGCGAAGGCACGCCCGCCTTCAACGTCAACCGCCTGTGCGGCTCGGGCCTGCAGGCGATCGTCTCGGCGGCGCAGACCATCCTGCTGGGCGACTGCGACATCGCCATCGGCGGCGGCGCCGAGAACATGAGCCGCGCGCCCTACGCGGACCTCACCGCGCGCTGGGGCGCGCGCATGGGCGACGCGAAGCTGGTGGACATGATGGTCGGCGCGCTGCACGACCCCTTCCACAACATCCACATGGGCGTGACCGCCGAGAACGTGGCCGCCAGGTGGGGCATCAGCCGCGAGGACCAGGACCGCCTGGCCGTGGAGAGCCACAACCGCGCCGAACGCGCCACGGCGGCCGGCTACTTCAAGGACCAGATCGTTCCCGTCACGCTGAAGTCCCGCAAGGGCGACACCCTGTTCGCGGTGGACGAGCACTTCCGCTCCGGCGTGAAGGCGGAGGACATGGCCAAGCTCAAGCCGGTGTTCGCCAAGGAGAACGGCACGGTGACGGCCGGCAATGCCTCGGGCATCAACGACGCCGCCGCGGCCGTGGTGCTGATGGAGCGCAGCGTCGCCGAAAAGCGCGGGCTGAAGCCGCTGGCGCGGCTGGTGGCCTGGGCGCATGCCGGCGTGGACCCGAAGTACATGGGCATCGGGCCGGTGCCGGCCACGCGCAAGGTGCTGGAGAAAGCAGGGATCGCGGCCGGCGCCCTGGACGTGATCGAAGCGAACGAGGCTTTCGCGGCGCAGGCCTGCGCGGTGCTCAAGGACCTGCAGCTGGATCCGGCCAAGGTGAACCCGAACGGCTCCGGCATCTCGCTGGGCCACCCGATCGGCGCCACCGGCGCGCTGATCACGGTGAAGGCGCTGCATGAATTGAACCGCATCGGCGGGCGTTATGCGCTGGTGACGATGTGCATCGGCGGCGGCCAGGGCATCGCGGCGATCTTCGAGCGCAGCTGAGCGCGGCGCAGGCGCACGTCGTCCACCGCCGCTTCGCTGGCCGATCTCACCGCTTGCCGCCCGCCTGCATCCACCCCGCGGCGCGGGAGCGGCACAGCTCCAGGAAGGGCGGCAAGGTCGGCGCCGGCGCGCGGTCCTTGAGCGTGATGGCGCAGATGCTGCGATAGGCCGCCGCGTTGCTGATGCGACGGTGCACCAGGCCCGACATGTCCAGGTTGTGGATCAGCGATTGCGGCAGTTCGCCGATCCCCAGGTTCGCCGCGATCAGCCCCAGCATGGTGCCCACCTGCGCCACTTCGAAGGCGGGATGCAGCTTCAGGCCATAGCGGGCGAACTCCGCGTCGACGAGATTGCGCACGTTGCTGGCCCGGGTCATCACCACGTGCGGATAGGCCTGGACGTCGCGCCAGCGCACCGTGGAATGACGCGCCAGCGCATGGTCGGCCGGGCAGATCACCACCAGCGGATCGCGGAACAGTTCGCGTTGCACGAGGTCCGGCGCCTTCGGGTCACGCGCCGCCAGGGCGACATCGGCGGCGCCCTTGCGCAGCATGTCCAGGCAGACATCGGACAGCTCGTCGTGCAGCTCGACCTCGACATCGGGATTCTTCCGCAGGTATTCGGCGAGCAGCCCCGGGACGAAGCTGGCCGCCATGGAGGGCGCGGCGGCCAGCACGAGCCGGCCGCGCTTGCCTGCCACGAAATCGCGCATGCGCGTGAGGGACAGCTGCATGGTCTCGGTCATGCCGCCGGCGATGGTGAGGAACTCCCTGCCCACGGCCGTGAGCGTCACCTTGCGCGTGTGCCGGTCGAACAGGCGCGCGCCGAGCGACTCCTCCAGCCGCTTGATGTTGCCGCTCAAGGCGGGCTGCGACAGGTGGCTCAGCTTCGCCGCTTCGCTGAAGCTGAGCGTTTGCGCCACGGCGAGGAAGATCTCCACCTGCCGCAGAGAGACATTCATCCGGCCAGTTGATGAATACATCTGAAATCCGAAATAGACGTGATGGGTGGGCGGGATTATCTTCGGCGGACTCCGATTGCACCAGACAAGGACCCGTCTTCATGGCCCAAGCCGCCGAACTCCATCGCCCCGCCACACTCACCGTGCGACCCAGCGGCGCCGCGCTCGCCGCCGACATCGAGGGCATCGACCTGAATGAAGAACTGCAGCCCGCGCAGGTGGCGGCGCTGCGGGACGCGTGGGCGCAGCACAAGGTGCTGCGCTTCCGCGGCCAGCAAGGCCTGACGCTCGACGGGCTCATCCGCTTCTCGCGCAACTTCGGCCCGCTGGACCAGCGGCCGAAGGCCAGCATGGCCATGAGCCGCGAGCACGACGCGCTGCCGCCCGAGATCACGGTGATCTCCAACGTCAAGGTCGGCGGCAAGCCGCTCGGTGCGCTGGGCGACGGCGAGGCCGTGTGGCACACCGACATGACCTACAACGAGATCCCGCCCAAGGGCGCCTGCCTGTACTCCGTCGAGGTGCCCCCGGCCGGCGGCAACACCCATTTCGCCGACATGTACACGGCCTACGAGACGCTGCCCGAGGCCATGAAGAAGCGCATCCAGGGCCTGCGCTGCGTGCACGATGCCAGCCGCAACAGCGCCGGCGAACTGCGGCTCGGCTACGAGGACGTGACCGACCCGCGCAAGACCAGGGGCGCCATCCAGCCCATCGTTTCCACGCACGCGGTCACCGGCCGTCCCTGCCTGCTGCTCGGCCGGCGCCGCAACGCCTACATCGTGGGCCTGGAGCTGGAGGAAAGCGAACAGCTGCTCGACGCCCTGTGGGCCCACGCCACCCGGCCGGAGCTCACCTGGACCCAGGAGTGGAAGGTCGGCGACGTCATGATGTGGGACAACACGTGCACGATGCACAAGCGCGATGCCTTCGACCCGGGCTCGCGCCGCCTGATGTACCGCACGCAGATCGCGGGCACGGTGGCGCTGTGACGGATCGCCTGACGATCGACCGGGTGAGCGTGCGGCAGGTCGGCGTGCCGCTGGCGGTGCCGTACAAGCTGTCGCTGCTGACCATGCGCGAGTTCGACCCCTTCGTGGTGGAGGTCCACGATTCGGAGGGCCGCAGCGGTTTCGGCGAGGCACTGATCGTGCCCGGCTATACGAACGAGACGGTGGAAGGATCGTGGCGCCTGTGCTGCGCGCTCGCGGAGGCGATCGCCGGGCGCAGCCTGGAGGATGCGCGGGCGGTCGCGCGCCGGGCCGTGCCCGA
>JALHLO010000157.1 GCA_022844525.1 Ramlibacter sp.
CGAGGCTGTGTGAAAACCCTCTGAGGCCGATGCGGGTGTGTCTGTAGAGTCCCGCCCGAAGCGGACTCTGGAGTCGACATGCCTCGATTCATCGAAGGACAGGACCGGCAGCAGGTGACCTTGATGCCCGAGTGTCTGGACGACTTCATCGCCGATGACAACCCCGTTCGGGTGATCGACGCGTTCGTCGGAGAGCTGGATCTGACGAAGCTTGGGTTCGAAGGCGCCGAGCCGGCTGCAACCGGGCGGCCTTCATACCACCCGGCGGACCTTCTGAAGGTCTACATCTATGGCTACCTGAATCGGGTTCAGTCCAGCCGCCGACTCGAACGGGAGTGCCAACGCAACATCGAGCTGATGTGGCTCACCGGGCGCCTCGCGCCGGACTTCAAGACGATCGCGGATTTCCGGCGTGACAACGGCGCTGGCATTCGGAACGTGTGCCGGCGGTTCGTGGTCCTGTGTCGGGATTTGAAGCTCTTTGGCCAAGCCCTGGTTGCCATCGACGGCAGCAAATTCAAGGCGGTAAACGCCCGCGATAAGAACTTCACCGCGGGCAAGATCGACAAGCGCCAGCAGCAGATTGAAGAGAGCATTCACCGCTACCTGGTTGCCCTCGATACGGCGGACCGCACCCAGCCGGCGGAGTTCGAGGCCAAGACCACACGGCTGAAAAGCAAGATCGAGCAGTTGCGACAGCAGATGCGCGTACTGGATGAAGTCAAGGTGCAGATCGCTGCGCAACCGGACGGCCAGCTCTCAAAGACGGATCCGGATGCACGTTCGATGGCCACCAGTGGACGCGGCTCCGGAATCGTTGGGTACAACGTACAGGTCGCAGTCGATGCCAAGCATCACTTGATCGTCGCCCACGAGGTTACAAACCTCGGGCACGACAGAGTGGCGTTGGCACCGGTGGCGCAAGCGGCGCGCGAGGCAATGGGCAAGAAGCGGTTGCGCGCGATCGCTGATCGCGGCTACTACAGCGCGCTGCAGATCAAGGCCTGTGCCGACAGTGGCATTGCGCCGATCCTGCCCAAGCCCACGACGTCTGGCGCGAAGGCCGAGGGCCGCTTCGACAGATCAGACTTCATCTACATCGCGAAGGACGACGAATACCAGTGTCCCGCAGGCGAGCGTGCAACCTACCGATTCACGGGCGAACAACAAGGGCTGCAGGTGCGACGCTATTGGAGCACCGCCTGCCCGAAGTGCCCGATGAAGGCGCAGTGCACGCCCAGCTCGCATCGGCGAATCACGCGATGGGAGCACGAAGCAGTCCTTGAAGCCACGCAACGTCGACTGGACCGCATGCAAGACGCCATGACGGTCAGACGCTGCACCGTGGAGCACGTGTTCGGCACGTTCAAGGGCTGGATGGGAACTACCCCATTCCTGATGCGCCGGCTGCCAAACGTCAGCACCGAAATGAGCTTGACCGTGCTCGCCTACAACCTCAAGAGGGTCCTGAGCATCCTCGGGTTTGCGAAGACGATGAAGGCAATGCAGATCGTGGGGGCGTAAGCCCTTTGCCGTTGCTGTTCGCGCGTATGGAGCTCACCAAGAGCTCCAGGGCACTCCAAACGGCTTCTGCGCGCGAATCGGCGTCCCGAACAGCGAACCGGCGAAATCCGCCGCCGACAAGGTACCCGCGACCTCGCTGTGCCGAGTTTTCACACAGCCTCGACCCAAAGCAGCCCTCTTCAGCCTATCGCATCGTCAGGGATTCGCGTCGGCATGTTGAACCAGGCACACAACGCGCATCGGGCCGCCCAACGTGCCCACGATCGTGACGGTCCACCCACAGGCCAAGCGGCTTGTGCGGCACCGCGTGGTGCGCCGCCGGTGCAGCAGTCGGCGTCGGCGACCACGGTGACGCAGCAGCTGAGTGGCAAGGCGCGACAATCGCAGGATGAACGAACCCGAAATCGGAACCGAAACACAGGTGGTCCAAGAAGCGCGCGTGTGGCGCGACAACGGGTGGACGGCCCGCGTGATCAAGAACGAGGACGACGACGGCTGGGCCGTGGCCATGACACCCGACGGGCAGGTCGAGCCGGCCTTGGTCGGCCCGTGGACCATGGGGCGCGACAAGAAGAGCCCCAAGCCCTTGGACACTTCCGCGTTCAACACGCTGGTGAAGACCGCCGCCGAATTCGTGCGGCGGCACGAGCAGCAACTTCATGCGGCGCTCCACCGGCAGGTCGACATCTCCTGCAATCGCGGCCGCGTGAGCGTCACGCTGGACATCGAGCCGGACGACGAGAACCCATCGGCCGTGCTGCGCGCCACCGATGCGTCGGGCGAGGTGCTGGGGGAAGCACGGGTTTCGCCCGGCTTCCGCCTGACGCGCGCCAGTGCGGAGGAATGGGCAGAGGGCGGGTTCAGCGCCCAGGCGGTGCGGTGAACATGCGAGGCGCGCCGTGATGCGTCCGGTCCCTGCCCATCGCATCGTCGCCGCCAATGCGTATCGCGTGCCCCACCCTTTTGCGGCGTTCGCTGTCCGCAGCGAAGAGTCCGGCCATGCCTTCGACGCCCGCGCGCCTTACGACCGCATCCATGTCATTCGTACTGGATTCCTGGATCCCGATTCCCTCGCGCGCATGGCGGCGCAGGGCTACGCGCGGACCAGGACCGAGGCGTTCTCCGAGATCGACTATGCGACCACCACGGCGGAGGACTTGGCTGCCGTCGCACCGGGGGTGGCCGACCTGGTCGGAGGCATAGCGTCCGCGTTGCAGTTGACCGGTGTCCTGGGGGAAGGCCTCGCCGCTTACCGCAGCAGCGTTGCCGGGCGGATCGACTATCTGGCGACGCGGGGGGCGGGCTTTCACAACGACGTGAGGGGCCGCTGGTCACGCTGCCTGTTCTGGATCCTCGCGCTCGATGTATCGGAGCTGGATTTCGTGATGCCGCACGCGGGCGTCCAGTTGGCGGTGGCGACGGGCGACCTGGTCGTTTTCGACCAGACGATGGCGCACGGCCTGTCTCGTCCGGGTGACGGCGGTCAGGCGGTAGAGGCCTCCTTCCTCGCGGGCGAGCACTGCCGCCAGGTGTTCCTCACGGGCGAACTGGAACTTGCCGACGCACAGTGGGCCGCGCTCGGTTCCCCGTGGCTTCCCGTCGAGGAGCATGAGCGGCGCGGCGCCCTCGACCTCGCAGTGGCGGAATTCGACGAGCGCAGCGGCGCCGTCAAGCGTCCGCGCGCCTTGCGCGACTGCATGAAACGCAGCACCTGCCATGTCGATGAAGGCCCCGCCTCAGGACTCGAAGGAGATGCATAGGCCGGGGCCTCTCTCGATGGCGATGCGCTCGATGTCTTTCACAAACCCTTTCATGACGCCTCCTTCGTTGAGTTGTCGCTGATTCACGTTGTCGAGATCCTTGCCGCGGCACCGACAGGCTGCCCTCGCCGACGATTCAATCTGGTCGCGGTTCCAGGGACCTTCTTGATCGACGTCAAGCAAGCAGGTTGCGTGGATTGCGCTCATTGCAATCTTGATCGAAAGGCTGCTTAGGGTCGTTCGAGCCCCCTCTGCATTCCGCCTGCCTTATCGCCACCGATTGAATCGGCCTATCCGCGTCTTTCGGCGTTTCAATTCCATGGCGCGCATCGTTGGGTTCTACTTCGGTCAACAAGGAGAAACGATGAGCGCAGAGACCGAACTCAAGTGCCCCGTGGCGCACGACAAGCAGCCCAGGCAGACGCGCAACAACGCGCAGTGGTGGCCCGACCAGCTGAACCTGGCGATGCTGCACCAGCACCGCAACCTGGGCGCGCCGGAGCTGGAGGACTTCGATTACCGGCGCGAATTCCTGTCGCTCGACCTCGACGCGGTGACGCGGGACCTGCATGCGCTGATGACCGACTCGCAGGACTGGTGGCCCGCGGACTACGGCCACTACGGCCCGTTCTTCATCCGCATGGCCTGGCACTCGGCCGGCACCTACCGCATCTTCGACGGCCGCGGCGGAGCGCGCTCGGGCGAGCAGCGCTTCGCGCCGCTGAACAGCTGGCCCGACAACGGGAACCTCGACAAGGCGCGCCGTCTCCTGTGGCCCATCAAGCAGAAGTACGGCAAGAAGCTGTCGTGGGCCGACCTGATGATCCTGGCCGGCAACGTGGCGCTGGAGTCCATGGGCTTCAAGACCTTCGGTTTCGGCGGCGGGCGCGAGGACATCTGGGAGCCGCTGCCGATCGACTGGGGCCCGGAATCCACATGGCTGGGCGACGAGCGTTACAGCGGCGAGCGCGAGCTGGCCAAGCCGCTCGCGGCGGTGCAGATGGGCCTGATCTACGTGAACCCCGAGGGCCCGAACGGCAAGCCCGACCCCGTGGGCTCGGCACGCGACATCCGCGACACCTTCGGCCGGATGGCCATGGACGACTACGAGACCGTCGCCCTCATCGCCGGCGGCCACACCTTCGGCAAGTCCCACGGGGCGGGGCCTGCCCACCACGTCGGCAAGGAACCGGAAGGCGCGAACATCGAGGAACTGGGGCTGGGCTGGAAGAACGCGTACGAGTCGGGCAGCGGCGCGCACACCATCACCAGCGGCATCGAAGGTGCGTGGAAGTCGACGCCGACGAAGTGGGACATGGGCTACCTCGAGACGCTGTTCGGCTTCGAGTGGGAGCTGACTCGGAGCCCCGCCGGTGCGCACCAGTGGAAGCCCAAGGGCGATGCCGGCCGGAACGTGCCCGACGCGCACGTCCCCGGCAAGTTCCACCAGCCGATGATGACGACGGCCGACCTGGCGCTTCGCTTCGACCCGGCGTACGAGAAGATCGCGCGCCACTTCCTGGCCAACCCGCAGGAGTACGCGGACGCGTTCGCCCGCGCGTGGTTCAAGCTGACGCATCGCGACATGGGACCGAAGACGCGCTACCTCGGAAAGTACGTTCCCGCGGAAGACCTGCTCTGGCAGGACCCCCTGCCGCGGGCGGAGCATCCGCTGGTGAACGACGATGATGTCGCTCAGCTCAAGGCGAAGATCCTGGCCTCGGGCCTGTCGGTGGCCGAGCTGGTGAAGGCGGCGTGGGCCTCGGCCTCGAGCTTCCGCGGATCCGACCTGCGCGGGGGAGCGAACGGCGCGCGCGTCCGGCTGGCACCGCAGAAGGATTTCGCGGCGAACGATCCGGCCGAACTGCGCAAGGTGCTGGACCAGCTCGAAGCGATAGTCGCCGCGTTCAACGCATCCGCACCGGGCGGCCGGAAGGTTTCACTGGCCGACCTGATCGTGCTGGGCGGCTGCGCGGCGGTGGAAGCGGCGGCCCGGAAGGCGGGGCATGCCCTGCAGGTGAAGTTCACGCCCGGCCGCGTGGACGCCAGCCTGGAGCAGACGGATGTCAACTCCTTCGAAGTGCTCGAGCCGGCGATCGACGGCTTCCGCAACTACATTCGCGGCGGCGCCGAAGGCAACGTGGCCAATGGCATGATCGACAAGGCCAACCTGCTGATGCTGACCGCGCCCGAGATGACGGTGCTGGTGGGCGGGATGCGTGCACTGGGTGCCACCAGCGGCAACGTGCGGCACGGCGTCTTCACCGATCGCCCCGGCACGCTGAGCCCCGACTTCTTCCGCAACCTGCTGGACATGCGCACGGCCTGGAAGCCGGCCGAGGGCAGCAAGCATCTCTTCGAAGGCACCGACCGCAAGACCGGTGAACGGCGCTGGACGGCGACGCTGGCCGACCTGATCTTCGGATCCAACGCTCAATTGCGCGCGCTGTGCGAGGTGTATGCGGCCGCCGACGGCGAAACGCACTTCGTGCAGGACTTCGCGCGGGCGTGGGCGAAGGTGATGGAACTGGACCGGTTCGACCTCCGGGCAGCGCCTGCTTCCGTCGCGACGCGCTAGCGCATCCACCCTCGCGAGGTCGACGCCATCCTGCTGACCGAGATGCCGTACCGGTCATGCAGGGTGGGCAGCCGGCTCTTTGGCGCTCCGCCCCAGCAAGACGTCAAGAAGATGAAGCAGGCCCACGTCTAGGCGCGCCTGGTCGGTCGATCAGCGCCGGATCCCTGAGGATGGATGCAGGAGGTCTGCTTTGGGGTCCGAAGCGGCCGTCACGCTCCGCCGTCGGGCGAAGTAGTTCCAATCGCGCGGCAGGTTGCCGCGCGGCACCTGTGCGCACTACTGGGCGCCATCATTGAGAGAGGCTCGTCATGAGCGGCAAGATCTACGTGGGCAACCTGCCCTACTCCGTGACCGATTCCACCCTGGAATCCAACTTTGCCGAGTTCGGCAGCGTTTCCTCCGCCAAGGTCATGATGGACCGTGAAACGGGCCGCTCCGATGCAGGCGGTTTCAGGGCCTCCAACCGGGCGGACGTTGGCTATGGCAACGGCGGCTACGGCGGCGGTCGTACTGACACCGGACGCTGCCCCCAGAAAGCCGGCTTCGCCGGCTTTTTTTACATTCGGACCGTGTGCCGCGGCGCGCCTACGGCGCGGCGTGCGCCGAGGTCGCCTGCAGGACCTGCAACAGCGCCTGGGCGCCCGCCCCCGACGAGGCCGGGTTCTGGCCGGTGACCAGCAGCCCGTCGGTGACGACATAGGACTGCCAGTCGCTGGCCTTGCTGTAGAGGCCGCCTTCGGCCTTGAGCATGTCCTCCACCAGGAACGGCACCACCTTGGTCAGGCCGACGGCCGCTTCCTCGCTGTTGGAGAAGCCCGTCACGCGCTTGCCCTTCACCAGCGGTGCGCCGTCGGGCGTCTTGACATCGCGCAGGACGCCGGGCGCATGGCACACCGCCGCCACCGGCTTGCCGGCGGCCAGCGTAGCCTCGATCAGGGCGACGGAATCGCGGCTTTCGGCGAGGTCCCACAGCGGGCCGTGGCCGCCCGGGTAGAACACCGCGTCGAAGTCGTCGGCGCGCATGGCCGCCAGCGTGCGGGTGGAGGCCAGGGCCTGCATCGCCGCCTTGTCGGCCCGGAAACGGCGGGTCGCGTCGGTCTGGGCATCGGGTTCGTCGCTCTTGGGGTCGAGGGGAGGCTGGCCGCCCAGCGGCGAGGCGAGCGTGATGTCGGCGCCGGCATCCAGGAACACGTAGTAGGGCGCGGCCAGCTCCTCGAGCCAGAAGCCGGTCTTCTTTCCGGTGTCGCCGAGCCGGTCGTGCGACGTGAGAACCATCAGGATCTTCATGGGGGAACCTCGCGATTCAATGGGGTTGCAGAGCCCGTGATGTCCGCACGGCTGCTGCCGCGGGGACTCACGGGTCGACTGCACAGGGTAAGCGATGCGCCGCGGCTGAGTCCCTGCGGATCGGCCCGCCTGGCCATCCTGGTGCCCGGCCTACACGGTCGCGGCCTCGGCAGCTGGCGTCTCGCCGGCGACCGTTTCCGCCTCGCTTTCCTTTGCCGGCGCAGCAGCCTTGTCGATGCGCAGGGCCTTGCGCACCGGGTCGTAGCCGAGCTTCACGCGCTCGCCCGCCTTCACCTCGTCCTTGAGCATCGCGCTGGCCAGCGGCGACTCGACCTCGCTGCGGATGCGGCGCTTCAACATGCGGGCGCCGAACTCGGGGTCGTAGCCGACTTCCGCCAGGTGGTCGACCAGCTCGCGGTCGAATTCGAGCTGGATGTCCTGCTGCGCGGCGGTCCGCGCCACCCGCCGCAACTGCAGTTCCACGATCCGGCGGATCTGCTCGCGGCCGAGCGCATGGAAGACGACGACTTCGTCGACGCGGTTGAGGAACTCGGGACGGAAATGGCGCTTGAGCAGTTCCATCAGGCGGTCCCTGAGCGTCGGGTAGTCCAGCTGCTCCTTGTCGGCCGCGGACAGGTTGCGCTGGATCACGTCGGAGCCCAGGTTGCTGGTGGCGATGATGATGGTGTTGGTGAAGTCCACCACCCGGCCGCGGCCGTCGGTCAGCCGTCCTTCGTCGAACAGCTGCAGGAGGATGTTGTGCACCTCGGCATGCGCCTTCTCGATCTCGTCGAGCAGCACCACGCAATACGGCCGGCGCCGCACCCGTTCGGTGAGCTGGCCGCCTTCCTCGTAGCCGACGTAGCCGGGCGGCGCGCCGACCAGCCGGGCCACCGTGTGCCGCTCGCCGTACTCGCTCATGTCGATGCGCACCAGCGCGTCCTCGCTGCCGAACACGCTGGCGGCCAGCGCCTTGGCCAGCTCGGTCTTGCCGACGCCGGTGGGCCCGAGGAACAGGAAGGTGGCGGTCGGCTTGCCGGCCTCCTTGAGGCCGGCGCGCGCCAGCCGCACCGCCTCGGCCACCGCGTGCACGGCCTCTTCCTGGCCGACGACCCGCTCGCCCAGGCGATCCTCCAGCGCGAGCAGCTTCTGGCGCTCCTGCGTCGTCAGTTCGTTGACGGGGATGCCGGTGAGCGAGGCGACGATCTGCGCCACCTGTTCGGCCGTGACTTCGTGCGAGCTGGTGCCGCGTTCCTTCTTCCACTTCCCGGTCGCCTCGGCCAGCTTCTTCTCCTCGTCCTTGATGCGCTCGCCGAGCTGCTTGGCCTTGTCGTACTGCTTGGCCGTCCCGGCGGCGTCCTGCTCCTGGCGCAGCCGCCGCAGGGTCCCTTCGATGTCGTGCAACTCCGGCGGCCGCGAGCTGGCCTGGATGCGCACCCGCGCCGCCGCCTGGTCGATCAGGTCGATCGCCTTGTCGGGCTGGAAGCGCCCGGTGATGTAGCGGTCGGCCAGCTTGGCCGCCGCGACGATCGCGGCGTCGCTGATCTTCACCTTGTGGTGCGCCTCGAAGCGGTCGCGCAGCCCGCGCAGGATCTCGATGGTGTCCTCGATGGTCGGTTCGGGCACCGTCACCGGCTGGAAGCGCCGCTCCAGCGCGGCGTCCTTCTCGATGTACTTCTGGTACTCGTTGAGCGTGGTGGCGCCGATCAGGTGCAGCTCGCCGCGCGCCAGCGCCGGCTTGAAGGTATTGGCGATGTCCAGGCCGCCCTCGCCGCCGCCCTGGCCGGCACCGACGATGGTGTGCAGTTCGTCGATGAACAGGATCATGTCGTTCTGGTTGGCGATGATCTCGTCGAGGACCGCCTTAACGCGTTCCTCGAACTCGCCGCGGTACTTGGCTCCCGCCACCAGGCTGTTGATGTTCAGCTCCACCAGCCGCTTGTTGCGCAGCACCTCGGGCACCTGGTCCTGCACGATGCGCTGGGCCAGGCCCTCGACGATCGCCGTCTTGCCGACGCCGGGCTCGCCGATCAGCACCGGGTTGTTCTTCTTGCGCCGCGCCAGCACCTCGATGGTGGTCTCGATCTCCTTGGCGCGGCCGATCACCGGGTCCAGCTTGCCCTGGCGGGCCAGCTCGCTCAAGTCGCGCGCGTACTTGTCCAGCGTCGGCGTGGCGCTGCGCTTGTTCAGCTTGCCTTCCTCGGCGCCCTTGCCGACCACCTTGACGGTCTTCTGCCGCACCGCCTGCGCCGTCAGCCCCAGCTTGCGCAGCAGCTCGCCGGCAAAGCCGTCGTCCTCTTCCACCAGGCCGACCAGGATGTGCTCCGGGCCGACGTAGCTGTGCTCCAGCTCGCGCGAGGCGACGAGGGCGTGATCCAGCGCGCTCTTCGCGCGCGGCGACACGCCGACCTGCGGCGTCTCCCCTTCCCTCACCTGGTGGTCGCCGCGCGGCGCATTCTCCTGCAGCGTCTGCTTCAGGTCGGCGGCCGAGAGCTTGAATTCCTTCAGGATCTCCTGCACGACGTCGTTGTCGACCAGCGCCATCAGCAGGTGCTCGGTGTCGACCTCGTCCTTGCCGTACTCCACCGCCTTCTCGGCGGCCGCCTGCAGCCGGTCCATCGCCGCCTCGTTGAGGAAGCTGCGCAGGTCCACCGACTCGCGCGAGCGCTGGCGGCGCGGCCCGCCGCCGGCCGCCGGCC
>JALHLO010000158.1 GCA_022844525.1 Ramlibacter sp.
GAACTTCTCGGTCCCCGGCGGCAGCACGACCTACTTCCAGCAGCCGTCGGCCGCCAGCACCTCGATCAACCGCGTGCTGGGCCCGGACCCGTCGGCGATCTTCGGCACGCTGGGCTCCAACGGCAAGCTGGTGCTGGTCAACCCCGCCGGCATCGCCGTGGGCAAGGGCGCGCTGGTCGACACGGCGGGCTTCACCGCTTCCACGTTGGGGATGAGCGATGCCGACGCCATCGCCGGCCGCATGGCCTTCAGCGGCGCCGGCGTGGGCGTGCTGCAGGTCGACGGCCATGTGATCGCGCGCGGCGGCGACGTCGTGCTGATCGGCTCGAAGGTGCAGACCGGCAGCGAGGCCGTCGTGCAGTCCGACGGCGCCGTGGTGCTGGCCGCGGGGCAGAAGGCGGAGATCACCGGGCGCGGGCTGGAAGGCATCCGGCTGGAGGTGCAGACCGGGGACGAGGCGGTGAACCTCGGCACGCTCAAGGGCGATGCGGTCGGGATGTTCGCGAACACGCTGACGCACAGCGGGCTGGTGCAGGCGCAGGCGGTGACGAGCGAGGGCGGCAGGGTGGTGCTGAAGGCGAGCGGCGGGGATGCGATCGTGTCCGGCACCCTCGTCGCGTCGGCGGCGAATGGCAAGGGCGGCAGCATCGACGTGCTGGGAGAACGCGTGGGGCTGATGGCCGGGGCACAGTTGCAGGCCAGCGGAGCGATGGGTGGCGGCCAAGTGCGCGTAGGCGGTGACTATCAGGGGCAGAACGCCGAGGTGCCGAACGCGAAGCGCGTGTACTTCGACGCGGCAGCGCGGATCGAGGCGGATGCGACGCAGCAAGGCGACGGCGGGCGGGTGATCGTGTGGTCGGATGAAGTCACGCGCATGCGCGGGCAGATTTCGGCGCGCGGTGGCGCGGAGGGCGGTAACGGCGGGTTCGCGGAGGTCTCGGGCAAGCAGCGCCTCGAATACACGGGCATGACCGACCTCCGCGCTCCGGGCGGGGCCGTGGGCACGCTACTGCTGGACCCGGAGAACGTCCGCATCATCCGACGCGACGACGGCGTGCCGTTCACGCAGACGGTCAATACATTTCCCGGTCCCGGCAGCTCGCCATTTGCCGGCGCTACCTTCGAACCGAGTTCGACCGGCGACGTGACGCTGACGGACTCGCACCTGAACGCGCAACTCGCGGCGAGCAACGTCAGGGTGACGACGTCCTCGACCACCAGCACCGGCACGGGCGGGCAGATCACGGTGGAAGCGGATGCGCTCGTGCAGTGGAGCAGCGGCACCGACCTGTCGCTGCAGGCAGACAAGGGCATCACCATCCTCGGGCGCATCCAGGGTGTGCTGCCGCCGCCTTCGCCGACGCCACCGCCGGTCCCGTCGCTGCACCTGCTCGCCAAGGGCGGCAACATCGACGATGGCGGAGGTGTTGGGGTGATCGACGTGCCCGAGCTTCTTGCCTCGGCCATCGGCGGCTCGGTGCAACTGGGAGGCAACCACGTCGTTTCCCGGGTCGCGGGCGCCGCCACCGGCAGCTTCACGTTCCGCAGCACCCAGGCACTGACGGTCGACACCGTTGACACTGCGGCAGGCGCCCGTTCGGACATCACCGCGGGCGGAGCCGTCATCGTGTCGGCCCCGACCCTGACCGTCAGCGGCGACGGCTTCATCAAGCGCACCACCGTGGGCGACATCACCCTCGATGTCGACGGCCTGTCGCTGCTGGGCGCCACCGCGGCCGCCGCAATCGATTCGCCCGGCCGCGTAGTGATCCGGCCGTTCAGCCCCGTACCGCCGCCCTCGCCTACGCCGTCGCCGGCGCCCCCCGTTGCCATCGTCGGCACCGGAGGCATCGACATCGACGGCGGCATCAACCTGCACACGCCGGACCTGAACAAGATCTCCGCACCCACGCTGGTGATCGGCGACGGCGGCATGGCGCGCGACATCCTCCTGTCCGGCTTGGTGGACCTGACCACGAACAACGTGCAGGACCTCAGCCTGATTTCGGCGAACGGCATCTCGCAAGCGAGCGGCAGCGTCCTGAAGGTCGCCGGCGTCAACCTCGATGCGGCGACAGTGGTCGTGGCGAACGCCGGCAACCAGGTGGGCACGGTGTCCGGCCGCTACGACGACCTGTTCCACTTCCACAGCGACAGCAACCTGACCATCGGCATGGTGGATGGCATCTCGGGCGTGCAGATCGTCACCCCCACCGCGACCGCGCCGGACCTGATCATCGGCAGCGATGGCGTCCTCACCATCGCCAAGAACGTGACCGGATCGGGCGTCGAGCTCGAAGGCGACACCGTGCAGATGGCCAGCAGCGCGCAAGTCAGTGCGACGCAGGTCAGCGCGGGCATCTCCAGCGGGTTGCTGGAGATCGACGCCTACGGCACGGGCACCAACAACCTGGCCGGCACGCTCAACAGCGACAACCTCGTCCGCCTGGAAGGCTACGGCACCTGGACGCTCGGCAATGTGAACTCGCCGTCCCTCCAGCTCGTGGAGGGCGGGACCGTGTCCCCCGTCGTCTTCCAGCAGGGTGCGGGAGCGTTGAAGGTGGGGGGGGTGTCCGGGTCCCTGTCGGCGGCCGGCAGCGCCGTGCGCTTCACCAACGCCGCCAACGAGATCGGATCCGTTTCCCTCGACGTGAACGGTGTCGTGAAGGTCACCAGCAGCACCGACCTCGACGTCAGCCAGGTGAGCGGCACGGAGATCCAGCTGAAGGGCGCCAATCTCTACGTGGGCGTCGAGAGCAGCGTCATCGGCAGCGGGAACGTCTCCCTGTCCGGTACCGGCGCGGGCAGCACGATCGATCTCAGCGGGGGCTTCGTCTCCGCCGGCAACGAATTGAGCTTCGGCACCGCGGGTGACGTGGTCCTGGGCGAGGTAAGCACGAACAAGCTCAGTGCAACGATTTCCGGCTCGCTGACGCAGGATCCCTTCTCCTCCCCGTCCCTGGATGCGCCCGGCGGCGTCGTCGCCAACGTGGGCGGTTCGATCGACCTCACCGGCAACCTCGGGTATGTGAGCGGCAGCGCCGGCGGCAGCATCGTGATGAACGGCGTGTCCGGTGTCGCGCAGGCGGGCCTGACGGCCGCCGGCGACATCGGCCTGTCCACGCAAGGGCCGCTGCTGCTCCTGTCGGCCGAGTTCCTCGCCGCCCTGGTTCCCCCCGCTCCCGGCGACCTCGACCTGATCGGGAGCGTGGGCAGCACGGGCGGCACCGTCACGCTCACCAGCGGGAACAACATCCTGGTCCAGGAGGGCGCGGTCGTTTCGGGCACGAGCCTGCAGATGGAAGCGATGCAGACGCAGGTCTACGGCACGCTGCAGCCCGGGGGCGACGGCGGCATCGGCTCGGCGAGCGTCGCCGGCGACCTGTTCGTGGGCGGCGCGGGCGCCGTCATGCTCGACGTCAGCTCGGTGACGTCCTTCGACACGCTGAGTGTCACCGGCGTGGCGAGCACCGATTCCACGCAAGCCCTGCGGCTGGTGGACCGCACGGGCGGTGCCTCCACGGGCAGCTTCACCCCGACCACGCTGGGTTCCGGGTCCAGCCTCTCGTTCAAGCTGCCGGCCGCTTCCTGGAGCGTGTCCTCCTCGCTGCCCTACCTCGTCACCATCGGCGCGCCGGTCGTGGCGCCGGCCCCGCCGCCCTCGCCGCTGGAAGAGAAGCTCGCGGCCGACCAGAACCTGAACCAGATCGCCACCTTCGCCACCCTGTTCATCCAGGAGTCCGAGGCGCAGCAGCAGGAAGAGGCGAAGGACAACGCCATCGGCAAGGACGACATCGTCGTCACCGAGACCGCCTGCACCGCGAGGTGACGGCAACCGGCCGCCGCGCGCGGCCGGCCCGCTTCAGAACCGCGGCAGGTCGGGGTGCGAGATCCTGCCGCCGCGCACCAGCATCTTCCCGTACTCGGCGCAGCGGTTCAGCGTCGGGATCACCTTGCCGGGATTGAGCAGCTCCTTCGGGTCGAAGGCGCGCTTGAGCGCGCGCATCTGCTCCAGTTCCTCGGGGCTGAACTGCACGCACATCGAGCTGAGTTTCTCCACCCCCACGCCGTGCTCGCCGGTCACCGTGCCGCCCATGGCGACGCTGGTTTCCAGGATGTCGGCGCCGAACAGCTCGCAGCGGTGCAACTGGTCGGCGTCGTTGGCATCGAACAGGATCAGCGGGTGCAGGTTGCCGTCGCCGGCATGGAACACGTTGGCGCAGCGCAGCCCGTACTTCTTCTCCATCTCCTGGATCGCCAGCAGGATGTCGGCCAGCCGCTTGCGCGGGATGGTCGAGTCCATGCACATGTAGTCGGGGCTGATGCGGCCCGACGCGGGAAAGGCGTTCTTGCGGCCGCTCCAGAACTTCAGGCGCTCGGCCTCGTCGCGGCTCACCGCGATGGCGGTGGCGCCGGCCTTGCGCAGCACTTCGCTCATCCGGCCGATCTCCTCTTCCACTTCCTCGGGCGTGCCGTCGCTCTCGCACAGCAGGATTGCTTCGGCCGTGAGGTCGTAGCCGGCGTGCACGAAGTCCTCGACGGCCGCCGTCATCGGCTTGTCCATCATCTCCAGGCCGGCCGGGATGATGCCGGCGGCGATCACCGCCGCCACCGCATCGCCCGCCTTGCGCACGTCGTCGAAGCTGGCCATGATGCAGCGCGCCAGCAGCGGCTTGGGCACCAGCTTCACCGTCACCTCGGTGGCCACGGCCAGCATGCCTTCGCTGCCGATCACGATCGCGAGCAAATCGAAGCCGGGGGTGTCGAGCGCCGCGCTGCCGAATTCCACCGGCTCGCCGGCGGCGGTGAAGCCGCGCACCTTCAGCACGTTGTGCACGGTCAGGCCGTACTTCAGGCAGTGCACGCCGCCGGAGTTCTCGGCGACGTTGCCGCCGATGGTGCAGGCGATCTGGCTGGAAGGGTCGGGCGCGTAGTACAGGCCGTAGCTGGCGGCCGCCTCGCTGATGGCGAGGTTGCGCACGCCGCACTGCACGACCGCCGTGCGCGACACCGGGTCCACGCTCTGGATCGCGTTGAACTTCGCCAGCGACAGGGTCACGCCCAGCTTGTGCGGCATGGCGCCTCCCGACAGGCCGGTGCCGGCGCCGCGCGCCACCACCGGCACGTCCAGCGCATGGCAGGTTTTCAGCACTGCCTGCACCTGCGCTTCCGATTCGGGCAGCGCCACCACCAGCGGTCGCTGCCGGTAGGCGGTGAGGCCGTCGCACTCGTAGGGCGTGGTCTCCTCCGCGTGCCACAGCAGGCAGTCGGGCGGCAGCACCTGCTGCAGCGCGGCGACGACCTGGGCCTGGCGCTCGGCGCGGGCCAGGACTTCGGGGGCGGTGGGAGCGTTCATAGGGCCTATCTTTCCACGAATTGCGGGGGTTGGCGCGGGCAGCACCGACGAAGAATTTTGCAGGCGGCGCTGAAAAAAGGCGCGTCGCGGTTCGGGCTGCGCCGCTCACCACGACCTACAGGCTGTCGTAGGTCGTGGTGAGCGCGAAGCCGAACCGCGACACACCGGCAAAGCTACGCCAGGCTCTTCTTCAGCCAGTCGGCAAAAGCCGCGCACTCCCAGCGGTCCATGGTCCCGGTGCGCCAGCACAGGTAGTGCGCATGCGGGCTGGGCACGTTGCGCGGCGACACGCGCTCCAGCGCCCCGTTCTCCAGCCAGGGCTGCCCGAGCTTCAGGCGCACGAGCGCCACGCCCAGGCCCTGTGCCGCCGCGTCGCACATGAGGCCGATGTCGTTGAAGGACGATCCTTCGGCCGGCTCCGGCGCGTCCACCCCGTGGGCCAGGAACCAGGTGCGCCAGGGCTCCAGCGGGCTCTTGATCAGCTTGGCCTGCAGCAGCTCCTCGACGCTGTCGAAGGGCCCGTGCTCGCGCAGGAAGGCGGGCGCGGCGAGCGGCGTCACTTCGTCGGTCATCAGGCACAGGTGCTCGACGTCGGCGTAGCGGCCGGTGCCGAAGCGGATCATCAGGTCGGCGTCCTCGGCCACCACGTCCAGCAGCGGGATGGAGACCTGCAGCGTCAGGTCCACCTCCGGATAGGCGTCGATGAAGCCGCGCAGCCGCGGCATCAGCATGGAGCGGGCGAAGGTGGGCGTCACCGCCACCCGCAGCTTGCGCTTGCCGGCGCCGCCGTCCCGCCCGGGGAAGCGGCCCAGCGCCGCCAGGCCCTCGCGCACGTGGGCCAGGTACTCGCTGCCTTCGGTGGTGAGCGAGAAGTCGGCACGGCCGAACAGCTTGGTGCCCAGGATCTGCTCGAGCTGGCGCACGCGGTG
Organism: Ramlibacter sp.; assembly: GCA_022844525.1. Lineage (GTDB taxonomy): Bacteria > Pseudomonadota > Gammaproteobacteria > Burkholderiales > Burkholderiaceae_C > Ramlibacter. The sequence goes on from JALHLO010000158.1 coordinate 6,286, forward strand.
GCTGACGGCGCTGGGCGTGACGAACAGTTCATCGGCCGCCAGCGAGACGGAGCGCAGCCGCGCCAGGGCCTCGAAGGTGAGGAGGCACTGGACCGGGGGAATGCGCGTGGCGCTCACGGTGCCGCTACTTGAAGATGACCGTCCTGTGCCCGTTCAGCAGCACCCGGTGTTCGCTGTGCCACTTCACCGCCCGCGCCAGCACCATGCTCTCGGTGTCGCGGCCGGTGGCCGTGAGGTCTTCCACCGTGTAGCCGTGGTCCACCCGCGCCACGTCCTGCTCGATGATCGGGCCCTCGTCGAGGTCCGCCGTCACGTAGTGGGCGGTGGCGCCGATCAGCTTCACGCCGCGGTCGTGCGCCTGGTAATAGGGCTTGGCCCCCTTGAAGCTGGGAAGGAAGCTGTGGTGGATGTTGATCGCCCGCCCCGACAGCTTGCGGCACAGGTCGTCCGACAGGATCTGCATGTAGCGCGCCAGCACCACCAGCTCCGCGCCTTCGGCCTCGATCACCTCGTACTGGCGCGCCTCGCCCTGCGCCTTGGTCGCCGCGGTCAGCGGGATGTGGTGGAAGGGCACGTTGTAGCTGGCCGCCAGCTGGTAGAACTCGCGGTGGTTGGAGATGATCGCGCGGATGTCCAGCGGCAGCAGCCCGCTCTTCCAGCGGAACAGCAGGTCGTTCAGGCAGTGGCCTTCCTTGCTCACGAAGATCACGGTCTTCATCGGCTGGGCGGAGGCATGCAGCTTCCATTGCATCTGGAAGCCCTCGGCGAACAGCTTCAGGTGCATGCGCAGGTCGTCCGCGGTGAGCTGCCCGCAGGCGAAGCGCACCCGCATGAAGAACAGGCCCGTGTCGTGGTCGTTGTACTGGGCCGCTTCCTCGATGTTGCCGCCGCGTTCCAGCAGGAAACCCGAGACGGCGTGGACGATCCCGGGGCGGTCCGGGCACGAGAGGGTCAGGATGTAGGCTTCGGACATAAGCGGCAATTGTCGCAGCGGTCCCGGATTGACGCCCGCGACGGCCTGCGGGCATCATGCCTGCCATAAATACGAGGATTGGGAGCCTGCCATGCGACGACGCGCGTTCACCGCCGCGATTTCCCTCACCGCCTTCGGCCTGCCCGCGGGCGCGCAGAGCCTGAAGGACCTGCAGGGGCTCGAGGGCCTGTTCGGACTGCAGCGCCAGCCGGGCTCCCAGGGCCCGCAGGGCGGGCCGGGGCTGGCCGGCATCAGCGACCTGGACGCCAACCGCGGCCTGAAGGCGGCGCTGGAGACCGGTGCCCTGGCCGCCGTCAAGCTGCTCGGCCGCCAGGACGGCTTCCTGGCCAACCCGCAGGTGCACATCCCGCTGCCCAAGGCGCTGCAGGACGTGGCCAGGCTGCTCAAGAGCCTGGGCCTGGGCCGGCAGCTGGAGGAACTGGAAGTCTCCATGAACCGCGCCGCCGAACAGGCGGTGCCGATGGCGAAGAACCTGCTGGTGAACGCCGTGCGCAACATCAGCGTGGCCGACGCCAAGAAGATCCTCACCGGCGGCGACACCTCGGTCACCGCCTTCTTCGCCGACAAGACGCGCGAGCCCCTGCAGGACACCTTCCTGCCAGTGGTGCACCGCTCCACCGCCAAGGTGGGCGTGGTGGCGCAGTACGAGCGGATCTCCTCGCGCGCGCAGGGCCTGGGCCTGTACCGGCCCGAGGACCCGACGGTGGACCACTACGTCACGCGCAAGGCCCTGGACGGCCTGTACTTCATGATCGGCGAGGAAGAAAGGAAGATCCGCCGCGACCCCGTGGGCACCGGCAGCGCCATCCTGCAGAAGGTGTTCGGCGCCATGCGCTGAGGCAAGGCTGCCCGGAAGGCGGCCGGCGCCGTTGGGCGCAAAATGGGGGTTCGTGACCCAGGAGTTCCCCATGGCCTACAACGACTTCGACATGGACAGCCACTGGCTGCCCTTCACGCCCAACCGCCAGTTCCGCAAGGAGCCGCGCGTCTTCACCGGCGCCGACGGCATGGTGTTCACCACGCACGACGGCCGCAAGGTCATCGACGGCATCTCCAGCCTCTGGTGCGTGGGCGCGGGCCACAACCGCAAGCCGATCAACGAGGCGATCAAGAAGCAGCTGGACACGCTGGACTACGCCACTGCCTTCCAGGCCAGCAACGACCAGGCCTTCCTGGCGGCCGGGCGCATCGCCGAGATGGCGCCGGGCGACCTGAACAAGGTGCTGTTCTGCAACTCCGGCTCGGAAGCGGCCGACACCTCGCTGAAGGTGGCGCTGGCCTACCACCGCTCCCGCGGCGAGGGCCACCGCAACGTGTTCATCGGCCGCGAGCGCGGCTACCACGGCGTGGGCTTCGGCGGCATGAGCGTGGGGGGCATTCCGGCCAACCGCAAGGCTTACGGCACGGCGCTGCTGCCGCGCGTGGACCACATGCGCTTCATCCACGACCCGGCCAACGCGTACATCCACAACCAGGAGCCGGTGTCGCAGGAAGACTTCCTGGCGGAACTGGAGAACCGCATCCTGCCGCTGCACGACCCGAGCAACGTGGCGGCCATCATCGTCGAGCCGGTGGCTGGCTCGGCCGGCTGGTACCTGCCGCCCAAGGGCTACCTCAAGCGCCTGCGCGAGATCTGCGACAAGCACGGCATCCTGCTGATCTTCGACGAGGTGATCACCGGCTTCGGCCGCATGGGCACCAACTTCGGCGCCGACTTCTACGACGTGGTGCCGGACATGCTGAACTTCGCCAAGGCGGTCACCAACGGCGTGATCCCCATGGGCGGCGTGATCTGCCGCGACAAGATCTACGACCAGATGATGAAGACCGACGCGCCGGAGCACGTCATCGAGTTCTTCCACGGCTACACCTACTCCGGCCACCCGGTGGCCTGCGCGGCGGCCGTCGCGACGCTCGACCTGTACCAGCGGGAGAACCTGTTCCAGCGCGCGGGCGAGATGGGCAAGGTGCTGGGCGATGCCTTCCATGCCACCTTCAAGGGCCTGCCGAACGTGATCGGCATCCGCAGCCTCGGCCTGGCCGCGGCGGTGGAACTGGCGCCGATCGCCGGCAAGCCGGGCAAGCGCGCCTTCGACATCTACCTGGATTGCTTCCGCAAGGGCAGCCTGGTGCGGCCGGCGGGCGACGTGCTGGTGATCGCGCCCGCGTACATCGTGGAGAAGTCGCACATCGACCAGCTGGTGAACACGCTGGCGGATTCGGTGAAGGCGAACGCCTGAGCCTGCGCCTTTCCGCTTCCATGCTCCAGGGGGCGTGGATGCCCATTCCGCGACGTGGCCCTTAAGGGCGAACCCTCGACGGATGCGACGCCGCGCGCGGCGCCGATCGCGGATGGCAAACTGCATTGCACCGCATCCAGGAAGAAGGGGAGATCCACTCGTGGACAAACTGCATTCGTCCGTTCGCACCGGCGCCTCGGCGCTGGTGGTCAGCCTGTTCCTGGCCGCATGCGCCAGCACTCCCATCGACGAAGCACCGGTTGCAGATCGCAGCGCCGGTACCGGCAGCGCGGC
>JALHLO010000159.1 GCA_022844525.1 Ramlibacter sp.
CAGGAGGGCATTCAGTTCCGTGGGCTGGATCAGGCGCAGCCAGCCGTGCAGCACCGGCTTCAGGTCCAGCAGCAGTGCGACCACCACGGCCCCCGCAATGGCGAGCATCGGTTCCCCGCGGGCCGCCACTGCACCGAGGGCGAAGGTCACCAAGCCCGCCACCGCAGTGGTGATGCTCAGGGTGCCCGCCGCGACCGACGCGTGCCGGTACGACATCCCGAAGAGGAGCGCCACTGCGGCGAGCCCGACGGCGAACGGCACCGGCGAGGTGTCCATTGCCAGCATGCCTCCCAGCAAGCCGATGAGGCCGAAGGTTCGCAGCCCCGCCACGCGGCCGCCATCCGGCAAGTCGCGATCGCGCCAGCCGCGCTCCAGCCCCACCAGCAGGCCCACGGCGAGCGCTCCCGCGAGTGCTTGTGCGGCGCTGAGGAATCCAGGCGAGGTGAGAGGCACAGAGAGGGCGGCGGGTGAAGCGATCCACTTATTGAACACACAGGCACCCCAGGCGCGCTTGACGCCGCTCAATGGGGCGCGGGGAGCACTGACGCTTCAGGCGGGCCCGCACAGCGCCAGCGTGTGCATCGCGATCATCTTCTCTTCATCCGTTGGAACGACGGCGATCTGCACGCGGCTGGCGCTTCCGTGGATCAGGCGGGCGCCGCGATCATTCGCCTCTGAATCGAGAGTGGCGCCCAGCCAGGCGCAGGCCCTGCTCACGCGCGCCCGGATGGCCGGCGCATGCTCGCCGATCCCGGCGGTGAAGACCAGCGCGTCCAGGCCGCCGAGTGCAGCGGCCAGGGCGCCGATCTCGCAGGCGATGCGGTAGACGAACAGGTCCACCGCCTCTGCAGCATGGGCATCCCCGGACTGCAGCAGCGAGCGCATGTCCGCGCTGATGCCCGACACCCCCAGCAGTCCGGACCGCTTGTACAGGAGGTCGCTGACTTCGGCGGCATCCATCTTCAGGTGCTGGAGCAGGTAGAGGACCACGCCCGGATCGAGCGCGCCGCATCGCGTGCCCATCGGCAGCCCGTCGAGCGCCGAGAATCCCATCGTGGAGGCAACGCTCCTGCCATCGGCCAGCGCGCACAGGCTGGCGCCGCTTCCCAGATGCGCAATGATCACCTTGCCCCGGCCGGCCAGGCCGAGCACGGTGGACAGTCGCGAAGCCACGTATTCATACGACAGCCCGTGGAAGCCGTAGCGGCGCACGCCCCCTTCGGTGATGGCGCGTGGCAGCGCGAACGCCTGCGCCACTGCTGGCTGCGTGCTGTGGAAGGCAGTGTCGAAGCAGGCCACTTGCGGCAGCTGCGGCCAGCGAGCGGCCGCCATCTCGATCGCCAGGAGGTTGTAGGGCTGGTGCAGGGGCGCCAGAGGCTCCAGCGCATGCAGGTCGCCCAGCACTTGCGGCGTCAGGCGGGCGGGCGCCGAATAGCGCGTGCCGCCGTGGACCACCCGATGGCCGATGGCCCCGAGTTGGGTCGGGCTGAAGCGGGAGCCGATCCAGTCCACCGCGGCGTCCAGGGCTGCGCGTGGATCGAAGGGATCTGGCGACGCGGTGAAGGAGCGCGCGAGCTCCTCGCCATGCGCTCCACGCGCCACCAATTCCGTGCCGTTCGCCGCCTGCGCCACCCGGCCCCGGAGAAGCAATGCAGCTTGCCCCGGATCTCCGCCGCGCTCGAAGGCCGCGAACTTGATGCTGGAGGAGCCCGCGTTGAGGACCAGGATGGCGTTCATCTAGGCTTTCGGCTGCGCCGCCTGGCGCGCGTGGTGGACGAGCAGCGCCAGCGCGCATGAGGTGACGCGCGCCAGCGCGCCGTCCGCGCGGCTGGTGAGGATCACCGGCACGCGTGCGCCCATGACCAGGCCTGCCGCCTGCGCGTCCGCCAGGTACTGCAACTGCTTGGCGAGCATGTTGCCGGCCTCGAGGTCCGGCGCAAGCAGGATGTCGGCGTCGCCCGCGACGGGAGACCGGATTCCCTTCTCGAGCGCGGCCTTGGCCGAGATCGCGTTGTCGAATGCCAGCGGGCCGTCGATCACCGCGTTCTCGATCTGTCCGCGATCGCCCATCTTGCACAAGGCCGCCGCATCGAGGGTCGACTGGATCTTGGGATTCACCGTCTCGATGGCGGAAAGGATGGCCACCTTGGGGATCGCTATGCCCAGCGCGCGTGCCAGATCGATCGCGTTGCGGGTGATGTCGCGCTTGGCATCGAGGTCCGGCGCGATGTTGATGGCGGCGTCGGTGATCAGCAGCAACTTCGGGTAGGTCGGAACGTCGAGCACGAACACATGGCTCACGCGCCGGTCCGTGCGCAGCCCGTCGGCGGGTGTCAGCACTTCTGCCATCAGTTCGTCGGTATGAAGGCTGCCTTTCATCAGGGCCTGCACGTCGCCGTTGCGAGCCATCGCGACTGCCCGGGCCGCCGCCTCGTGGCTGTGCGCGGTCGCGACGATGGGGTAACGGCCGGCATCGAGATCCGCCTTGGCAGCGGTGGCCATGATCCTGTCAACGGGGCCGATCAGGATCGGCTGGATCAAGCCCATGTCCGCAGCCATCAGCGCACCGCGCAACGATTCGTCGCTGCAGGGATGGACCACGCCCACCTTGATCGGCGCAAGGCCCTTCGTGAGCGCGAGCAGTTGCCGGTAGCGCAGTGTCTTGTCGAACAGCCTGACCTGCAGCGGCGCGGTCCGGGGCCGCCGCACCTTTTCGGATGGGGCCATGACGACCGCGGTGCCGGTGATGACGCGTTGCCCGTGCTGGTCGGTGCACAGGCAGTCCAGGGTGACCTGGTGCGTAGCGGGGTCCTTGGCAGCGACCGTCACCGTCACGTTCAAGGTATCGCCGACGCGAACGGGCCTGAGGAAACGCAGGTTCTGCCCGACGTACACCGTGCCCGGCCCGGGATAGGCCGTGCCCAGCACGTTGGAGATCAGCGCGGCGCCCCACATCCCGTGCCCCACGACGCCATGAAGCTGCGTGCCGTTCGCGTACTCGGGATCCACGTGCGTCGGGTTGACGTCGCCCGACATGGCAGCAAAGAGCTGGATGTCCTGGGTGGTGAGCGTGCGGCTCAAGCCGGCGGAGTCGCCGACGGCGATCTCCTCGAAGGTGTGGTTCTCGAAAGTCTCGCCAGCGTCTTTGCTCGTCATCGGCCCAGAGTACATGCTGCGCCGCAGCAATCGTTGACCGATGTCAATGGGGACCCGGGCGCGAAAGCCTATGGTCCCCCGTGCCAACAAGAAGAAGGTGAGCTCCAGATGAGAGCTGCAGGAGTTGTCACGCCGAATAACGAACATGGCGAGCGGTGCGACTGTGCGCTGTTGGCGCGCGCCATGAGGATGAGCCCCCGCGCCATTTCCTTTGCGTTCTGCCACGACGTGCTGCAGAAGCGCTGGAGGATGACCTGCCTCCACGGCTGTCGGCAGCCTGAAGTGGCGCCGGCGGTTCAACGTTGGCACGACCTCCACGAGGTCGACGCCGTCCAGGCAATTCTCATCAGCAACGAGCCCTCGCATCAGTGATCACGAACACCATCAAGCCGGCAGCGCCCGGCACGTTTTCCGCATTCCCTGAATCCCTGCCCGGTTACGCGCTGGACCTGTCGCAGCGCATGGCCTTGATGCTGCAGGCCTTCGTGGCGAGGGGCGATCTCCTGCTGGAAGACGAACGCGCGGGTTTGCCGCTTCGTCTTGCGTTCCAGTACGAAACCGTCCTGGACGCCAGCACGTTCGAGGAGCCGGCGGGCTATTCGCTGCTGCGGATCCTGCCGGATGCGCAGGATGCGGTCCCGCGAGGCAAGAGATCCGACGCTCGGCCGGTGATGGTGTTCGACCCGCGAGCGGGGCATGGCCCCGGCATCGGCGCTTCGCGGCGCGACTCGGAAGTAGGCATGGCTTTGCGGCGCGGTCATCCGACGTATTTCGTGGCGCACCACATGGAACCGTGCGCGGGCCAGACCTTGGCTCGCGTGCACCACGCGTTTCGCAAGTTCGTGGCGGAAGTGGGCAGGCGGCACCGCGGGCAACAGCCCGCGCTGTACGGCAACTGCCAGGCCGGATGGGCGGTTGCACTGCTGGCAGCAGACTGTGCGGGTGTGACGGGGCCGGTCGTGCTCAACGGATCTCCCTTGTCCTACTGGGGCGGGGAGTCGGGGCTGAACCCGATGCGGCTCGCCGGAGGCTTGACGGGCGGTGTGTGGGCGGCGCGGCTGATGGCGGACCTGGCAGGCGGCCGGTTCGACGGCGCCTGGCTGGTGCGCAACTTCGAGCAGCTCGATCCGGGGCATGCCTGGTTCGGGAAGTACCGGGCGCTCCTGGCCGATCCCGACGGGCAGCGCGAGCGCTTTCTCCAGTTCGAGCGCTGGTGGGGCGAGTTCTGCTTTCTCACGCGCGAAGAGATCGTGGACATCGTGGAGAACCTGTTCATCGGCAACCGGCTGGAGGAAGGGGGCTTCCGGATCTGTGAGCATTGCCATGCCGACTTTCACCGGCTCAAGAGCCCGGTGCTGGTGTTCGCGTCGAGTGCCGACAACATCACGCCGCCGGCGCAGGCGCTCGGCTGGGTACCAGCCGTGTGGCCCACGACCAAGGAGCTGGTCGCGAGCGGCCAGCGCATCTGCTACCTGCTGCATCCGAGCGTCGGGCACCTGGGCATCTTCGTATCCGCCGAGGTCGCGCGGCGTGAACACAATGCGATCCTTGCCAGCCTGGACCAGCTGGAAGCGCTCGCGCCGGGTCTCTACGAGATGCGTGTGGAGTTCGACGCGACCAGGCGGCCAGGCGGCCAGGCCGCGCCGCGAGTCACCTTCGAGCGCCGGCGGGTGGAAGACCTGCCGCGGGCCGTCGATCCGACGGCCTTCGAAACGGTCCGCACCCAGTCGGAGCTGTTGGACGGCTGGTACCAGCTCACACTCGGTCCGGTCGCAAGGCTTGTCGGAAAAACGCCGGGCATGGCGCAGCTGGCAAAATCGGCGCATCCCATGCGGGCGAGCCGGTCCGCTTGGGCGCATGCATTCAATCCCTTCGCGGCTTTCGTCGATGGTGCGGCGGCGGCAGCCAGTGCATTCCGCGCGCCGGCCGCGCCTGACAATCCGTGGGCAGCCGCGGAGGCGGCATGGCTCGACTCCGCTGCCGGGGCCCTCGAGGGATGGCGGTGTCTTCGCGACGCCTGGTGCGAGGAACTCTTCTCGCGTCTCTACGCACCGTCACAGGCGTCTTCCGCTACGTGACGCGCAGTCGTGCGCGGCTGCGCAGTCTGTATCCGTCATTGAGCCGTCATCGAAGTTCCGGTTTCGTCAGCGAGCCGAACGCCTTGACTTGCGTCATGGGTGTGTGGCGCAGCTGGCGCCTACATTGAGTGCAACGCGCCGCCAGGCGTGTTCAACAAGCATCAAAGGACACCGTATGAACAAGCTGATCGCCACCCTCATCACCACCCTGTTCGCAAGCGCAACCTTCGCGGACGTTGCACAACCCGAGACCCCCGGAAGCGAGGGCCCGAAGGCTGTCGCGGAGGCGAACCATCTCGCCAGGCAGCATGGACTGGCCAAGCCCGTCCACGAAGTGGAAGCGCAGACGACCGGTGACGCACGTGCGCAAGCGGTGGCGGAGACGATCCATCTCGGCAGGACGCACGGAAATGTCAACGATTCGGCGAACCAGCGCCTCGAGAAGGACCACCCGAACCATTGAAGCTCAGGTCGTTGGCAACCAGGCGGCGTCAGCCGACCCGGATGCCAGCGCTTCAATCAGCGGGCAGCTCACATGGTTGCGCGTTCGAGCGCAGCGTTTGACCAGGTCTTCCAGCGCACCCTCAAGCACCTGCAAGCTGGCGATGCGCTCGCGCACTTCACCCAGCTTGTGCTCGGCGATGCGCCGTGCGGACGAGCAGCTCCGGCCATCGTCCAGGGACAAGAGGGCCTGCACGTCGTCGAGTGAGAACCCCAGCGACTGGGCGCGCTTGATGAATCGAAGCCGGGTCAATGCTCCCAGGGCATAGCGGCCAATGCTGCCGGCCGGCCTGTCCGGCGCGGCGAGCAGGCCCCGCCGCTGGTAATACCGAACCGTCTCCACGTTGACGCCCGCGGCTTTCGCCAGCTGGCCGATAGTCATTTCTTCCATGGGCTTGACTCCGTACTCAGGTACGTCCTTAGACTAACCTGGATACGAACCACAGGAGAGGCTTGCGTGAATCGGCGCTGGACGGTCCCTGGCAGCCTGCTTGCGGGCGTTGCTGCCGCAATTGGCGCATCTGCGTGTTGCGTCGGCCCCTTGGTGCTTGTCTTGCTGGGGGTCGGCGGTGCCTGGGGCTCGCGCCTGGTTTCGCTGGAGCCTCTGCAGCCTGTCTTCATCGCAGCTGCGGTGGTGTTCTTCGGCTTCGCGTTCCGGTGGCTCTACCAACGCCCTCCGGAATGCGTGCCCGGCCAGGCCTGCACGGTGCCGGCGGTCCGCCGGCGGCAACGCGTCGTGTTCTGGGTTCTTGGGCTCGCGGCGATCGCGCTCGTCGCCTTTCCGCTGTACGCACACGTTTTCTACTGAGGAGTGGTCACATGAAAAACATACTCTCTCTCCTTCTGGGCAGCCTTCTTGCGGCGGGCGTGGCTTTCGCGGGCGGAGCCAAGACCGCAACGCTCGTGGTCAGCAACATGGACTGCGCTGCTTGCCCGATCACCGTTCGCAAGGCCCTGGAGAAAGTGCCCGGGGTGGAAACAGCCAAGGTGGACTTCAAGACCAAGCTGGCCGTCGTTTCATTCGACCCGAACAAGACCAGCACCGAAGCGCTCACGAAGGCTACGGCCAACGCGGGGTTCCCGTCGTCGGTGAAGCAGGTCCAGTGACATGAGCGAACTTGCCCTGCAGTCGACGCTCACCTGCCCGGAGTGCGGACACGCCAAGGAGGAAACCATGCCGACCGACGCGTGCCAGTGGTTGTACGAGTGCGAGAGCTGCAAGGCCCTGCTGCGGCCGAAGGCAGGCGACTGCTGCGTGTTCTGCTCCTACGGAACCCGAAAGTGCCCGCCTGTCCAGGTGAGCAGGCAAGGCTGCTGCTCACGCTGACCACCTGCTGGCTCGCTCACTCCGCGCTCGCCAGCACCGGGCCCTGCGGCTGCGGCGCGAGCACCGGCAGCCGCTTCGCGTCGCGGCTCAACTCCCACTGCTTGACGAGTCCGTAGATCGCCGGGATCACGCCCAGCGTAAGGATGGTCGATGAGATCATCCCGCCCACCATCGGCGCGGCGATACGGCTCATCACCTCCGATCCCGTTCCCGTGCCCCACATGATCGGCAGCAGGCCGGCCATGATGGCGACCACGGTCATCATCTTCGGCCTCACCCGCTCGACAGCGCCTTCCATGATCGCGTGGTACAGATCGGGAACTCCTGGCCTGCGTCCCTCGATGGCGCACTTCTGGCGGACCTCCGCCCATGCGTGGTCCAGATAGATCAGCATCACGACACCGGTTTCAGCCGCAACACCGGCGAGCGCGATGAATCCCACCGCGACGGCCACGGAGAGGTTGTAGTCAAGCGCCCACATCAGCCACACGCCACCGACGAGCGCAAACGGCACCGAGAGCATCACGATCAGCGTTTCGGTGAGCCGCCGGAAGTTCAGGTACAGCAGCAGGAAGATGAGCAGCAAGGTCACCGGCACCACGATCTTCATCCGCTCGATGGCACGCTCCATGGCCTCGAACTGGCCGCTCCACGTGGCGTAATACCCCGGCGGGAACTGGACCTGCTCGGCGACCGCCTTGCGGGCATCGGCCACGTACGAGCCGATGTCGCGGTCGCGGATGTCCACGAAGATGTATGCGGACAGCAGCGCGTTCTCCGTGCGGATGCCGGGGGTGCCGCGGCCCACCTGCACCTTGGCGACCTGGCCCAGGGGAATCATCGTGCGGCCATCCATGGTCGGCACCAGCACCTCGCGCTCGATCTGCTGCGGGTTGGCACGCAGCTCGCGCGGGTAGCGTACGGTGACGCCGTAGCGCTCGCGCCCCTCGACCGTGGTCGTCACCATCTCGCCGCCGAGCGCGGTGCCGATCACGTCCTGCAGGTCGCCGACGGACAAGCCGTAGCGCGCCAGCTGCGCACGGTCCGGCTCGATGTTGAGGTAGGAGCCGCCGGTGATCCGTTCGGCGAAGGCGGATGTGGTGCCCGGCACCGTCTTCACCACCGCCTCGATCTGCTTGGCGAGCTTCTCCATTTCCTCCAGGTCCTTGCCGAACACCTTGATGCCGATCGGCGTACGGATGCCGGTGGACAGCATGTCGATGCGCGCCTTGATCGGCATCGTCCAGGCGTTCGACACGCCGGGGAACTGCAGCGCCTTGTCCAGTTCGGCGATCAGCTTGTCCGTGGTCATGCCGGCGCGCCATTCGGACTCGGGCTTCAGGTTGATCACGGTCTCGAACATCTCCACCGGCGCGGGATCCGTCGCCGTGTTGGCGCGACCCGCCTTGCCGTAGACCGATGCAACCTCGGGGAAGCTCTTGATGACCTTGTCCTGCGTCTGCAGCAGTTCCGCAGCCTTCGTGATGGACATGCCCGGCAGTGACGCGGGCATGTACAGCAGCGTGCCCTCGTTGAGGGTGGGCATGAACTCGCTGCCGAGCTTGCTCGCGGGGTAGAGGCTCACCAGCAGTACCAGCACCGCGGCGGCGATGGTCACCTTCTTCCAGCGCATCACCCAGGCGATCATCGGGCGGTAGGCCCAGATCAGGAACCGGTTCACCGGGTTCTTCGATTCCGGCATGATGCGGCCGCGGATGAAAAGCATCATCAGCACCGGCACCAGCGTGACGGAGAGCAGAGCGGCGCCGGCCATGGAGAAGGTCTTGGTGTAGGCGAGCGGCGAGAACAGCCGGCCTTCCTGCGACTCCAGCGTGAACACCGGCAGGAACGAGACGGTGATGATCAGCAGCGAGAAGAACAGCGCCGGGCCCACCTCCTTGCACGCATCGAGCATGGCTTCGGCGCGCTCGCGCGTGGTGTGCTTTTCCGGCAGCCGTTCCAGGTGCTTGTGCGCGTTCTCGATCATGACGATGGCGGCGTCGACCATGGCGCCGATCGCGATCGCGATGCCACCCAGGCTCATCAGGTTCGAGTTCATCCCCAGCAGCCGCATGGCGATGAAGGCGATCAGCACGCCCACGGGCAGCATGAGGATCGCGACCAGCGCCGAGCGCACGTGCAGCAGGAAGACGATGCACACCGCCGCGACGATCAGGCTCTCCTCGATCAGCGTGCGCGTGAGTGTGTCGATCGCACGGTGGATCAGGTCGGAGCGGTCGTAGACCGCCTCGATGGTGACGCCGGGCGGCAGGCCGGAAGAGATCTCGCCGATCTTTTCCTTCAGGTTGTGGATCACCTCCAGGGCGTTCTGGCCGTAGCGCGCCATGGCGATGCCCGACACCACCTCGCCTTCACCATTGAGCTCCGCGAGGCCACGGCGCTCGTCCGGCGCCATCTCCACGCGCGCGATGTCGCGGATCAGCACCGCGGTGCCGCCGTCGCTCTTGACCGCCAGGTTCTCGATGTCGGCGGTGCCGCGCAGGTAGCCCTTGCCGCGCACCATGAACTCGGTCTCGGCCATCTCCACCACGCGGCCGCCGACGTCGCGGTTGCTGTCGCGGATCACCTGCGTCACCTTCGACAGCGGGATGCCGTAGGTACGCAGCTTCGACGGATCGACCGTCACCTGGTAGGTCTTGACGAAGCCACCGATGGAAGCGACCTCCGCCACGCCATGCGCCTTGGTCATCAACGCCA
>JALHLO010000160.1 GCA_022844525.1 Ramlibacter sp.
GGCCCACCGACAAGCCGTGACGCTGGCGTTGCCGGCGCGTCAGGCGCCCACGGGCGCGAGCGCCGCGCGCCCCGCGTAGCCGGCCGGCGCGGGCGTGCGCGATTCCAGGCGGATGCCCTCGTTCCACTTGGCCATGCGCTCCGAGCGGGCGAAGGAGCCCACCTTGAGCTGCCCCGCGTTCCAGCCGGTGGCCAGGTGCACGATCGCCACGTCCTCCGTCTCGCCCGAGCGGGCCGAGACGATGGTGGCGTAGCCGAGCTCGCGGGCGGCATCCAGCGCGGCCTTCGTCTCGGTGACGGTGCCGGCCTGGTTCGGCTTGACCAGCACGCAGTTGCAGGCACCCAGGCCGGCGGCCGCGCGCACGCGCTGCGCGCTGGTCACGAGGTAGTCGTCGCCGACCACCTGCACCCGCTGCCCGGCCGCGCGCGTGAAGGCCACCAGCCCGGCCTCGTCGTCCTCGGCCAGCGGGTCCTCGATGGAGACGATGGGGTAGCGCTCCAGCCATTGCAGCAGCCGCTCGCACAGGCCGTCGGTGTCGAGCTCCTCCTGGTCCAGCCCGAGCCGGTAGCGTCCGCCGTGGCCGAACTCGGAGGCCGCGATGTCGAGCGCGATGGCGACGTCGTCGCCGGGGATGTAGCCCGCCTTGACGATCGCGTGCACCAGCGTGTCCAGCGCTTCCTCGTTGCGGCTGAAGTTCGGCCACCAGCCGCCTTCGTCGGCCACGCCCGCCAGCGCGCCGCGCGAAGCCATGATCTCGCCGGCGGCGCGATAGACCTCGGCGGTCATCTCCATCGCCTGCGCGAAGGAGCGCGCGCCGGTGGCGATCACCATGAAGTCCTGGATGTCGACGCGCCGCCCGGCATGCGCGCCGCCGCCGAAGACCTGGACCTGGGGCAGCGGCAGCTGCACGGGCTGCCCCTGCGCCAGGTACTGCCACAGGGGCTGGCGCGCCTGCGCCGCCGCTGCGTGCAGCACCGCCAGCGAAGTGGCGATGAGCGCATTGCCGCCCAGGCGCGACTTGTTGGGCGTGCCGTCCAGCCCGACCAGCGCGGCGTCGATGCCGGCCTGGTCGGCGGCATCGCGCCCGATCAGCGCCGGCGCGATCTCGCGTTCGATGCCGCGCAAGGCCTGCTGCACATCCAGGCCGCGGAAGCGCTGGCCGCCGTCGCGCAGTTCCACCGCCTCCCTTGTGCCGCGCGAGGCACCGGCGGGTGCCATGCCGAGGCCGCGGGTGCCGTCGGCGTTGACCACCTCGACTTCGACGGTGGGCCGGCCGCGCGAGTCCCAGATGCGGCGGGCGAGGATGCTTTGGATCGTCATGCGGGGAAGTCGCGTGCCCAGCGGGCCGCGATCGTGGAGAGGGATGGGGGTGGATCCTGCAGCAGCGCGATGCTGGCACGGCGCACCTGCGCGCGCTGCGCCTCGCCCAGGTACTCCACCGGCGACTTGCCGTCGATGCGCGCCAGCGCGAGGCCGGGCAGCAGGAGGGCCACGCGCGCTTCGAGCGCCTGCGCGTCCTCCCAGCCCGCGTGCGGCCGGTAGGCGTCGGTGAACGCGCGAAACGACGCGAGCAGTTCGCCCGCGTGCGCGGGCAGGTGCGCCGCCTTGAGCAGGAAATGGTTGAGGCAGAAGGCCAGGTCGAACGCGGGATCGCCGAACCAGGCGCACTCGGCGTCCAGCAGCACCGGCCCGTCCGGGCCGACCAGGATGTTCTTGGGGCTCACGTCGCCATGCACCAGCACGCGCCGGGTGGCCGCCGTGCGCTCCACGGTCGCCAGCAGCCCGTCGGCCAGGGCAGGGTGCACGCGCGCCGTCTCCACCAGGTAGGGCTCCAGGCGCAGCGCGTGGAAGTTCTCGTCGGTGGCGAACTGCGCCGCGAGCTGCGCGTCGCCGGCGGTCGCGGCATGGATGCGGCCCAGCAGGTCGCCCACGGCGCGCGCGACCCTCACGTCGACGCGGCCGGCGAGCAGGTCCGCCTTCCAGTTGCGGTATTCGGGGCCGAGGAAGGGCATCACGAAGCTCTTGCTGGCTTCGTCGGTGCCCAGCACGCGCGGCACCTGGCCGGGCGCGATGCGGCCCACCACCTGCAGGTAGCGGATCTCGGCGAACACCCGCTCCACCGGCACCATCCAGACCTTGGCCACCTTGAGCTGCGGCAGGGCCTGCTTGACGCAGTAGCTGCCCGAGCGCAGGTCCACGCGGTGGATGCCGGAGGACACGCCGCCGGTGAGCGCCGTGGCGCGCACGTCCTCGTCCTGGCCGGCCAGGCCGAGCGCCAGGAAGATCCGGCGCATCGCGCCGGGGTCGCGCGTGAGATCCACGTAGGCCATGGCGGGGCATTATCCCTTCCTAGAATGGCGGTCCCACTGCAAGGAGAGTCGCCCATGCCCGCATCCCCACCCCTGAAGGTCGCCGTCATGGGCGCCGGCGCCGTCGGCTGCTATTTCGGCGGCATGCTGGCGCGCGCGGGGCACGACGTGACCTTGATCGCGCGGCCGCGGCACGTGGAGGCGATCCGCCGCGACGGCCTGCGCATGGAGACGAAGACCTTCGACGAGCACGTGCGCCTCAACGCCGTGACCGAAGCGAGCGGCGCGAAGGATGCCGACCTCGTGCTGTTCTGCGTGAAGTCGATGGACACCGAGTCGGCCGGCCGCGAGCTCGGGCCCTTCCTGCGGCCGGACACGCTGGTGCTGTGCCTGCAGAACGGCGTGGACAACGCGGAGCGGCTGCGCACGGTGCTGCCCGAGCACGCGGTGGCCGCCGCCGTGGTCTATGTCGCCACCGAGATGGCCGGCCCCGGCCACCTGAAGCACCACGGCCGCGGCGAGCTGGTGATCGAGCCGCCGCCGGCCAGCGAGCGGGTCGCGCAGGCGCTGCGCGAGGCGGGCGTGCCCACGGACATCTCCTCCAACGTGCGCGGCGCGCTGTGGCTCAAGCTGATCCTCAACTGCGCGTACAACGCGATCTCGGCGATCGCGCAGAAGCCCTATGGCGAGAACGTGAAGGGCGAGGGCATCTGGGACGTGATGCGCGACGTGGTGGACGAATGCCTGGCCGTCGCCAAGGCCGACGGCGTGCACGTGCCGGCGGATGCGCACACCGCGGCGCGCAAGCTGGTCGAGAGCATGCCTTCGCAGTACTCGTCCACCGCGCAGGACCTCGCGCGCGGCAAGCCCACCGAGATCGACTTCCTCAACGGCTACGTCGTGCGGCGCGGCCAGGCACTGGACGTGCCCACGCCGGCCAATCGTGTGCTGTGGGCCCTGGTGAAGCTGATCGAATCGAAAAGGGGCTGATCTTCTTCCTCCCTTCCCCTCCCGGGGGAGGACGGGGGTGGGGGCGCTCGGCCTCCCCCCCGACAGCCTGCTACCGCTTCGCGTGCCGCAGGAAGAACCGCGCCATCGCCTCCGACGCCCCCGGCCCCTGCGGATCGGTGAACGACCCGGATGCATGGCCTCCCGACCATGCGTGCGGCCCGCCGTTCACGCGCCAGCTTTCCAGCCGCACCTGCCCCTGGCCGTCGACCCACCGCGTGCACGTCGCGGCGCGGCTGTGGTGCTCCACGTGCCGCGCTTCCTCGCGCAGGATCGCGCCGCCGGTTGCGTGCGCGGCCAGTTGCCCGTGCACGATCGCATCGGCGTTGCCGGGCGCCACCGTGTTGTCGGCACTGCCGTGGAAGACGATGGTCGGCAGGGCCACCGCGCCGGCGCGTGCCGCAGCGTGCGCCGCCGGTCCCTTGCGCATCGCGCTGAAAGCCGAAGGCATGTCGCTGGCCGCGCCCGGCGGCAGGCCGGAATGCACGCCGACCGCCGCGAACAGGTCCGGATAGAGCTCGCCCAGAGTCGCGGCCATCGCGCCTCCGGCGGACAGGCCCGCCACGTACACGCGCGACGGATCGCCGCCGTGCGAGGCCAGCACCGCCCGCACCATCGCCGCGATCATCGCCGGCTCGCCGGCACCGCGCTTCTGGTGCTGCGCGTCGAACCAGTTCCAGCATCCCATCTGGTTGGCCTTGCGCAGCTGCTCGGGATAGAGCACGAGCAAGCCTTCGCGTTCGGCCACCGCGTTCATGCCGGTGCCGCGCGCGAAGTCCTCGGAGTCCTGCTTGCAGCCGTGCAGCATCACGACCACGGGCAGCAATGCGGCGGGATCGGCGCGGCGCGGCTCGTAGAGGCGGTAGCGCCAGCGGTGGCCGCCGAAGGCGAACACGTGCGCCGTGAAGGACGCATCGCGCGCCGGGCGCGGCCGCGTGAAGCCCCGTGCTTCGATGCGCGGCACCGCAGGCAGTTCGCGGTAGGGGACGTCCGTAACGTCGGCCTGCTGGTTTCCCTCTTCGCGCGAGCGCTCCGGCCCTGCGGGCGATGCCGGCCCGAAGTCCGGCTCACCGTGGCCCAGTGCCTGCTGGATGGTGCGCGTCGCCTCCATCAGGCGTCCTTCGCGGGTGAGTTGCGTCGCGCGCATCAGCGCGGCGGTGTCGAGGCCCATACGGCTGCCTTTCATGATTGTTGCAATGCAGCATATCGGGAGCGGCAACGCAATCACAAGGCACGGCCACCTTTATTTTTCCCCGGGGCGGCAAGCTCAGGCTTTGGGCTCGGGGCTCGCGGTCTTGCCCAGTGCATCCTCCGCCGGGTCCAGCACGGCGAGCAGGTCCGAAGTGGTGCGCAGGATCATCCCGGCCCCGGCCGCGACCAGTTCGCTTTCGGTGCCGAAGCCGCACAGCACGCCCACGGTCTGTGCCCCGGCGGACCTTCCGGTGCGGATGTCGATCGTGGTGTCCCCGATCATCAGGCAGTTCGCCGGATCCACGCCCATCTTCCGTGCGGCGTACAGCAGCGGCTCGGGGTGCGGCTTCATGCGCTTCGTGCTCTGCGCGCCCACCACCTCGGTGAACAGGTCGCGCACGCCGTAGTGCTGGAGGAAACGCTCCACGCGCGGCGCGCTGCCGGTCGAGATGGTGGACATGGGATAGAACTTGTGCAGCAGCTTCAGCATCTCCTGCAC
This sequence comes from Ramlibacter sp., assembly GCA_022844525.1. Lineage (GTDB taxonomy): Bacteria > Pseudomonadota > Gammaproteobacteria > Burkholderiales > Burkholderiaceae_C > Ramlibacter. The sequence continues at coordinate 5,008 of JALHLO010000160.1, forward strand.
GCCGGCCATCATCTCGTGCGGCACCTCGTCCAGCGCTTCCGGGTTGCGCGTGCGACCCGGGTCTTCGCCGCGCTGCTTCGTCGCCTTGAGGCGGCTGCGCAAGCGGTCGACCGGCGTGTCCAGGCCCAGGCGGTCGAGCAAGGCGTAGGCGCCGTGCACCGGCGTCTCCAGCCCCATCACCACCTGCCGCGCGACCCGCTCGCTGCGCCGGCCGCTCACCCCGGGCACCCTGGCCACCAGCGATGCGATTTGCGCGACCAGGTGGTCGTCGGTGTCGGCGATGGTGCCGTCGACGTCGAAGCAGAGGGCGCGCACGCGCGCGAGGTCCAGGGCCATGGGCAGAGGATAGAAGAAACCTCCTGCGCACCGTGTCGGGCTGCACCTCGTCCTCGCACGGATGAGTTGCGCATCGGGCGGGAACGGGCTGCACGACCGCAAGTGCAAGCGAGTGTGTGCGCGGGTCGGCTCCGTTGCCCATCGCGTTCGTTTCTTACAGAATGGTCGCCCACCAACAACGACCCTGGAGCCAGGCATGAAGCACCTTCGATCGCTCATTGCGCTTGCCACACTCTGCTGCGCGGGTTTCGCGCTGGCGCAAACGCCGCCCCCCGCGGACGAACCGGGCTGGGCCAAGGGGCGTCCGAAGGCGAACGACACCGCGATGAAGATGGCACCGGTGCCCGCGTTCCCGATCCCCACGGCACCCGACAAGCTGCCCACGGCCAAGTTCAAGCTGCCGCCCGGGTTCAAGGTGGAGACCTGGGCTTCGGGCATCCTCGACGCGCGCGGCCTGCGCCAGGGGCCGGGCAACAACATCTTCGTCAGCTCGCTGTTCGTGGCCAACAAGGTCTACGTGGTCCCGGAGCAGGGCGACCGCAAGGCCAAGGTGATCATCGACAAGATGCCGCTGGCCACCGGCATCGAGTACCACAACGGCAGCCTGTACCTGGCGACGAACACGAAGATCATGCGCTGGGACAACGTCGACGGGAAACTGGACAACCTGGGCGAGCCCAAGGTGATCTACGACAAGCTGCCCGGCGGCACCGACCACAGCTGGAAGTACCTGCGCATCCGCGACAACAAGCTGTACTACGCCGTCGGCGCGCCGTGCAACATCTGCGACCCCAAGGAGTGGGCGAAGATCTACCGCATGAACCTCGATGGCAGCGGCCTCGAGACGATCGCCTCCGGCGTGCGCAACACGGTGGGCTTCGACTTCGACCCCAAGACCGGCAACCTCTGGTTCACCGACAACGGGCGCGACTGGCTCAGCGAGGAACTGCCCAACGACGAACTCAACGTCGTGACCAAGCCCGGCCAGCAGCACTTCGGCTATCCGTTCTGCCACCAGGGCAACCTGCCGGACCCGGAATTCGGCTGGGGCAAGTCGTGCAGCGACTACGTCAAGCCGGCCGCCTTGCTGGGCCCGCACGCGGGTTCGCTCGGTCTGAAGTTCTATACCGGCAAGATGTTCCCGGCCAAGTACCGGGGTGCGATGTTCATCGCCCGCCACGGCCCGTGGAACCGCACCGTGAAGTACGCCGACGTCTCGGTTGCCTGGCCTGACGGCAAGGGCGGCGCGAAGGTGGAGCCCTTCATGACCGGCTTCGTCGAGAACAACCAGTACCTCGGCCGCCCGGTGGACTTCCTGATCCTCAAGGACGGCTCGCTGTTGGTGAGCGACGACCACGCGGGTGCGATCTACCGCATCAGTTACGGCAAGAAATGAGAGGCGCCCGGGCGGCGCGCCTCGCGTCCTGCACGGCCATGCTGTTCCTGGTGGCCGTCGCTCCCCAAGCAGTCGCACAGGACAAGGCCCGCCAGGCCCGCGCAGCGGCCAGTGCAGCCGCGAAGGCCCAGGCGACCTCGGCAGCCTACGCACAGCGCTTCGCGGCGCAGTGCGCGGCCTGCCACGGTGCCAACGGGCGCAGCGACATGGCGCTCACGCCGGTGCTGGCCGGCCAGCCCTCGCTGTATGTGATCACGCAACTGTTCCTGTTCCGCGAGGCCAGGCGCAGCAGCGAAGCCATGAACGCCGTGGCCAAGAACCTGACCGACGACGACCTGCGCGGCTTTTCCGACTACATCGGGACGCTGCCGCCGGTGCCGCCCCCGCCGCCGGCCGCCCCACCCGACCCGGTGCGCATGGGCAAGGGACGGGCGCTGGCGGAGCAGCACCGGTGCGTGGCCTGCCACGGGGCCGCGCTGGACGGCGGCCAGCAGGTGCCGCGCATCGCCGGCCAGCGCGAGGATTACCTGAAGATGGCCCTGCGCGGCTTCCAGGCCGGCACCCGCGCGGGCTACACGCAGGCGATGACATCGGCGGTGAGCCACATCCCGGTCGAAGACCTCGATATCCTGGCGTACTACGTGGCACGGTTTCCGGTCGTGCCCGCGGCGCCGGCCGCAAAGTGAGTGGGAGAGCGAACGTGATCGCCAAGAACACCATCTGCGTCTGGTACGACGGCGCGGCCCTGGAAGCCGCGCAGTTCTACGCGAAGACCTTTCCGGACAGCGCCGTGGGGCGCATCCTGCGCGCCCCGGGCGACTACCCCGCCGGCAAGGAAGGCGACGTCCTGACGGTCGAATTCACCGTCTGCGGCATCCCCTGCCTGGGCCTCAACGGCGGCCCCGAGTTCAAGCACAACGAGTCCTTCTCCTTCCAGATCGCGACCGACGACCAGGCCGAAACCGATCGCCTGTGGAATGCGATCGTCGGCAACGGCGGCCAGGAAAGCGCCTGCGGCTGGTGCAAGGACAAGTGGGGCGTGTCGTGGCAGATCACGCCGCGGGCGCTCACGGACGCCATCAACGATCCGGACCGCGCGGCGGCCAGGCGGGCGTTCAACGCGATGATGGAGATGGGGAAGATCGACATCGCGAAGATCGAGGCGGCGCGGCGGGGCTAGGCTCCGGGCCGCGCGGGCCGGGCGCGAAGCCGGACCGGTGATCCTGAGCCGGGGAAGTGAGGCGGCACCGGGGAGCCGCCGCCACCAACCCCGGCCCGGGCCCTAGAAGAACCCCAGCTTGTTGGGGTCGTAGCTGACCAGCAGGTTCTTCGTCTGCTGGTAGTGGTCCAGCATCATCTTGTGGGTCTCGCGGCCGATGCCGGACTCCTTGTAGCCGCCGAAGGTGGCGTGCGCCGGGTAGGCGTGGTAGCAGTTGGTCCACACGCGCCCGGCCTTGATCGCGCGGCCCATGCGGTAGGCGCGGTTGGTGTCGCGCGTCCACACGCCGGCACCCAGTCCGTAGGGCGTGTCGTTGGCGATCTGCAGCGCCTCGGCCTCGGTCTTGAAGGTGGCCACCGCCAGCACCGGGCCGAAGATCTCCTCGCGGAAGATGCGCATGCTGTTGTCGCCCTTGAACAGCGTCGGCTGCACGTAGTAGCCGCCGGCCAGGTCGCCCGGCAGCTGCGCGCGGCCGCCGCCCGCCAGCAGCCTGGCGCCTTCCTGCTTGCCGACCTCGAGGTAGGTCATGATCTTGTCCATCTGCATGGCCGACGCCTGCGCGCCCATCATGGTGTCGGTGTCGAGCGGGTTGCCCTGCCGGATGGCCTTCACGCGGTCCAGCGCGCGCGCCATGAACCGGTCGTAGATCGATTCCTGGATCAGCGCCCGCGACGGGCAGGTGCAGACCTCGCCCTGGTTGAACGCGAACAGCACCAGGCCTTCGATCGCCTTGTCGAAGAGGGCGTCGTCCGCCTGAGCGATGTCCTCGAAGAAGATGTTGGGGCTCTTGCCGCCCAGTTCCAGCGTGGCCGGGATCAGGTTGGTCGCCGCCGCCTGCGCGATGGCGCGGCCGGTGTTGGTGGAGCCGGTGAAGGCGAGCTTGGCGATGCGCTTGCTGGTCGCCAGCGGCATGCCTGCTTCGCGGCCGTAGCCGTTGACGATGTTCAGCACTCCCGGCGGCAGCAGGTCGGCGATGAGCTCGGCGAGCACCATGATGCTGACGGGCGTCGATTCGGCGGGCTTGAGCACCACGCAGTTGCCGGCGCCCAGCGCGGGCGCCAGCTTCCAGGCCGCCATCAGGATCGGGAAGTTCCAGGGAATGATCTGCCCCACCACGCCCAGCGGCTCGTGGAAGTGATAGGCGATGGTGTTCTCGTCGATCTCGCTCAGCGCGCCCTCCTGCGCCCGCAGGCAGCCGGCGAAATAGCGGAAGTGGTCCACCGTCAGCGGCAGGTCGGCGTTGAGCGTCTCGCGCATCGGCTTGCCGTTGTCCACGGTCTCGGCGTAGGCCAGCAGCTCCAGGTTCTGCTCGATGCGGTCGGCGATCTTCAGCAGGATGGCGGCGCGCGTCGCCGGTGCGGTGCGGCCCCACGCGTCGGCGGCGGCATGGGCGGCGTCCAGCGCCAGCTCGATGTCTTCCGGGCCCGAGCGCGCGGCCTTGGTGTAGGGCCGGCCCGTGATGGGCGTGATGACGTCGAAGTACTGGCCCTTGACCGGCGGGACGAACTTGCCGCCGATGAAGTTGTCGTAGGCGGACTTGAACGGGACCTTGGCACCGGGGGTGCCGGGAGCTGCGTAGAGCATGGATCTCTCCTGGGACAGTGAATGAAGGGAAGGCGAAACACGCCGGCCGGCCCTGGTACGGGGCGACCGGTTCGCGCAGTGCATTGCGCAAGGGCCATGCCACCGGCCTGCGGCGGCCGCCCGGCGCGCCGGGCTCGGTGCTAACCCGCGCCCGGCGCGCGCGGATGCGGCGCGTCC
>JALHLO010000161.1 GCA_022844525.1 Ramlibacter sp.
CCGCCGGCTGGCTGACCGACTCGCGCAGCAGCACCCGCTGCTCGCCCTTGAGCACCCCGCGCGAACCATCGGTGAGATGCAGCGTGTTGAACGCCGACGCGTCCACCGCCAGCGCACCGGTGGCGATCAGCTGCCGCAGCACGCCGCGCAGCTGCTGCTCGGAAAAATGCGCGCCGATGCCGAAGGTGGACAGCTTGTCGTGCCGGAACTGCGCCACCTTCTCCGTGGCCTTGCCGCGCAAGATGTCCATGATGTGGCCGGTGCCGAAATGCAGGCCGGTCGCCTGCTGCACGCGGTACACGGTCGACAGCAGCATGCGCGCGGCCTCCGTGCCGTCCCACACCGCCGGGGGCTGCAGGCAGTTGTCGCAGTTGCCGCAGGGCTCCGACTGCTCGCCGAAGTAGGCCAACAGGCGCACGCGCCGGCAGTCGGTGGCCTCGGCCAGCGCCAGCAGTGCGTCGAGCTTGCCGCGCAGCACCTGCTTGAATTCCTCGGCCGCGGGGCTCTCGTCGATCATGCGGCGCTGGTTCACGACGTCCTGCAGGCCGTAGGCCATCCAGGCGTCGGAAGGCAGGCCGTCGCGGCCGGCGCGGCCGGTTTCCTGGTAATAGCCTTCGATGTTCTTCGGCAGGTCCAGGTGCGCGACGAAGCGCACGTCCGGCTTGTCGATGCCCATGCCGAAGGCGATGGTGGCCGTCATCACCACGCCGTCCTCGCGCAGGAAGCGGTCCTGGTGGCGCTGGCGCACGTCGGCGTCCAGCCCCGCGTGGTAGGGCAGGGCGTCCATGCCTTCGCGGCACAGCACCTCGGCGACCTCCTCCACCCGCTTGCGCGACTGGCAGTAGACGATGCCGGCCTCGCCCGCGTGCTCGCGCTCGATGAAGCGCAGGAGTTGCAGCGTGGCGTCCTTCTTCTCGACGATGCTGTAGCGGATGTTGGGCCGGTCGAAGCTGCTGACGAACTGGCGCGCCTCCTCCAGCTGCAGGTGCTGGACGATGTCGGCGCGGGTGGTCGCGTCCGCCGTGGCGGTGAGCGCGATGCGCGGCACGTCCGGAAAGCGTTCGTGGAACACCGCCAGCGCCCGGTACTCCGGCCGGAAGTCGTGGCCCCACTGGCTCACGCAGTGGGCCTCGTCGATCGCGAACAGGGCCAGCTGGTGCTTCTGGTACAGGGTGTCCAGCAGCGCCAGGAAGCGCGGCGTGGCCACCCGTTCCGGCGCCGCGTACAGCAGGGTCAGTTCGCCGCGCAGGAGGCGCTTTTCGAGGGCGTTCGCGGCCTCGGCGGTGAGCGTCGAGTTCAGGAAGGCGGCCTCGACCCCGGCCTCGTGCAGCGCCCCCACCTGGTCGTGCATCAGCGCGATCAGCGGAGAGACGACGATGGTGGTGCCGTGCCCTGCCTGCTGGCGGGCCAGCGCCGGGATCTGGTAGCAGAGCGACTTGCCGCCGCCGGTGGGCATGAGCACCAGCGCGTCGCCGCCGCCGATGACGTGGTCGACGATCTCGGCCTGGGCGCCGCGGAAGGCGCCGTAGCCGAAGACGTCCTTGAGGAGGGAGAGTGCGGTGGTCAAGGGCGCAATTGTCCCGGAGGATGAGGGTTCAACGCCCCTTCCCTACAATTGGCCGACCATGAAGCCTGTGATCTATACCCGTGGACAAGCCCTGCCGCAGCTGCTGGAGCAGCGGATCCTGGTGCTCGATGGCGCCATGGGCACCATGATCCAGCGCTTCAAGCTCGCCGAGGACGACTTCCGCGGCAACGGCGCGACGGCCCCGGCGGCGATCCGCGGCAGCCTGAAGGACCACCCGAAGGACCTGAAGAACAACAGCGACCTGCTGGTGCTGACGCGTCCCGACGTGATCCGCGACATCCACGAAGGCTACCTGGCCGCCGGCGCGGACATCGTCGAGACCAACACCTTCGGCGCCAACCGCATCGCGCAGGACGACTACGCGCTGGGCCACCTGGCGCGCGAGATGAACGTGGCCGCCGCCCGGCTGGCGCGCGAGGCGGCGGACAAGTTCTCCACGCCGGACCGGCCGCGCTTCGTGGCCGGCGCGCTGGGCCCCACGCCGCGCACGGCCAGCATCAGCCCGGACGTGAACGACCCGGGCGCGCGCAACGTCGACTTCGAGCAGCTGCGCGCCGCCTACCACGAGCAGGTGGAAGCCCTGCTGGAAGGCGGCGTCGACCTGCTGCTGGTGGAAACCATCTTCGACACGCTCAACGCCAAGGCGGCGCTGTTCGCCATCGACGAGGTGTTCGCCGAGACCGGCCAGCGGCTGCCGATCATCATCAGCGGCACGGTGACCGATGCCTCGGGCCGGATCCTGAGCGGGCAGACGGTGACCGCCTTCTGGTACAGCGTTCGCCACGCGCGGCCGCTGGCCGTCGGCCTGAACTGCGCGCTGGGCGCGGCGCTGATGCGGCCCTACATCCAGGAGCTGGCCAAGGTGGCGCCCGACACCTTCATCAGCTGCTACCCCAACGCCGGCCTGCCCAACCCGATGAGCGACACCGGCTTCGACGAGAAGCCGGAAGACACCTCGCGGCTGCTGCGCGAGTTCGCGGCCGAGGGGCTGGTGAACATCGTGGGGGGCTGCTGCGGTACGACGCCGGAACACATCGCGGCGATCCGCCAGCAGGTGGAGCCGCTGGCCGCGCGCAGCGTTCAGAAAAGCTTCTTCTACCGGGAAGCGGCCTGAGGCCTGGCACCAGGTCCGCCGGCGGGCGGTAACCCGCCGGCTCCTCGCCGTGGGCCCTGGCCGGTAAGCGCTGGACCCACGGCATCCACTGTGCCTGGACGGGCCCGGAAAGTCTTGCTGATTTTCTGGCGGGATCGGTCAGTCGCCGGAAAACCTTCGGAAAAGGCGCTTCCCGCCCGATAAGATCGCGGCCATGGACGCCATCGACCGCAAAATCCTCAAGGTCCTGCAGCAGGACGCCCGGGCCAGCCTGCAGCAGGTCGGGCAGGCGGTGGGGCTGTCGGCCTCGCCCTGCTGGGAGCGGATCCGGAAGATGGAACTGGCCGGCGTGATCGAGGGCTACACCGTGCGGCTGAACCCGCAGGCGCTGGGCCTGAACGACACGGTGCTGGTGCAGGTCACGCTGGACAGCCACTCGGACAACACGCTGGAGAAGTTCGGCGAGACGCTGGCGGCGATTCCCGAGGTGGTGGAGGCTTACCTGGTGTCGGGCGAGTACGACTACCTGCTGCGCATCGCCGTGAAGGACACGCGGGACTACGAGCGGCTGCTGCGGGAGCGGCTGTACAAGATCAAGGGGATACGGCACAGCAAGTCGAGTTTCGTGCTGCGGACGCTGAAGAAGGCGGATCTGCCTTTGTGAGGCAGCGGGTGTCGCGGTTCGGGCGCTTTCGCGCGCTCACCACGACCTGCCGGGACGGCTGTCGCGGTTCGGCGCTTGCGCGCGCTCACCACGACCTACGGGAGCCGGATGCCCCCGTGTAGGTCGTGGTGAGCCTCGCAGGCGAACCGCGACAGAGCGCCCCGCGCTAAAATGCCCCCAGCTCAAGGAGCGCTGCAGCGACTTCGCGTCGTCAGGCTTGAGATGTCCCCAACCGCGCTCACCCGGACCCCCAACGAGGTGAGTGAATGCAGCAGCCCGACGTCCCCCCCATGAAGCTTTCCGGCCTGGAGCCCGTCTCCATCGGCCCGGGCTCGCTGTTCGTCAACATCGGCGAACGCACCAACGTGACCGGCTCGAAGGCCTTCGCCCGCATGATCCTCGCCGGCCAGTTCGAGCAGGCGCTGGCCGTCGCGCGCCAGCAGGTGGAAAACGGCGCGCAGGTGATCGACATCAACATGGACGAGGCCATGCTGGACAGCAAGGCCGCCATGGTGCGCTTCCTCAACCTGATCGCCAGCGAGCCCGACATCGCGCGCGTGCCGATCATGATCGACTCCTCCAAGTGGGAAGTGATCGAGGCCGGGCTGCGCTGCATCCAGGGCAAGGGCATCGTCAACTCGATTAGCATGAAGGAAGGCGAGGCCGAGTTCCGCCGCCAGGCCACGCTGGTGCGCCGCTACGGCGCCGCCGCCGTGGTGATGGCCTTCGACGAGAAGGGCCAGGCCGACACGTACCAGCGCAAGATCGAGATCTGCCAGCGGGCCTACCGCATCCTGGTGGACGAAGTGGACTTCCCGCCGGAAGACATCATCTTCGACCCCAACATCTTCGCCATCGCCACCGGCATCGAGGAACACGACAACTACGCCGTCGACTTCATCGAGGCGGTCAAGTGGATCAAGCAGAACCTGCCGGGCGCCAAGGTCTCGGGCGGGGTTTCCAACGTCAGCTTCTCCTTCCGCGGCAACGACCCGGTGCGCGAGGCGATCCACACCGTGTTCCTGTACCACGCGATCCAGGCGGGCATGGACATGGGCATCGTCAACGCCGGCATGGTGGGCGTGTACGACGACCTCGAGCCGCAGCTGCGCGAGCGGGTGGAGGACGTCGTGCTGAACCGCCGCCCCGACGCGGGCGAGCGGCTGGTCGAGGTCGCCGAGCAGGCCAAGGGCGCGGCCAAGGACGAGGGCAGGAAGAACGAGTGGCGCGCGCTGGCCGTGGAGCAGCGCCTGGCGCACGCGCTGGTGCACGGCATCACCGACCACATCGTCGCCGACACCGAGGAGATGTACCGCAAGCTGCTGGCCAAGGGTGGCCGGCCGCTGCACGTGATCGAAGGGCCGCTGATGGACGGCATGAACATCGTCGGCGACCTGTTCGGCGCCGGCAAGATGTTCCTGCCCCAGGTGGTGAAGTCCGCGCGCGTGATGAAGCAGGCGGTGGCGCACCTCATCCCCTACATCGAGGAAGAGAAGAAGCAGCAGGAAGCCGCCGGCGAGGACGTGCGCGCCAAGGGCCGGATCGTCATCGCCACCGTCAAGGGCGACGTGCACGACATCGGCAAGAACATCGTCACCGTGGTCCTGCAGTGCAACAACTTCGAGGTGATCAACATGGGCGTGATGGTCCCCTGCCACGAGATCCTGGCGCGGGCCAAGGTCGAGGGCGCGGACATCGTCGGCTTGTCGGGGCTGATCACGCCCTCGCTGGAGGAGATGCAGTACGTCGCCAGCGAGATGCAGAAGGACGAGCACTTCCGCGTGAAGAAGATCCCGCTGCTGATCGGCGGCGCCACCTGCAGCCGCGTCCACACCGCGGTGAAGATCGCGCCGCACTACGAAGGGCCGGTGGTGTACGTGCCGGACGCCTCGCGCAGCGTCAGCGTCGCCTCCAGCCTGCTGTCCGAGCAGGCGGCGAAGTACATCGCCGAAGTGAACGCCGATTACGCCAAGGTGCGCGAGTTGCACGCCAACAAGAAGCAGGCCGTGCTGTGGCCGCTGGCCAAGGCCCGCGCCAACAAGACGCCCATCGACTGGTCGCACTACGTGCCGCCCAAGCCGAAATTCATCGGCCGCCGCGTGTTCAAGAACTACGACCTGGCGGAGCTCGCCCGCCACATCGACTGGGGTCCCTTCTTCCAGACCTGGGACCTGGCCGGGCGCTTCCCGGACATCCTGAAGGACGAGGTCGTGGGCGCCGAAGCCGTGCGCGTGTTCTCCGATGCCCAGCGCATGATGAAGCGGCTGATCGAAGGCCGCTGGCTCACCGCCAGCGCGGTGATGGGCTTCTGGCCGGCCAACACCGTCAACGACGACGACATCCAGCTGTACGCCGACGAAAGCCGCACGCAGCCGGTGCTCACCTGGTACGGCCTGCGCCAGCAGACCGAGAAGCAGGCCATCGACGGCGTGATGCGCCCGAGCCGCTGCCTGGCCGACTTCGTGGCGCCCAAGGGCGTGGCCGACGACTACGTGGGCGTGTTCGCGGTGACCGCGGGCCTGGGCGTGGAGAAGAAGGAGCAGTACTTCCTGGCCGACCACGACGACTACTCCGCCATCATGCTCAAGGCGCTGGCCGACCGCCTCGCCGAGGCGCTGGCCGAAGCGCTGCACGAACGCGTGCGCAAGGACCTGTGGGGCTACGCGGCCGACGAGGCCCTGAGCAACGAGGACATGATCGCCGAGAAGTACCGCGGCATCCGCCCGGCCCCCGGCTATCCGGCCTGCCCGGACCACAGCGTCAAGCGCGACATGTTCGCGCTGCTGCACCCGGAGGAGATCGGCATGGGCCTGACCGACAGCATGGCGATGTCGCCGGCGGCCAGCGTGAGCGGCTTCTACCTCGCGCATCCCGACAGCCAGTACTTCAACGTCGGGCGCATCGGCGAGGACCAGCTCGTGGACCAGGCGCAACGCCGGGGCGCCGACCGGACCGAGCTGGAACGGCTGCTGGCGCCGAATCTGTGAAGCATTGCACGAACGGTTGAGCTTCGTGTGCGCCGGGGCGCCTGCCGGGCCGTTGAATGGCGGATCGGAGGAAAAAGCCATGAAGAAGTTCGCCATTGCCGCCTTGCTGGCGGTCACCGCCGCCGGCGCCATCGCCGACAACCCCCACGGGCTGCCGCCCGGCATCGCCAAGAAGCTGCAGGCCCAGGGCTGCGAGAACTGCGGCGCGGTGCAGGACGTCAAGAAGGTCAAGCGCAAGGGTGAGGGCGGCGCGGTCGGCATCGTCGCCGGCGCCGCTGCCGGTGGCCTGATCGGCAACCAGTTCGGCAAGGGCAACGGCAAGACCGCGCTCACCGTGGCCGGCGCCGTCGGTGGGGGCTTCGCCGGCAACGAGGTGCAGAAGCACGTGACCGCCAAGGAAGTCTGGGTCACCCGCGTGCAGATGCGCGACGGCAGCACCCGCACCTTCGAGCACGCGTCGCAGCCGGCCTGGAAGGCCGGCTCCGTGGTGCGGGTGCAGGGCAAGACCGTTTCGATCGCCGGCTCCTGAGCCGTCCCGGCGGGGGGCGCCCGCCTCCTGCCGCTGGCACAAGGCGGCGCCGGTCACCGCTGCGCCCCGGGGACCGCTATGCTCGCCGGCATGGCGTTTTCCGACCGTATCCCGGCTTCGCTGCGCCGGCTGGCGCAGCCCCTGAAGCCGATCGCGCGCGCGTTCACGCTGTGGAGCGGCGCGGGGGGCATGCGCATGAGCGCGGCCATGTCCTTCTACGGCATCCTGAGCCTGGCGCCGCTGCTGCTGGCCATCGTCGCGATCCTCGGCTGGTGGGTCGATCGCGAGATGCTCGAGTCGGGGCTGCTTAGGCAGCTCGGCTCCATCATGGGCGACCAGGGCGCGGAGGTGATCAGGCAGGCACTGGCCAGCGCCAAGGAGCCGTCCGAGGGCATCGCCGCCAGCGTCGTCGGCTTCGTGGTCCTCCTGTTCGGTGCCACCGGCGTCTTCGGCGAACTGCAGGACGCGTTCGCGCTGGTGTGGTCGCAGGGGCGGGGCGCGCCGCCCAAGCAGGACTGGAAGCACGCGGCCTCCCTGCGGCTGCGCGGCATCGGCTACATCCTCGTGTTCGGCTTCCTGCTGCTGGTGTCGCTGGTGGTGTCCACGATGCTGGCGCTGTTCTCGGGCTGGGCCGGCAGCCGGCTGCCGGTGGAACTCGCGGTGCGGGTGCTCAACGAGGTGCTGGGCTTCGTGGTGGGCGCGGCGCTGTTCGCCGGCCTCATGCGACTGAGCAGCGGGCCGAAGCCGCGCGCGCGCTTCCTCATCGTCGGCGCGTGCATGGGCGCGATCCTGTTCACGATCGGCCGGCAGCTGCTCGCGCTGTACCTCTCCAGCGCCGCGGTGGTGTCGGCCTATGGGGCCGCCGGTTCGCTGATCGTGCTGCTGATGTGGATCTACTTCTCTTCGGCCGTGCTGCTGTTCGGGGCGAGCTGCGCGCGCGCGCTGGAGGAATTCGTGGCCGAGCAGCAGGGCGCGCCGCAGGTGCCGAAGGCGGAGCGGCGCAAGGGGGAGCGGCGACTGCGGGCGGGAATGCCGGTGCAGTGAGCGCTGTGCGGGTGTCGCGGTTCGCCTGCGGGCTCACCACGGCCTACGGGGGCCGACCTCGTAGGTCGTGGTGAGCGCGCGCAGCGCCGAACCGCGGCACGCGCCGCCTGCGTAGGCTGGAGGTGAGCCACCGGCGAACTCCCACCTACCGGGGCAACAGCGAACGCTTCTGCGCCAGGACCAGCGCCAGCGCCGCCACGATCCCCACCACCAGCAGCACCGCCAGCCCCCAGCGGTAGCCGACCTCGCGCGACCACAGCAGTCCGAGCAGCAGCGGGGCGATCGCGCGCGCGATCGCCTGCGGCAGGCCGAGCGCGCCATTGAGCGAGGCCACGTGCTCGCGGTTCACGTACTGCGCGATCGCCGTGCCCTTGACGATGGTGAGCATGCCGTTGCCCAGGCCGTAGAGCACCACGAAGGCGATCCCCGCCGCGGGCGAGGCCGCGCCGGCGATCAGCGCGGCCAGCGCCAGCGGGATCAGCAGCGGGATCAGCCGGTTGGCCACGTGCAGGTCGAAGCGGTGCTCGAAGAAGTACAGCAGCAGCCGGCCCAGCACCTGCATCACGCCGATGGTGGCCGGGATGGCGATCACCCAGGCCTCGTGCAAGCCGCTTTCGCGCAGCAGGCTGATCAGGTGCGGCGGGATGGCGGCCGTGATGGCCATCATGCCGACCACGAACACGCCGATCAGCAGGAAGGGCGCGCTGCGCAGCAGCGTGGCCGGCGAATGGCCGCCGGTGGCCTTGGCGAGGCGGGCCGCCGGCGCCCCGCGCAGGCACACCGCGTGCAGCGGCGCGCACACCAGCAGGTGCACGGCGGCCAGCACCAGCAGCGCGTCGCGCCAGCCGAGGGCGGAGATCAGCCACGCCGACAGCGGGATGAACACGCTGCTGGCGAGGCCGCCCAGGAAGGTCATGGTGATGATGGCGCGCCGGAAGTCCTGCGGGAAGCGGCGCGTGACGACGGCGAAGACCGGCGTGTACAGCGTGGCGGCGAGCGCCGCGCCGAGCACGAACCACACGGCGTAGAAGCCCTCGACCGACCGGATGAAGGCGTGCGCGCCCAGCGCGACCGCCACCAGCAGCGAGCCGGCGGTCATCACGGCGCGCTCGTGGCCGCGGTCGATCCAGCGGCCCACGGGATAGGCGAACACGCCTTCGGCCAGCAGCGCCAGGCTGAAGGCCAGCGAGGATTGCGCGCGCGTGAGGCCCAGCTCGCGCTCCACCGGCTCCAGCAGCAGCGCGAAGGTGTAGAACACGCTGCCCCAGGTGATCAGCTGCGCCAGCGACAGCCAGAGCACCAGCCGGCGGTCGTGTCCCCTGTCCTTGTTCTCCATCCGGCCTAGTGTAGGGACCCGCCGGCGGGGGACCGGGGGCGTGGCGAATTCTGCACAGCGGACCGTCGATTGCGGCCAATCGTGCCTGGACCCCTAGGCAAGGGCGCACCAGGCGTGAACAATTTGTCCCAGGCGAAAGCGTGGCAGGCAGTCCGCGCATGCCCGTCGTCGAGGAGGAGACCCATGAATGCAAGCAGCCTCGCCGTGCCGCGTGCGAGCATCGCGGAGCCGCCGCTGGCGCCGGCCGCAGCCCGGCGCCCCCGCAACACGCTGAACCTGCGCCTGCTCCTGGCCTTCGCGTCGGTGCTGGGCCCCGTCGGAGGCCTGGTGGCGATCGCCTGGTCGCAGCTGTCCGGCCCGCTGGCGGCGGCGGCCCTGGCCCTGGGGCTGGTCGCGGCGCTCGCCAGCTGCGCCAGCGCCCGTTGGGTCCAGGTC
>JALHLO010000162.1 GCA_022844525.1 Ramlibacter sp.
GCCGCCGCCGTCGCGGTCGCGCTGGTCGAGGAGGGCGCGGGCGCGGGGGTCGCGGGCGTGCCGCAACCCGCGGCATGGAGCGGCGAAGCCGCCCTCCTGCTCACCCGTCGCGCCCTCACGCTGCGCAACCACGCCGGGCAGTGGGCGCTGCCCGGGGGCCGCATCGACGCGCACGAGTCGGCGGAAGCCGCCGCGCTGCGCGAGCTGGAGGAAGAAGTCGGCCTGCGCCTGGACCCGGGCGATGTGCTCGGCACGCTCGACGACTACGTCAGCCGCTCGGGCTTCGTCATCACGCCGGTGGTGGTCTGGGCCGGCCAGGCCCGGGACCTGGTGCCGAACGCGCACGAGGTCGCCAGCATCCACCGCATTCCCGTGGCCGAATTCATGCGCGCCGACGCGCCGCTGCTGGAGCCCTCCGAAGACCCCGGCCGGGAGATCCTGCGCATGCCGGTGGGCCACTCGTGGATCGCCGCGCCCACGGCCGCCGTGCTCTACCAGTTCCGCGAGGTGTGCATCGCGGGCCGCACGACCCGCGTGGCGCATTTCGACCAGCCGGTGTTCGCGCGCCGCTGACGCGCGCTGCAAGCGGCCTTGCCGTTCAGGCGCCGAAACTGAGCGCGGCCGCCGGCGTCGGCTTGCCCAGCGCGCTGTTCAGCACGGTGAAGTGCATCGCTTCGTCGGCCGCCAGGCGGGCGGCGACCTGCCCGAGTTCGCGGCTGGCGAAAGCCGGGATGACGCCCAGGTACGCATTGGCCGCGCCCAGTTCCAGCCGCGACGCCAGCATCAGCACGTCGGCCTGCGTCTTCAGCGACTCGGCGCCGAGCGCGCGCGCGTAGTCCTCCAACCGCAGTTCGGCGGCGGGGCGGCCGCCGAGCTTCTGGATGGTGGCGGCGAGCGCGTCGCGGTGTGCCTTGTGGTGGCCCTGGAACTGCAGGGCGACGTCCAGCACGGGCTTCTTCAGCAGGCCGCTGCCGGCAGCGAGCTGGTAGGCGTTGATGGCCTCGTGCTCCAGGCCGAGGGCGACGTTCAGGATGTTCACGTCCTTGGACGGGTCCGAGGCCATCCCCTGGGCCAGCGCGTCGCGCCCGGCGAGCAGGGCGATGGCGGTGGCCGACAGCACGCCGGAGGTGCCGAGGAAGAAGCGACGGGAAGGCTGGGTGGTGGACATGGGGGGCTCCTTGGTGTTGCGCCGCGGTTGCGACCCACCCAGTACGCGCCGCGGGGCCGGACCGGATTCGCAATTCCCCGCGCGCCCGACGGGTTTGAATCCATTCGCGCACTTGTCGCGTAGCTTCAGGACATGGACCCGTCCGACGACCCCCGACTGATCGCCCTGCTGGACCGCATGGCGGACCGCGCGCTGCCCCTGGCCGAACGCGAGGCCGCCTTCCGTACGCTGTACGAGCTGAGTTCGCGCAAGCTCTATGGGCTGGCCCTGCGCATCGTCGGCAAGCGCGACTGGGCGGAGGACGTGCTGCAGGAAGCCTACCTGCAGGTGTGGCGCGTGGCCGACAGCTACCGCGGCGCGCTCAGTCCGCCGCTGGCCTGGCTGGGGATGATCGTGCGCAGCCGCGCCATCGACTTCCTGCGCCGGCGCACCAGCGAACGCGCGGACACGGCGCTGGAGATCGACAGCGCCTTCGAGGAGGCCGTGCCCGGCGACGCCGCCAACCCGATGGATACGCGGCAGGCGAGCGAAGCCGCCTGGGCCCTGCACGAATGCCTGCGCAAGCTCGAGTCCCGGCAACGCGAGGTCCTGAGCCTGGCCTACCTGCGCGACCTGAGCCACGGCGAGCTCGCCACCCGGCTGCAGCTGCCGCTGGGCACCGTCAAGACCTGGATCCGGCGCGGGCTGGACCAGCTGCGCGGCTGCATGTCGCGTTTCGCCTGAGGACCGCCGCATGAACCTGATGCGCTCCCCCGAACTGGCCGACCGCGTGGCGGCCGCCTATGCGCTCGGCACGCTGCGCGGTGCCGCGCGGCGCCGCTTCGAAACCCTTGCGCGGCAGAACCCCGCGCTGCGCGCCGCCGCCCTCCTTTGGCAGGAGCGACTGTCCGCCATGACCGAGCTGCAAACGGGCGAGGCCCCGAGCCCCAATGTCTGGAAGCGCATCGCGATCCAGTTGCGCCAGGAAGCCGACGCGCAGGCGCAGGGGGCGCGAGCGCGGCCCGCGGCGCGCACCGGCTTCTGGCGTGCCGCGGCGCTGGCTGGCGGCCTGGCTTCGGTCCTGGCCTTCGTGCTGGCCGCCTACACCGGCGCGCAGCTGTCGCAGCTGAGTGCGACGCCGGAGATCCGCTACGTCGCGATGCTGGAGGACGACCGGTCGGCGCCCGCGATGCTGGTCACCTTCGATGCGCGGCACGGAACGCTCACCCTCAAGCGGCTGGGCAGCTTCCAGGAAGGGCAGGACCGCTCGCTGCAGCTGTGGGCGCTGCCCGCGGGCGCCGCGCCGCAGTCCCTGGGGGTGGTGGACCGCGGCACCGTGGTACGCCTCACCGCCGGGGAAGGGCAGGTGCGGCAGGTCCCCGCGCTGGCGATCAGCCTGGAACCCAAGGGCGGCGCGCCGGCCGGCAGCGGCCCCACCGGCCCCGTGCTGTTCAAGGGCGCACTGGTGCCGACCACCTGAGCGGCCGGCGCGCGTTCAATGCAGGAAGCGCCCGTCGCGCGAGAAGATCGCCAGGTCCACCAGGTTCAGCCCTGCGTGGTCGCCGGGCTGGTAGCGCATGCGCAGGCCGTTGAACGCGATGCCGCCCGCCTTGTGCAGGGCCTGCACGAAGCCCTCGCGCGTGGGGCGCGGGCCGGCGATGCGCAGCGCCTCCACCAGCGCCTTGGCCGTGATGTAGCCCTCCAGGCTGCCATAGGAGAAGGGCTTGCCCGGGTGGTAGCGGGCGAACACGTCGCGGTACTCGCGCGCCACCTCGGTCTTGCGTTCCATCGGGTTGGGCACGACCTGCGAGAACACCATGCCGTGCGCCTGTTCGCCCAGGTTGGCGGCCAGCTGCGCCGACCCGGAATTCACCGCGCTGAACGAAGCCTTGACGCCTTGCGCATGTGCCTTGCGGATCAGGCGCTCGTACATGCCGGAGCCGCCGTGGTTGACCACCACCTGCGCTCCCGACGCGCCTATGCGCTGCGCCATGGCGTCGATCTGCGCGTCGTCGATGTCGGACTGGTAGGGCAGGTCCGCCACCAGTTGCATGCCCAGTTCCCGGCACAGCGCGCGAAAGTTCTCCAGGTGCTGCAGCCCCGTTTCCGAGTCCGAGCGCACGAAGGCCGCGCGCGTCACGCCTGTGCTTTTCGCGTACTGCAGCAAGGCGCGGAACTCGTCGCGGTGCTCGCTGCGCACCGGGAACACCAGCGGCTGGTGCGGCCTGCGCAGGGTGGGGGATCCCGCCATCGGCCCGAACAGGGGAACCTTCAGGTCGATGGCCGCCTTCATCACCGCGGTGGACGGCCCGCCCTCGATAGGCCCGAACAGCAGGAACACCTTGTCCTGCAGCACCAGTTCGCGCGCGTTGGCTTCCGCGCGCGCCGCGCTGTTGTCGTCGTCCAGCGTCTTGAGCACGATGCGCCGTCCGTGCACGCCGCCCGCCTCGTTCGCGTGGCGCAGGTAGGCGTTGACGCCGTCCAGCACCGACACGCCGTACGCGTTCCTGCCGCCTTGCAAGGTGATCGTCTGCCCGACCAGCAGCGCGTTGGCGCCCACGCCGTCGTCGGCGTGCGCCCACGGGGCGGGCAGCAGCGCCGCCGCCAAGACCAGGGCCCTGCGCCCCTGCCTGAAAACCTGTCCCATGCCGTCCCTTCCTGCTTGCTGCGGCAGGCCGCCTCCGGCGTGGTGAGTTCGGGAGCCGGATGGGCGAATCCGCCTGAGCCGCCCAGTTGATGTTTCTCAATGCAACCGGATGTGTGACTCTGCATCATGGTGCCATGAAAGTCCACGTCCTGCGCATCGCCGTCGCGGCCCTCCTCGGCGCCAGCGCCGCAGCCCTCTGGGCGCAAACGGCCGCTCCCGCGGCCACCGCCGCCACGCCGCCCGCGTCGAGTCCGCTGCTGGTGCTGCCGCAGTGGGCGCAGGACAAGGTGGTCGCCGCCCGCCAGGACCCGAAGCTCATGGAGCAGGCCTACAAGCAGGGGGCCAAGCTCGCCACCTTCTGCGCGAACTGCCATGGACCAGCCGGCCACAGCGTGCTGCCGGAAGTGCCCAACCTCGCGGGCCAGAACACCGTCTACGTGCTGAACCAGTTGAACAAGTTCCACGACGGCCGCCGCCGCGGCAACTTCTTCATGGAAGGCCTGGTGAAGGCCATGAGCAACGAGGAGCGCTTCGCGGTCGCCGTGTACTACACGAACCAGGAGCCCGCCAGCTTCAAGGTGTCCGACCCGACGCTGGCCGCCAGCGGCAAGACCCTGTACGAGGACGCCTGCAAGCGCTGCCACGGGCTCTCCGGCGGCGGCAGCGAGCGCAATTCGCGCATCGCCGGCCAGCACCCCGGCTACCTGGACATGAGCCTGCGCCGCTACCGCGAGAACAGGGACCGCGTCGAGGACCGGATGTTCAAGGCCACCAAGGCCCTGACCGACCTGGAGATCAAGGCCCTGTCGGCCTACATCGGCTCGCTGCGCTGAGGCTCAGAGGTCGCGCCGGCGGCCGAGCCGGGCGAAGGCGTCGGCTTCTTCCAGCGGCGTGGCGCCCGTGTCGCGCACCTGGATGCGGCTGGACGGGTCCAGCCCCTGCAACTGGCTGTCCAGCGCGGTCATCGAGTCTTCCCAGGCGCTCCAGTCCGCCTGGGTGTTGCCTTCGGCCACCACTTCGGGCAGCGGCGGGGCTACCGCCTCGACTTCCGGCCGGGGCGTGACGCGCGGCCGGGGCGCCGCTTGCGTGCGCGCAGGCGCCTCGACGCGACCGCCGTCATTGCGCTTGAACCAGTTCACCATTGCACATCCTCCGGCCCGGCCCGACCGCTCATCGGTCGCTTGTCGCCGTCCGTCCCATTCTGTAACGGCCAACAGCCGAGTCAAGAGGGCGAACCGGGGGGTCGCAGGGCGCGGGCCGTTTCCTTGCCGGCGTCGAATTCGGCCCGCAGGCGCGCCAGTTCGCCGGGGGTGAGCCGCTCCGGATTGCAGTAATCGAGCTTCCAGTCCGGGGCATCGGCCCAGCGCTGGGGCGACTGCACGGTGGTGCGGGGACCGGCGGCGGACTCCAGCAGGTCCAGGGCCATCGCCAGCGTGGCCTCCTGGGACGCGCGGTCGTGCGGCTTGCCGGCGGCGTTGCCCAGGGGGAAGTCGCTGAACAGCAGGCGCGGCACGCCCGCGTGCTCCACGATGTCGCGCGCGCAACCCATGACGACGGTGGCGATGCCCGCGGCTTCCAGCGCGCGCGCCGCGAGTGCCAGGGTCTGGTGGCACACCGGGCAGTTGGGAACCAGCACGGCGGCGTCCACGCCGTCGTCGCGGCAACGCTGCACGACGACCGGCAGGTCCACCTCGATCGTGTGCCGCTGGCTGCGGTTGGTCGGCACGCCGTGGAAGCGTGGCGCGAGCCGGAAGCGGCCCTGCGCTGCCAGGCGGCGCATCAGCGGCAGCGGGAACCAGCTGTTGCCGTCTTCCATGGAGGTGTGCTTGCGGTCGATCGCGACGTGCGCGATGCGCAGGTCGTGGTCGCGCGCGGTGTCGCCGGTGTAGGGCGCGAAGAACTTGGCCGCGGCGTTGTACGGTGCGCCGGGGCCCTGCGGCCCCTTGTCAGGCTGGAAGGGCGCGGCCGTGGTGAGCAGCGTCACGACGCAGTCGCGCAAGGGTTTGCGCAGGGGCTGGAACGGCACGTCGTCGAACCGCGCGTAGCGATAGGGGTTGCCGTACCCGAGCGCGAGGTACCACGCGCGCGTGCGTTCCATGTAGGGAATCGGCGGATCGGCAGGCATCGCTTTGCTTCGCTCCTGGGCGGGCATTGTGCCGCGCGCTTTGACGCATATCAGCAAAACGGCGCCACGCGTCGGTTTGACGGATTCGTCCTACACCCGGCTCGCCGCCTCTCGACAATCCTCCGCGTCCGAGCGGAGGAAGCGAGGAGACAAACAAATGAAGTCATGCAAGCTGCGCGATGGGGGAGTGACCTGCGACGCGCCTCGGGGCTACCGTGTTCAATGCAGCGCGCCCATGTGGGGCATCCTGTGCCGCCAGCCCGGCGAGCAGCAGGTGCTGGTCGAAGACCGCTGCGCTGCGATCACGCTGGCGGCGAAGAGCCGCACCGACCCGGGTGCGGTGATCGAGGTGGTGCACGTCGCCACCGGCGAAGTCGTCTTCAGCAAGCCGCCGGTGCATGCCTTGTCGCGGGGGACGGCACACGCCTAGGGGCGAGCTGATCGAAACCTTCACGCCGAGGGCAGTACGATTTCCACCAGCGCGCCGCCCAGCGAGCTGCGCGAAAGCGTCAACTTCCCATGGTGGCTGGCAACGAGGTCATTCACCACCGCCAGCCCCACCCCATGCCCCGGCACGCGCTCATCGCCGCGCACGTGGATCTGCAGCACCGACTCCGTATCCGAGAACCCCGGCCCGTCGTCCTCCACCCGGATCACCAGCTTCCCGTCCACGCGCGCCGCGCGCGCCACCACCCGTGACTTCGCCCACTTCGCGGCGTTGTCCATCGTGTTGCCCAGGATCTCGAACAGGTCGCCCTCGTCGATGCGCCAGCTCAGGTCCGGCTGGCAGTCCGTGACGATCGTGAGCTTCTTTTCCGCGTAGACCTTCGCCAGCGCATCGCGCACCCGGTCCAGCACGGGCGCGATCAGCACCGGCGGCGCGAAGCGGGTGGCGCCCCCGGCCCGGGCGCGCCCGAGCTGGTGCTGCACGATGTCGTCCATGCGCGCCACCTGCTGTTGCACCGCGGAGGGCAGCTGCTGCGGGTCGCCCAGCGCGTTGCGCAGCACCGCCAGCGGCGTCTTCAGGCTGTGGGCCAGGAAGCTCAAGGCCTCCTTGTAGCGGCCCTGCCGCACGCGCTCCTGCTGGATCAGCGTGTTCAGGTTGTCCGTCAGCGGCAGGATCTCGGTGGGGTAGCGGCCCTCGATGCGCGCCTGCTCGCCGCTTTCGATGCGGCCGATCTCGCGCGCCACGCGCCGCAGCGGCGCCAGGCCCCATTGCAGCAGCAGCGTCTGCGCCAGCAGCAGCAGCACTCCGGCGCCCCCGAGCCAGGCCCACAGCGTGCGCGCGAACACCGCGATCTCGCGGTCGAATTCGGCGCGGTCCTCCACCACCGACAGCACCAGCGGCGCCGCCTTGTCGCCGGTGGCCCAGTTCACGCCGTAGCTCACCGCCAGGTACGAGCGCCCCGGCGCTTCGATGACCTCGTTGCGCCACTGCCCGGTCTGCACGCCTTCACGCCGGAACGGCGGGGCTATGTTCAGCGTGGAGGGCGAGCGCCACTGCTCGCCGCGGTTGACGTTCCAGATGCTGGCGTACAGCCCCGACTGCGGCAGCGACAGCCGCGGCTCGGCGAAGCCGAAGGGCATGACCAGCGCGCCGTTGGCATCGAGCTCGGCGCGCGCCAGCAGCAGGTAGATGGTGCTTTGCAGCCGCCCGAAGTGGACGGCCCGCACGCTGTCGGCGTGGGCGCGCTGCACGGCGAGGCCGGCGCCGGCCATGAAGGCCACCAGCACCAGCGCGGCGCCGAGGAGGAGTCGAGCCCGGATCGAATACCCGGGCGTCATTCCAGGGTGAAGCGGTAACCCCGCCCGCGCACCGTCTCGATGGGCGCGAGCTTGCCCTCCGGGTCCAGCTTGCGCCGCAGCCGCCCCATCAGCACCTCCAGCACGTTGCTGTCGCGGTCCTCCCCGTGCGGGTAGAGGTAGTCGGACAGCTCCTGCTTGGGCACGATGCGCGCGCGCTCGCGCGCCAGGAATTCGAGCATGCGGTATTCGAAGGCGGTCAGCTCCAGCGGCTCGCCTCCCAGCTGCACCTTCTGCGAGGAGAAGTCGATGGTGATGGGCCCGAAGCTCATGACCTCGCTGGCCGCCTTCATCGAGCGGCGCAGCAGCGCCTTCACGCGCGCGGCCAGTTCCGGGTATTCGAAGGGCTTGACCACGTAGTCGTCGGCGCCGGCTTCCAGGCCGCTCACCTTGTCCTGCCAGCTGCCGCGCGCGGTGAGGATCAGCAGCGGCATGGTCTTGCCCTCCTCGCGCAGGCGCTGCACGATGGTCAGGCCGTTCAGCTTGGGCAGGCCGAGGTCGACGATGGCCAGGTCGAAAGGATATTCACGTGCGAGGAACAGGCCTTCCTCGCCGTCCTTGGCCTGGTCGACGCGGTAGCCTTCCTTTTCCAGCTGCAGGGCCAGGCCCAGGCGCAGGGCGGCGTCGTCTTCGATCACGAGGAGGCGCATGGCGGCCGGGGCTCCGTGCTCAGAAGTCGCGGCCGCCGCGGTTGCGGCCCCGTCCGCGACCTTCGCCGTCGTCACCGCCCCGGCCCCGGCCACGCCCGTCGAAGTCGTCGCCACCGCGGCCCCGGCCGCGGTCGTCGCGGGCTCCGGTGACTTCCACCAGGATGACCCGGACGTCGCCGCGCGGGGTGACCACCTTCACGCGCCAGACCGGGCGCCCGCCCGCGTCGGCCTGGTCCACCGACAGCACGCGGCCCCCCGTCTCGCGCTGGGCCACGGCCGCGGCTTCGTCGCGCGTGGCGGCCGCCCAGGCGGGCAGGCCGGCCAGCACGAGCAGCATGGCGCACAGGAACTTGCGGGGGGTGTTCACGGCAGGCGGCTTCCTCTGGGTCAACGACGGCGATCGTACTCCCGCTCTTCCAGCGGCGTGACGGACACGCGAACGGGCAGGCTGCGGCCCGGCTGCTCGCGCGTGACGGTGGTGTAAAGCTGGCCGTGGTATTCGTAGGTCACGCGGTAGCCGGTCAGCTGCTGCTGCAGGTCGTGCACGGTGCGGCAGCTGCGCACTTCGCGCGGCGCCGTCACGTAGCCCTGCGGCTGGTTGTTCTGCAGGCGGTCGCCGGTGATGGCGCCGATGACCGCGCCGGCCGCCGTGGCGGCGTCCCGGCCGCTGCCCTTGCCGACCTGGTTGCCCAGGATGCCGCCGGCCACGCCGCCGATGATGGCACCGCCGTAGCTGTGGCTGCCGGCGACCGGCTGGGCTTCCTGCACGATCTGGCTGGTGCACTCCTGGCGCGGGACCTGCACGGTCTCGTACTGCGGCTGCACGTCCTGCACGCGGGCGCGATCGACGAAGGTCTGGGCCTGCACGGCGGCGGTGCCGCCGGCGAGGAGGGCGAGAAGGGCGAGGTGTTTCATTGAGGGCTCCTTGGGGGGATCGTTGTAGTGGGGAGCTTAGGCCGGGCCAGGTGAACGCTTGCTGAACGGACGCGAGCGTCCGTCCAGCCTTGCGTGCTTACCAGCGGCGGCCGTGGTCGTCGTCGCGCCCGTAGCCGTAGCCATTGCCGCGGCCGCGGCCCCGGCCGTCGTCCACGACGTCGAAGCTCCAGTGGCGGCGGGTGGTGTTGCCGGCGTGGTCGCGCACCACCAGGTCCGCCACGTGGCGGCCCGGGCGCAGGTTGTCGGCGTAGCGGATGCCGTTGCCGTCCACGCGCGAGGCGCCGGTCACGTCGCGGCCGTCCACGCGCAGGGTGGCGGCGGCCACGCCG
>JALHLO010000163.1 GCA_022844525.1 Ramlibacter sp.
GGTGTCGGACGGTGCCGCCGGCCGCGCCGCGACGGCCGCGCCGCCGGCCTGGGCCTGCTCGATGTTCGCCTGCACCGTCCTGGCCTGCTCGGAACCCGGGGGCAAGGTGGCCAGCAGCTGCTTCCACCAGTCGGCGGCCTTGGGGAGGTCGCCGCGGTTGAAGGCGGCGGTGCCCGCCAGCGCCAGCGCCTTCTGGTGCTTGGGATCGGCCTTGAGCGCTTCCAGCACCAGCTGCTCGGGCTTGCCCTCCAGCTTGCGGCCGTTGACCATCGCCAGCACGTCGGCGTAGTCGGCCAGGATCTGCGGGTCGCCGGGCGCCTGCGCGTTGGCCTGTTCGTAGGCCTGGGCGGCCTCCGGCATGCGGTTGAAGGCGACGTACGAGCGCGCCAGCATGTGCCAGCCGGCGGGGTCGTTCGGGTTCTGCTTCAGCTTCTGCGCGAGCCCCTCGACCATCGCTTCCATCTGCTCCTGCGTCAGCGCGTGGGGCGACTGCTCGCCGCCGGCGGCCATCGCGGCGTCGCCGCCGCGCAATGCGGCCGGCATGCCCAGGAAGCCGTAGAGCGCGAGCGCGCCCGCCGGGATCAGCAGGGCCACCGCCACGACGAAGGCGGTGGACTGCGGCGTGTGCTGCACGGGCGCGGGTTCTTCCACGTCGCCCACTTCGTCGACCACGCGCGCCTGCAGTTCCTGCAGCGCCTGCTCGTGCTGGGCGGGGGACAGGGTGCCTTGCGCCAGTTCGGCGTCGAGCTGCGCGCGCTGCTCGCGGTAGGCCTCCATCGGCGAAGCCACCTTGTCCCGCACGGCCGGCGGGCGCAGCAGCGGCGGCAGCACGAACAGCATGGCGCCGCCCAGCAGCAGGGCCGCGGTGGCCCAGAAGGCGATGGTCATTTCGAGGTCTCCGGCTCGTCCTGGAGCAGTTGCGCGGCCTTGCGGCGCTGCGCTTCGGTGAGTTGGGGTGCGTTGTCGGCTTCCTCGCGGCGGCGGCGCACCACCACCACGGCGCCGAACACGCCGAGGGCCAGCAGCACGAAGGGGCCGGTCCACAGCGCGATGGTGGTCGCGCGCACCGGCGGGCGGTACAGCACGAAGTCGCCGTAGCGCTCCACCATGAAGTCGATGATCTGCTTTTCGCTCCTGCCGGCCTGCAGCTGCTCGCGGATCTGGTTCTTCAGGTCCACGGCGAGGCCGGCGTTGGAGTCGGAGATGGTCTGGTTCTGGCAGACCAGGCAGCGCAGTTCCAGGCCGATCTCGTTGACCTTCTTCTCCAGCGCGGGGTCGGAGGCGATCGTCGGCGCTTCCTGCTGCACCTGCGCGCGGGCCGTGGCCATGCCGGCCACTGCCACCAGCAGCGCGGCGATCAGTGCGAACAGCTGCTTCATGCCCGGGCTCCCGCCAGCGCGCCCTCGGCGGCGGCACGCGCTTGCCGGCGCGCCACGCGGTAGCGGCGGTCGGTCGCGGCCAGCAGGCCGCCCAGCGCCATCAGGAAGGCGCCGCCCCAGATCCAGTCGATGTAGGGCTTGACCTGCAGGCGCACCGCGAAGGCCTCGCCGCCCAGGTTCTCGCCGATCGACACGTACAGGTCGCGGGTGAAGCCGGCGTCGATGCCCGCCTCGGTCATCGGCATGCCCGACGCCGTGTACAGCCGTTTCTCCGGGTATATGGTGACGACCTGCTTGCCGTCGCGGGTGATTTCCACCGTGCCGCGCAGGCCCAGGTAGTTGGGGCCGGTGTACTCGCCGACGCTCTTCATCGTGAAGGCGTAGCCACCCAGCGTGGCCGTGTCGCCCGGCTGCATCTTCACGTCCTTCTCGGCTTCCCAGGTCTTGACCATGGTCACCCCGAAGATGAACACGCCGACGCCGAAGTGCGCCAGCAGCATGCCCCACTCGCCGCGCGGCAGCACGCGCCTGGCTTGCGCCAGGCGCTGCACGAACGAGCCCTGCAGGTTGCGCGTGCGCTCCACCAGCGCCAGCACGGTGGTGCCGGCGACCCAGGCGGCCAGCAGCACCCCGAAGGAGCTGAGCAGCGAGCCGCCGGCGGCCAGCGACACGCCCGTCGCCAGCACCGCGGCCACGGCCGCCCAGCGCAGGCGCCTGGCCAGGCCGGGCAGCGATTCGTCCTTCCACCGGGTCAGCGGGCCGATGCCCATCAGGAACACGGCGGGCGCCATCAGCGGCACGAACACGGCCTCGAAGTAGGGCGGGCCGACCGAGATCTTGCCGAGCTCCAGCGCGTCCAGCAGCAGCGGGTAGAGCGTGCCCAGCATCACGCTGGCGGCGGCCACGGAGAACAGCACGTTGTTGGCCATCAGCATGGATTCGCGCGACACGGCGGTGAACCGGCCGCCCAGGCCGACCTTGGGGGCGCGCGCCGCGAACAGCGCGAGCGAGCCGCCGACCACGGCCACCAGGAAGGCCAGGATGAACACGCCGCGCTTGGGGTCGGTCGCGAAGGCATGGACCGAGGTCAGCACGCCGGAGCGGACCAGGAAGGTGCCCAGCAGGCTGAAGGAGAAGGCGAAGATCGCCAGCAGCACCGTCCACGACCGGAAAGCGCCGCGCTTTTCCGTGACGGCCAGCGAGTGGATCAGGCCGGTGCCGACCAGCCAGGGCAGGAAGGAGGCGTTCTCCACCGGGTCCCAGAACCACCAGCCGCCCCAGCCCAGTTCGTAGTAGGCCCACCAGCTGCCGATCGCGATGCCCAGCGTCAGGAACATCCAGGCGATGGTGGTCCAGGGACGCGACCAGCGCGCCCAGGTGGCGTCCAGCCGGCCGGTCAGCAGCGCCGCGATCGCGAACGCGAAGGCGACCGAGAAGCCCACGTAGCCCATGTACAGCATGGGCGGGTGGATCACCATGCCGGGATCCTGCAGCAGCGGGTTCAGGTCGCGGCCCTCGGCGGCGGCCGGGATCAGGCGCGCGAAGGGGTTGGACGTGAACAGCAGGAAGGCCAGGAAGCCGGTGCCCAGCAGGCCCATGACCCCCAGCACCCGGGCCACGAAGGCCGAGGGCAGGCGCTGGCTGAACATGGAGACCGCGACGCCCCACAGGCACAGCATCAGGACCCACAGCAGCATGGAGCCTTCGTGGCCGCCCCAGACCCCCGCGATGCGGTAGGGCAGCGGCAGCTGCGTGTTCGACTGCTGCGCCACGATCAGCAGGCTGAAGTCGTTGTTCACGAAGGCCAGCGTGAGCAGCGCGTAGGCGATGGCCACGAACAGGAACTGCCCCTGGGCCGCGGGCTGCGCCACCGCCATCCAGGCCGCGCGCCCTTTGTGCGCTCCCACCAGGGGGAGGACGCCCTGCGCCAGCGCCAGCATCAGCGCGACGATCAGGCAGAAGTGGCCGATTTCACCAATCATTCTTGCTCCTTGGGTGCGCCCCGATGGAGGCGCGCCAGCACCACGGCGCCTGCGGACATGCAGAACGCCAGCGTCATCGCGGCCATGGCCGCGACGGCGTAGGGAGAGCGGCCGACACCGGCGGCGGCGCGCTCATGCAGGGTATTCCACCAGTCCACCGTGAGGTAGACCATGGGAATGTTCAACGCACCGACCAGCACCAGCACCGCCACGGCCAGCTGCGCGCGCGCCGGCTCCGCCCCCACCGAACGCAGCGCCATGGCGCCGGCGAACAGCAGCAGCAGGACCAGCTCGCACACGAGCCGCGCGTCCCAGCCCCACCAGGCGCCGGTGGCGCGCTGGCCGGCCAGGCCCGTCCACAACGCGAGCACGGAAGCTACCACGCCGACGGGGGCGATCGCCTGCATCGCCATGGCGGCGGCAGGGCGGCGGGTGGCCACGGTCACCGCGGCGCAAGCCGCCGCGGCCCCGAACAGCAGCAGCGACAGCCAGGCCGCCGGGACGTGCAGGAACAGGATGGCGTAGTCGCTCGCGGACGCGCCGGCGCCCGCGGGAACGATGACTATCGCCAGCGCCGCCAGCCCCAGCAGCACGCCGCCGGACGCGAGCGCCCGCACCAGCCGGGGGGCTGGGCGGGCGGCAAGGCCGGACGGGCTGGAAAGCGGCATGGGCAAGTCGGGGCTCCTGGAGCGCACCTGTCTGCACGGACCGTGCCAGCCCCCCACCCCCCGCAACCCGCATCGAAACCGCTGCCGCTTCCCGCACGCGGGGAAGGGGGAGCGGCGGTTCCCGGAAACAGGAAGCGCCTCGGCAGTCGCCTAGGGCCTGCCCCTAGGGCCGGCGCGGCGCGGCGCGGAAGCGGGCGCGGCCGCGTGGCGGCCGAGCTTCTCCTCCCACTCCCACAGCGCCGAGCGCGCGCGGGCGCGGTAGGGGTCCTGGGCGGGGGCGAAATGCAGGTAGGTGCGCATCGCGCCCAGCGCCATTTCGTAGTCCTTCACGGCCTCCGAGGCCAGCGCGAGCCCGTAGTAGGCGTTGGCCTGGCGCGGGTTCAGCTCCACCGCCGCCTCGAAGAAGCCGCGGGCGGCGCCGGGCTCCTGCAGGCCGAGCAGCGCATAGCCCATGTTGGCGTGGGCCTCCGGCATGCGCGGGGCGATCTCCAGCACGCGGTGCAAGGCGGTGATCGCGTGGTCGTACTGCTTCGCGTGCAGCATGACCACCGCCTGCTCGAAGCGCTGGCGCAGCTCCTGCTGCTGCATCCGCTGCTGGTGTTCCAGGCGGCTGACGAAGCGCGGTTCCGCGAACCACTTGACCAGCGTGGCGACCAGCAGCAGGGCGGCGATCAGGATGACGGCGGCGAGGGTGGTGCGGTTCTTCATACGGCTCCCTGGTGCGGCGCGAGGGTGACGAAGGGCACGCCGAAGAAGGTGAGGAAGGCGATCGCGAACACGCCCAGGATCATCAGCGCGCCCGCCCGCGGCGTCACCCGCCACGTGATGCGGGCGTGCACCGCCGCGGCCAGCGCCAGCCAGGTGATGAAGGCCCAGGTCTCCAGCGGGTCCCAGGCCCAGTAGCGGCCCCACGCGTCCTGGGCCCAGACCGCGCCGGCGATCAGCATCAGGCTCTCGAACACCAGGGCCGCCAGCATGAAGCGCCAGGCGAGGAAGTCCACCGTGGCGTCGGCCGGCATGCGGCGGAACCAGCGGGTGCCGCGCGCGGTGCGGCGCGCCAGCAGCACGCCGGCCAGCCCGGTGGCCACCAGCGCGCAGCCCAGGAAGATCTTGCCCAGGACCACGTGGAACCAGAGCACCGGCATCTCGTAGGTGGGCGGCAGGATGCTGTCGCGCGGCTCCACGGCCAGCAGCCACAGCGCCATCACCGCCAGCAGCGACCACACCACCGCCGCCGTGTCGCGCAGCACGGCCACGCGCGTGCTGGCCAGGCGCCAGATGAGGCCCAGGCTCAGCAGGCTGCTGGCGAGGATCTCGAACATGTTGAGGAAGGGGCCGTGGCCCAGGCGCATCCAGCGCAGGGCGAGCCCGGCCGCGAGCGCGGCCAGCGCGAGGTCCACCAGCAGCATGGGGACGCGCGGCGCCGTGTTCGCGGCCAGCGCGAGCGTGCGCCAGGAGGCGGCCGCCGAGGCCACCACCAGCGCGGCGGCGGCGTACAGCACCCAGGTGTCGAGCGGGTGGATCACGCCGGGACTCCTTCGGCTGGCGCGGGCGCCAGCGCGCCGAAGCGCCGCCACAGGTGCCAGGCCAGTCCGGCAACGCCGGCCAGCGCCACCACCAGCATGGGGATCAGGGTCGGGTCGTAGAAGATCTTGTAGCCCATCCAGCCATGGAGGCGTTCGAAGCGCAGGGTTGCGCCGGGCAGTTGGACGGCATCGCCCGGCCGAAGTTCGTGCTGCTGCCCGTCCAGCGTGACCAGCAGCGTCGCCGGCGTGGCCTGCGGCGCCAGGGTCCAGGGCGCGTCGTGCGGGGCCGGGGCCTGCACGCGCAGCCGCAGCCGCAGCTCGCGGCCGTCGGGCGCGGTCCAGGCCTGCTCCTGCTTCCAGTCCATGGCGGGATAGGAGGGCATGTGCAGCACGCCCACGAGGGGCTCCTGCCCCGGCACCTGCCAGCCGAGGACAGGCGCGAAGCCCTTGTTCGAGGTGGTGTAGAAGCGGTAACCATCCAGCACCAGCGGCGTGTCGTCGCCCACCACCAGCGGCGTGCGTTCCCCCGGCAGCCACACCTGGCTGCGGGTGTGCGTGCGCCACATGCGCGGCGCGTAGTCCACCTCCCAGGCGCCTTGCTGGAAGCCGAGGCGGCGCCAGGCGTCGCCGTGCCACGGCCCTTGGCGGGTGACCTCGACCTGCGCCGGATCGAGCACGGTGCCCTCGGTCACCTCCACCCGCGCGTCGAGGTGGACCAGGCGCCCCCAGCCCGCCAACAGCAGCAGGGCCAGCAGCGCGACGTGGAACACGCCCAGCCCGCCGCGGCGCAGCGCCGGGCGCACGGCGATGGCGGCCAGCAGGTTCACGGCGAGCAGCGCCAGCGGCGCCACCAGCGCGGCGGCCGGCACGCCCGGCAGCTTGTACGAGGCCACGGTCCCGGCGGCGAGCAGGGCGAAGCCGGCCATCATGAGCCGGTTCGACGCCAGGGTGCGCAGCAACTGCATCACGTTCGCCTCAGGGCGCGTTCTCGCACGCTTCGCTGGAGTCGCGCATCCAGTCGCGCCCGGACGCCCCGTTGCCGGGCGCGCCCACCGAGCCGCAGTTGCCCTCGTTCCAGTTGCCGCTGGTGGCGAAGGTGCGCACCTTCAGCACGGCGTTGAGGTAGTAGGGCGCATTCGTGTAGGTGTTGCGGGTGCCGTTGCGCACCTGCGTGCCCGCCGGCAGCCCGACCTCCGGCCCGACGTCGTTCAGGTTGACCAGGAAGGCCTTGTTCTTCCAGCCGTGCGGCACGGCGATGTGGCACCAGGTGCAGCGGATGCGCCCGATCCTCCCCGCGTGGTAGGCGTGCAGGTTGCCGCGGTTGCCGTTGAAGCCGGTGCTGCCGCCGCCACCGGAGCTGGAGTAGGTGGACGGGTTGTGGCACTTGAAGCACAGGGTGTTGGCCTGGCCGCTGCCGCTCGCGGCGTCCCAGGTGCCCTTGAGGATGAAGTTGTTGGTCGAGCCGTGCGGGCCCCAGGGACTGCCGTCCTCGCCGCCCGCCGGCACCACCGTGTCGGTCGCGGTGTTCGAGCCGTGGCAGTCGCTGCAGTACATGGTCTGCGAGCCGACGTTGGCGGTGAGGTTCCAGGGCGCGCGCCAGGAGGACTCGCCCGTGTTGCGCAGCGCGTGCGTGCGGCCCGTGCTGTCGATCACCGGGTGCCAGGAGCGGTGGTTGTTGGTGCCGAAGTTCACCGTGTAGGTCCGCCCCGGCGGCTGGCCCTGGAAGGCGCCGCTGTCGGTGGTGCTGACCCGGCCCTTGTGCGTCGCGGGCGCCTGGAACTCCATGGCCTGGTTGGTGAAGTTCAGCATGCCGTTGGTGCCCGAGGGCGTGCCGCCGCCGCTGTCGCCCAGCCTGGGCGGGGTGTCGTAGGCATAGTTGGAGTGGCACTTCAGGCACACCTGGTACTCGCGCGTCACCCAGGTGCTGCCCACGGCGGTGCTGGCGCCCACGCCGCCGTCGCCGCGCTTGATGTCGAAGCCGCTCGGCAGGGTGCCGAAGGCCGCGCCGCCGTACACCGGCTCCACGCCGTGCGAGCCCTTGAGCACGCCCGAGGCGATGTTGGTGTGGCCCGCCGCGTGGTTGTGCGTGCCGGCGGCGTCCGGCGTGGCGGCGCTGGCATTGAACAGCCGGTTCTTGATGACCCGGTGCGGGTTGTGGCAGTCGGTGCACTCCACGTGCCGGTTGGCCAGGTTGCCCTTGCCCAGGAGCGCCGGCGCTTCCACGAAATCCTTGCCGCGCTGCACGCCGGTGCCGGTACCGATGTCGTGCACCTCGCCGCCGGTCTGCTGTTCCGTGTTGCGGATCGGCATGCGGCGCGGCAGCGCGAAGTCGTCCTTGATGTTGGGGACGGTGGTCACGCTGGTCAGCACGCTCTGCGCCAGCGAGGAGTGGCACTGGTAGCAGGTCTCCTCGATGGCCGGATTGCCGCCGGCCTTGGGCGTGGCGACGCTGTCCGTGCCTTCGCGCAGCAGCCGGCGCGAGCCCTGCACGGTGTGCGTGTCGTGGCAGCTCAGGCAGGCGGCGCGCCACACCGGCAGCGCCGCCGGGAACTCGCGCAGGTTGGCCGCGGCGGTGCCGAACTGCTCGTTGGCCACCAGCGGGTTGGCGTGCGCGGACAGGGCCCAGGTCTGGCCTCCCTTGTCGTGGCAGGACAGGCAGAAGATGTCGCCGGCCTCGGAGAAGGTGCCGCCGGTGGGCGCGCTTTCCTGCAGGCGGTTCAGGCGCAGGAACTTGGCGACGCCCTTGCTGGGATCGGTTTCCCGCAGGTGCGGGTCGTGGCAGGTGGTGCACTGCATCTTGCCGTCTTCCAGCGGCAGCCTGGGCTTGACCTGGCCGCGCACGCGCGTGCCGACGATGGTGCCGTCCGGGGGGCGCAGTTCGCCGTCGCGCGCGGCCAGCGCCGCGTCGTAGGTGAAGGAGATCGGGTGGTCGTTGGTGAGGTCGGTGCCCAGGTTGCGCGTGAAGCCGGTGGTGGTGCCCGCGCCGGGCGCCATGGTGCCGCCGGCGCCGGTGCCGCCCAGGGTGATGGCCTGGTCGGCCTTGCCGTTCAGGACGTTCACGTTGCCGATCGCCATGGTGCCGTCATGGCAGGACAGGCACAGGCGCGACAGCCCGCCGGGCCCCCGGGACAGCTCGTCGATGCTGGCGTCGATCGAGCTGGAGCTGTAGGTGGTGCCCTGGTAGGTGGCCGCGGAGAGCTTGCGGTTCCACAGCGGCGTGGGCGAGTCGGGGATGCTCTCGGCGGCGTGCGGCGTGTGGCAGAACACGCAGATCTGCGACTCGGTGGTCGCCTTCACCGTGCCGGGGCCGCCGGCCGACAGGTTGTGCTTGGTGTTCTTGACGTCGGACACCTTGGCGGCGCCGGCGGGCTCGACCGGCAGCAGCCCCGCGAGGGCCAGCAGCAGGAAGGACAGCAGGGACAGGAGACGGGTCATCAATTGCCGCCCAGGAACTGGAAGACCGCCACGCGGGCGTTGAACATGTCGGCGACGAACACGCGGTTGCGCCCGTCGATCCACACCCCCGCGGGCAGGTAGAAGCGCCCCGCCTCGCCGTCGGTGCCGCCCAGCGACATCAGCAGCCGCCCCTCGCGATCGTAGACGAGCAGCGTGTCGTGCATGGATTCCACCACGTAGATGTTCCCTTCGTCGTCCGCGGCCACGCCCTTGGGCCGCACCATGTTGCCGACGTACAGGCCGCGCTTGCCGAAATGCAGCACCGGCCGGCCCTCGCGGTCGAAGACCTGCACGCGGGCGTTCATCGAGTCGGAGACGATCAGCAGGCCTTCGCTGAGCGCCAGGTGCGTCGGGTAGTTCAGCTCGCCGCGTTCCTCGCCGCGCTGCGCCCAGGTGGCCACCAGCCGCCCGTCGTCGTCGAATACCTTGATGTCGTGCGCGTGCGTGTCGGCCACGTAGATGCGGCCGCGCGCGGCGTCGCGCGCGATGCCCGTGGGCCGCTGCAGCACGCCGGCGCCGAACTCGCCCAGCGGATTGCCGTTGGGCGCCAGCC
>JALHLO010000164.1 GCA_022844525.1 Ramlibacter sp.
GCGCACCGAGCGCTTCCAGCAGAATCAGCAGCATGTTCCGGGTCCTGTCATTCACCGCGATTGTAGGAATGCTCGCGGCCTGCGCCTCCGTGCCGCTGCCGGTCGAGCCGCCGGCCCGTCCGCCCGTGAGCGCGCCACCCGCCGTCCAGCCGGCGCCCGCCGACGGCGGACCGCTGCCCGGCGCGATCGCGCGCGGCCGCAGCCGCTGGGTGCCGGTCCCCTGGAGCGAGCTGCCCGGCTTCGCCGGCGATGCCTTGCACGAGGCGTGGAACGCCTGGATCCGCAGCTGCGAGCGGCCGCAGCCGCCGCATTCGGCGCTGTGCCCGGAGGTGCGCCGGCTCTCGATCGCCACCGCGGACGAGCAGCGAGCCTGGCTGCAGCAGCGTTTGCAGCCCTACCGCGTCGAGCCGCTGCAGGCCGGCGCCGAGTCGCTGCTGACGGGCTACTACGAGCCGCTGCTCGACGCGACCCGGGCGCCCACGTCCGGGCAGCAGGTGCCGCTGTACCGGTTGCCCGCCGACCTGGCCGCGCGTAGGCCCTGGTACACCCGGCAGGAGGCCGACACGCTGCCGCAGGCGCGCGCGGCCTTGCGCGGCCGCGAGATCGCCTATGTCGCCGATCCGCTCGACGCGCTCGCGCTGC
Source organism: Ramlibacter sp. (assembly GCA_022844525.1). Lineage (GTDB taxonomy): Bacteria > Pseudomonadota > Gammaproteobacteria > Burkholderiales > Burkholderiaceae_C > Ramlibacter. The sequence goes on from JALHLO010000164.1 coordinate 643, forward strand.
AGATCCAGGGCTCGGGCCGCGTGCGCATCACCGAGCCGGACGGGCGCGTGAGCCTGGTGCGGCTGGCCTTCGCGGGCAGCAACGAGCAGCCGTATCGCAGCGTGGGCAGCTGGCTGCTGCAGCAGGGCGCGCTGCGCGACGCCTCCTGGCCCGGCATCAAGGCCTGGGCGCGCGCCAATCCCCAGCGCGTGCAGGAGATGCTCTGGAGCAACCCGCGCATGGTGTTCTTCCGCGAGGAGCCGCTGACGGAGCTCGACGCCGCCTTCGGCCCGCGCGGCGCGCAGGGCGTGCCGCTGACGCCGGGGCGCTCGATCGCGGTGGACAAGGACAGCATCCCCTATGGCACGCCGGTGTGGCTGTCCTCGCCCGGGCCGCTGCTGAACCTGAACCGGCTGGTGATCGCCCAGGACACCGGCAGCGCCATCGTCGGCGCGGTGCGGGCGGACTACTTCGTCGGGTGGGGGGCGGAGGCGGGGGAGGTCGCCGGTCGCCTGAAGCAGCCGCTGGCGATGTGGGTGCTGTGGCCGCGCTGAGCGTCGAGGTTCGGGCTTCGCCGCTCACCCCGACCTACGACGAGGCGCATGCTCGTAGGTCGCGGTGAGCCCGCAGGCGAACCGCGACACCCTCACCCCTTCAGGTGCGACAAGGGCCAGCTGGAACTCGCCTTCACCTCGCCCAGCGAAAAGCTGGTGTGGATGTCCTTCACGTTCGGCAGGTTGATCAGCACCTTGCGCGCGAACTGCGAGAAGGTGTCCAGGTCGCGCGACACCACCTGCAGCTCGAAGGTCCCGGCCCCGCTGATGTAGTGGCAGGACACGATCTCCGGGATCTGCCGGATCGCCTCCTCCATCTCGCGCGTGCGCTCGCCGGTGTTGCGGTCGGCGTCCAGCCGCACGAAGGCCAGCACCCCCAGCCCGATGCGGTGGCGGTCGATCTCCGCGTGGTAGCCCTTGATGAAGCCCGCCTCCTCCAGCGCCCGCACACGCCGCCAGCACGGGGCGGCGGACAGGCCCACGCGCTGCGCAAGCTCGGCGTTGGTCAGCCGCGCGTCGGCCTGCAGCTCGGTAAGGATTTGGATGTCATATCTGTCAAGCGTTTCCATAAAGAGGCATTCTTAGCAAGATCCTTTCTCATCCTAGCGGTTCCGAGGCATTGAAAGCAAGGACATGTCGTGCTGCCGCGCATACACTTTCCCGTCACGACAGGCGCGTCGATGGAGACAATGCAAAGATGAACGCACCGCTGCCCGAACACATTCGCAAGGCGCTCGAAACCGTCACGCTGGACGACAAGTACTCGCTCGATTACGGGCGCGCATTCATGAGCGGCGTGCAGGCGCTGGTGAAGCTGCCCATGCTGCAGCGCCAGCGCGACGCGCTCGTCGGCAAGGACACCGCCGGCTTCATCAGCGGCTACCGGGGCTCGCCCCTGGGCGGCTACGACCAGGCGCTGTGGAAGGCCAGGAAGTACCTGCAGGCGCAGAACATCGTGTTCCAGCCGGGCGTGAACGAGGAACTCGCGGCCACCGCGCTGTGGGGCACGCAGCAGCTCGGATTCGCTCCGCCCGGCACCAACAGGTTCGACGGCGTGTTCGGCATCTGGTACGGCAAGGGGCCCGGCGTGGACCGCTGCTCCGACGTCTTCAAGCATGCCAACATGGCCGGCACCACGCCCTGGGGCGGGGTGATCGCGGTGGCCGGCGACGACCACGTGGCCAAGAGCTCCACCGCGGCGCACCAGAGCGACCACATCTTCAAGGCCTGCGGCCTGCCGGTGTTCTTCCCGGCCACCGTGCAGGAAATCCTCGACCTGGGCCTGCATGCCTTCGCCATGAGCCGCTATGCCGGCGTGTGGGCCGGCATGAAGACGATCCAGGAGATCGTCGAATCCAGCGCCACCGCCATGATCGATCCGGAGCGGGTGCAGATCCGCATTCCGACCGACTTCGAGATGCCGCCCGGCGGCGTGCACATCCGCTGGCCCGACGTGGCCCTCGACCAGGAAGCGCGCCTGTTCGACTACAAGTGGTACGCCGCGCTGGCCTACATCCGCGCCAACCGCCTGAACTACAACGTGATCGCCACGCCGAACGACCGCTTCGGCATCATCGCCAGCGGCAAGGCGTACAACGACACGCGCCAGGCGCTGCTGGACCTGGGCCTGGACGACGACACCTGCCGCCGCCTGGGCATCCGCCTGCACAAGGTCGGCGTGGTGTGGCCGCTGGAGGCGCAGGGCACGCGCGAGTTCGCCCAGGGCCTGCGCGAGATCCTGGTGGTGGAGGAAAAGCGCCAGGTCATCGAGTACCAGCTGAAGGAAGAGCTGTACAACTGGCGGCCCGACGTCCGCCCCAACGTGCTGGGCAAGTTCGAGGAGGGCGAGGGCGACTACTCGGGCGGCGAATGGTCCATGCCCAATCCGACGGCGCACACGCTGCTGCGCGCCAACGCGGACCTGTCGCCGGCGCTGATCGCGCGCGCCATCGCCCGCCGGCTCAAGAAGATGGGCCTGGACGCCGACGTGCAGGCCCGCATCGACGCCCAGCTCGCGATCCTGGAAGCCAAGGAACGCGCGATGCAGGTGGTGGAGGTCAAGGGCGACCGCCAGCCCTGGTTCTGCTCCGGCTGCCCGCACAACACGTCCACCGTGGTGCCGGAAGGCTCGCGCGCGATGGCCGGCATCGGCTGCCACTTCATGGCCACCTGGATGGACCGCGCCACCATCGGCTTCACGCAGATGGGCGGCGAGGGCGTGCCCTGGGTGGGCCAGCAGCCCTTCACCACCGACAAGCACATGTTCGCCAACCTGGGCGACGGCACCTACTTCCACAGCGGCTCGCTGGCCATCCGCCAGGCCATCGCCGCCGGCGTGAACATCACCTACAAGGTCCTCTACAACGACGCCGTCGCCATGACCGGGGGCCAGCCGGTGGGCGAGCGCCCCGAGGGCCACACCCCGCTGCAGATCGCGCACAGCCTGGTGGCCGAAGGCGTGGTGAAGCTGGTGGTGGTGACCGACGAGCCGGAGAAGTACGAGGGCGCGAAGCTGCCCGCGGGCGTGGCCGTGCACCACCGCGACGAGCTCGATCGCATCCAGCGCGAGCTGCGCGAGATCCCCGGCGTCACCACCATCCTGTACGACCAGACCTGCGCCACCGAGAAGCGGCGCCGCCGCAAGCGCGGGACCATGGTGGACCCGGCGCTGCGGGTGATGATCAACGACCTGGTGTGCGAGGGCTGCGGCGACTGCAGCGTCAAGTCGAACTGCCTGTCGGTGGAGCCGCTGGAGACCGAGTTCGGCCGCAAGCGCACCATCAACCAGAGCACCTGCAACAAGGACACCAGCTGCCTCAAGGGCTTCTGTCCCAGCTTCGTCACCGTCGAAGGCGGGCAGCTCAAGGGCAAGGCGAAGAAGGAAGCGGGTCCCTCGCCGTACGACGGCCCGGCGCTGCCCGAGCCGCTGCTGCCGGCCACCGCCGACGCTTACGGCATCGTGGTGGCGGGCGTGGGCGGCACCGGCGTCATCACCATCGGCCAGCTGCTCGGGATGGCGGCGCACATGGAAGGCAAGGGCATCGTCACCCAGGACTCCGCCGGCCTGGCGCAGAAGGGCGGCGCCACCTGGAGCCACGTGCTGATCGCCGACGACCAGGACGCGATCCGTACCACCCGCGTCAGCATGGCCGGCGCCGACCTCATCATCGGCTGCGACCCCATCGTCACCGGCGGCAAGGAGACGGTGCTGCGCATGCGCCCGGGCCGCACCCGGGTCGCGCTCAATGCGCACGGCACGCCCACCGCCGCCTTCGTGAAGAACGCGGCCTGGGAAAACCCGTCGGACGCCTGCGCGGTGGAGATCGGCAAGGCCGTCGGCGAAGGCAACCTCGCGTCCTTCGACGCCGAAGGGCTCGCCTCCCGCGTCCTGGGCGACAGCATCTACACCAACCCGCTGATGCTGGGCTACGCCTGGCAGAAGGGCTGGATCCCGCTGGCGCGCGAGTCGCTGCTGCGGGCGATCGAGCTGAACGCGGTGGCGGTGGACAACAACAAGGCGGCCTTCGAGTGGGGCCGCCGTGCCGCCCACGATCCGGCGTCCGTCGCCGCGCTGGTGGCGCCGCCGGCGCAGGTGATCGAGTTCAAGAAGCGCGAAACGGTCGACGGCCTGGTCGCGCGCCGCACCGAATTCCTCACCGCCTACCAGAACGCCGCGTATGCGGATCGCTACAAGGAGCTGGTGGAGCGGGTGCGCGTCGCCGAGCTGCCCCTGGGCCGGACGACCCTGACCGAGACGGTCGCCAAGGGCCTGTTCCGCCTGATGGCCTACAAGGACGAATACGAGGTGGCGCGCCTGCACGCCGAAACGGGCTTCCGCGAGAAGGTCGCGGCCCAGTTCGAGGGCGACTTCAAGATCCATTACCACCTTGCGCCGCCCCTCATCGCGAAACACGATGACAAGGGCGAGCTGGTCAAGCGCAAGTTCGGCCCCTCGACCTGGCACCTGTTCCGGCTGCTGGCGCGCCTGAAGGGCCTGCGCGGCACGCCGCTGGACCTCTTCGGCCGCACCGAGGAGCGCCGGACCGAGCGGGCGCTGATCGAGGAATACCGGCAGACGGTGCTGGAGCTGGCCGCCGGCCTGCAGCCCGCCAACCATGCGCTGGCGGTGGAGATCGCCGGGCTGCCGGACAAGATCCGGGGCTACGGCCACGTCAAGGCGCGCAACCTGGCAGCCGTGCGGCCGCAGTGGCAGCAGCTCATGGAGCAGTGGCGCGGCCAGGGCGCCGAACGCCGGGCCGCCTGAATCCCGCACGCCCTGGCACCGCCGCAGGGCGCCGGCCCCCGGAGTCCTTACAATCCCCCTTCCTTCCGCGGCGGGCGGGCAGCTCCGTGCTGGCCGCCGCGCGGGCGTTCTCTTTCCCCTGACGGGTTTCGACCTGGAGTCACCGTGTTCATTTCTTCCGCCTTCGCCCAAGCGGCGCCGGCCGCCGCGGGCGGCGACATGCAGTCCTCGTTCATGAGCCTGCTGCCGCTCGTCCTCATGTTCGTGGTCCTCTACTTCGTGATGATCCGGCCGCAGATGAAGCGGCAGAAGGAACACCGCGCGATGGTGGAGGCGCTCGCCAAGGGCGACGAGGTCGCCACGGCCGGCGGCATGCTCGGCCGCGTCACCAAGCTCGGCGACACCTACCTGGGCGTCGAAGTGGCCCCGGGCGTGGAGGTGCAGATCCAGCGCACGGCGGTCGTGCAGGTCCTGCCCAAGGGCTCGATCAAGTAAGCCGTGAACCGCTACCCGCTCTGGAAGTACGCGATCCTGCTGGTCGCGTTCCTCATCGGGGTGCTCTACACCCTGCCCAATTTCTTCGGCGAGGACCCGGCGGTCCAGGTGTCGGCGGCGCGCAGCAGCGTGCGCGTCGATGCCTCCACGCAGGCGCGCATCGAGCAGGCACTGGCGGCCGCGAAGATCCAGCCGCTGTCGATCGCCCAGGAGGGCGCTTCGATCAAGGTGCGGCTGGACAGCACCGACGCGCAGCTCAAGGCCAAGGACGCCATCCAGCGGGCGCTGTCGCCGGACCCGAACGACGCGCCCTACGTGGTCGCGCTCAACCTGCTGTCCAAGACGCCGGCCTGGATGCAGGCTATCAACGCGCGGCCGATGTACCTGGGCCTGGACCTGCGCGGCGGCGTGCACTTCATGCTGCAGGTGGACATGCAGGCGGCGCTCACCAAGAAGGCGGAATCGCTGGCCGGCGACCTGCGCACCGTGCTGCGCGAGAAGAACGTGCGCCACGCCGGCATCGAGCGCAACGTGCAGAGCGTGCTGCTGCGCTTCCGCGATCCCGCCGCGCTGGCCGCCGCCCGCGCCGTGATCGCCGACCAGTTCCCCGACCTCCAGGTGGCCGAATCCACCGAGGGCGACACGACCCTGCTCACGGCCACCATCAGGCCGGAAGCGGCGCGGCGCGTGCAGGAGCAGGCGCTCAAGCAGAACATCGTCACCCTGCACAACCGGATCAACGAGCTGGGCGTGGCCGAGCCGGTGATCCAGCAGCAGGGCATCGACCGCATCGTGGTGCAGCTGCCAGGCGTGCAGGACACCGCGCGCGCCAAGGAAATCCTGGGCCGCACCGCCACGCTCGAAATGCGCATGGTGGACGAGAGCGCCGAAGGACGGGCCGCCGAGGCGGGCACCGGGCCGGTGCCCTTCGGTTCCGAGCGCTTCATGGAGCGCAACGGCCGCGCCGTCATCGTCAAGAAGCAGGTGGTGATCACCGGCGACAGCCTGACCGACGCGCAGCCCGGCTTCGACAGCCAGACGCAGCAGCCCAAGGTGGACCTCACGGTGGACGCCAAGGGCGGGCGCATCATGCGCGACGTCAGCCGCGAGAACCTGAAGAAGCGCATGGCCATCCTGCTCTTCGAAAAGGGCAAGGGCGAGGTCCTCACCGCGCCGGTGATCCAGGGCGAACTGGGCAACCGCTTCCAGATCTCGGGCTCGATGAACGTCAACGAGGCCAACGACCTCGCGCTGCTGCTGCGGGCCGGCTCGCTGGCCGCCCCGATGGAGATCATCGAGGAGATGACCATCGGCCCCAGCCTGGGCGCCGAGAACATCGCCAAGGGCTTCAACAGCGTGGCCTGGGGCTTCGCCGCCATCTGCGCGTTCATGATCGTGTACTACATGCTGTTCGGGGTGTTCTCCAGCATCGCGCTGGGGGTCAACCTGCTGCTGCTGGTGGCGATCCTGTCGATGCTGCAGGCCACCCTCACCCTGCCCGGCATGGCCGCCATGGCGCTGGCGCTGGGCATGGCCATCGATTCCAACGTCCTGATCAACGAACGGGTGCGGGAGGAACTGCGCGCCGGCGCCTCGCCGCAGGCGGCGATCAACACCGGCTACGACCGGGCCTGGGCGACCATCCTGGACTCCAACGTGACGACGCTGATCGCGGGCGTGGCCCTGCTGGCCTTCGGCTCGGGGCCGGTGCGCGGCTTCGCGGTGGTCCATTGCATCGGCATCCTGACCTCGATGTTCTCCGCGGTGTTCTTCTCGCGCGGCCTGGTGAACCTCTGGTACGGCCGCCAGAAGAAGCTGAAGGCGGTTTCGATCGGGACGGTCTGGCGGCCGGACGCCGATGGCGCTATAACCAAGGCAGAGTAAGAGATTGCTTCAGGGGTGCGTTCGCCCCCAAAAGGACTAGGTAGTGGAGTTTTTCAAGATCCGGCGGGACATCCCGTTCATGAAGAACGCGCTGGTGTTCAACGTGATTTCCCTCGTCACGTTCCTGGCGGCGGTGTTCTTCCTCTTCAGCCGGGGGCTCCACCTGTCGGTGGAATTCACCGGCGGCACCGTCATGGAGGTGAGCTACTCGCAGCCCGCCGACATCGAGGGCGTGCGCCGCACGGTGGCCGGCCTGGGCTTTTCGGACGTCCAGGTCCAGAATTTCGGCACCGCCCGCGACGTCCTGATCCGGTTGCCCGCCCAGAAAGGCGTCAGTTCCGCGCAACAGAGCGACCGCGCGATCGCCGCCCTGAAGGCGACCGATCCGGGGGTCACCCTCAAGCGGGTGGAGTTCGTGGGGCCGCAGGTGGGCGAGGAGCTCGTCTCCAACGGCCTGAAGGCGCTGGCCATGGTGGTGGCGGGCATCATGATCTACCTGGCCCTGCGCTTCGAGTGGAAGTTCGCGGTGGCGGCGATCTTCGCCAACCTGCACGACGTGATCATCATCCTGGGCTTCTTCGCCTTCTTCCAGTGGGAGTTCTCGCTGGCGGTGCTGGCGGCGGTGCTGGCGGTGCTGGGCTATTCGGTGAACGAGTCGGTGGTGATCTTCGACCGGATCCGCGAGACCTTCCGGCGCCAGCGCAAGATGAGCACCACCGAGGTGATCGACCACGCGATCACCTCCACCATCAGCCGCACCATCATCACCCACGGGTCGACCCAGATCATGGTGCTGTCGATGCTGCTGTTCGGCGGCGCCACGCTGTACTACTTCGCGCTGGCGCTGACCATCGGCATCCTGTTCGGCATCTATTCCTCCGTGTTCGTCGCCGCAGCCATCGCGATGTGGCTGGGCATCAAGCGCGAGGACCTGGTCAAGAGCGGCGGCGCCAGGCGCGAGGGCGATCCCGCGGATCCGAACGCCGGCGCCACCGTCTGAGGGCCAGCAGCGATGTCGTCCACGCTCACTCCCGCCGCCGCGCCCCTGGCGCGGCAGGCGCGCGAGCGTTTCGTGGCCCACATGTACGGCGTGCTGCCGGAGCTCACCGAGGCCGTGCGCAACGCGCTGACCGAGCAGATGAACACGGCCCAGAGCAGCCGCGACATGCAGCAGCGGCGCGATGCGCTGGTGGAGTTCGAGCAGGCGGCGCCGAAGTGGGCGGACGCGGTCGCGCGCGCCTGGCGGCGGGCGGTGGTCCCGCCCACCGTGACCGGCCGCGTGCGGGTGGAGCTGGCCACGCTCGAACTGATAGGCGACGAGGTCGTCGAGAACAAGATCCTCTCCTCGCGGCTGGCGATGGCGGTGCAGGAGAAGGTGGTCTGGGACCTGAACGACCTGAAGCTGCGCATCACGCACCTGGAAGGCGGTGAGGAACTGGCCACCGAGGACGTGCTGCGGCCCGAGGCGTTCGCGCAGATCCTGGTGGAGCAGTGGTCGGCGGTGAAGCTGTCGCGCGAGACCTGGATGGTGGCCAAGGACGTGATCCAGCAGTACATCGTCCCGCGGGCGCTGCAAGGCTACCAGCAGGCCAACGAATTCCTGGTGGAAAGCGGCGTGCTGCCGCACATCGACCTGCGCGCGCGCGTCAAGCGCCCTGCCGGGCAACCGGCGCAGGCCCAGCCCCAGCCGCAACAGTCCGGCGGTGAGGGCCGCGGCGGCGGCGGCGGCGGGAATGGTTCCGGCGG
>JALHLO010000165.1 GCA_022844525.1 Ramlibacter sp.
GCGGCGTCGCGAAACGGCGGTCTGGCGGGACGCGGCGGGCCGGGTGTTCGCATGCACCAAGGGCGCGCCGGAAACGGTGCTCGCGGCCAGCGGCTCGGCGGGGCCGGACCTCGAACGCTGGCGCGGCGAGGTCGAGCGGCTCGCGGGCACGGGCCACAAGGTGATCGGCTGCGCCCGGCGCGACCTCGCCGATGGCGACCTCGGCGTGGAACCCGGGGACGGCTTCACGTTCGCCGGCCTGCTGGCTTTCGTCGACCCGGTGCGGCCCGGCGTGCGCGAGGCCATCGCGGAATGCGTGGCGGCGGGCATGCGGGTGGTGATGGTCACCGGCGACCATCCGGCCACCGCGGCGGCGATCGCCCGCGAGATCGGCCTGGGCGGCGGCGCGCCCACAGTGCTGGTGCTCCAGGACGGCGCCGGGCACGCCGCCGCCATGGACGCGCGCGTGGACGTGGTGGCGCGCGCGGCGCCGCTGCAGAAACTGGTGCTGGTGAAGGCCCTGAAGGAGGGCGGCGAGATCGTCGCGGTGACGGGGGACGGCGTGAACGACGTGCCGGCCCTGCGCGAGGCGGACATCGGCATCGCGATGGGCGAACGGGGGACGCGCGCGGCCCGCGAGGTCGCGCCCATCGTCCTGCTGGACGACAACTTCGGCACGCTGGTGCGCGCCGTCGCCGAGGGCCGGCAGCTGTTCGTGAACCTGCGCCTGGCCTTTGCCTACCTGCTGCTCGTGCACATCCCGCTCGTGCTCGGCGCGGCCGCCGTGCCGCTGCTGGGCAAGCCGCTGCTGTTCCTGCCGATCCACATCGTGTGGCTCGAACTCGTCATCCACCCGACGGCGATGCTGGCCTTCCAGGACCTGCCGGCGCGCGGGCCGCTGGCGCAGGTGCGCCGCGAGCGCCGTGCCCGCTTCTTCAGCCCCTCGGCCTGGCTGCGCATCGGCGTCGTCGGCGGCTTCGTTGCGCTGGCCGTGGTCGGCGGTTACGCCTACGCATGGAACCCGGACGCGCAGGCCGGACATGCCCGGGCCATGGCGATCGCGATCCTGCTGCTTTGCAGCGCCGGGTTCGTCGCCGCGCTCACCGGCCTGCGCAAACCCACGGACCGGTCGATCGCCGCCCTCACCGTCGCTTCGCTGGTCCTGCTGGTGCAGGTCCCGTTCCTGAGTTCCTGGCTGCACCTCGACCCGCTGCACCGGTCGGACTGGACCATCGTCGTCCTCATCGCGGGCGCCGCGACGCTGGCCACCCACTGGTTCGCCGGCAGCCTGGCCGGCGGGCGGTAGTCCGGGGACGATCGTCCCGGCGGGCGCCGGCGGCAGCCTCGCGCCCGACCGCTACCCTTTCGCCGCCTCGCCGTGCAACCACGCAAGGAACGCCTCCACCGCGGGCCGCCTCGCATGCCGCTCGGGGTACACCGCGAAATGCGCCTTCAGCTTCACGGCCTTGTCCAGCCCGAACACCGGCCTCAGCTTGCCTTCGCTCAGGTGCTGCCCCGCGATGGTGGCGCTCTCGAGCGCGACACCCAGCCCCTGCGTCGCGGCATCCAGCGCCATCTGCGCGCGGTCGAAGCGCACGGCGAAGCGCTCCGGCGCGCGCAGGTCCGTCTGCGCCGAGAACCAGTCGGGCCACTGCACGACGCTGATGTTGCTCTGGATCAGGGGCAGCTCCAGCAACTGCTCCGGACGCTTGAGGCGGTGCTCGCGGATGAACGCGGCGCTGGCCAGCGGAACGATGCGTTCCTCGAACAGCGGCTCGACCACCAGGTCGGGCCATTGCGGCACGCCGTAGCGGATGTCGATGTCGGCCTGCCCCAGCGCGAAGTCGCTGTGCGTGTGCGCCGCCGACAGGTTCAGCGCGATGTCCGGATAGGCCTGCGCGAAGGCGCGCAGCCGCGGCATCAGCCACAGGCTCGCGAGGCTGGGCGCGGAGTGCACGTACAGGCTGTTGCTCACGCCCTGGCGCAGGTCCTCGGTGGCGGCGGTGATCGCCGTCAGCGCGCCGCCCACGCGTGACAGGTACTGCTCGCCCGCGGCGCTCAGGCGCACGCCGTGCGCACTGCGCTCGAACAGCCGCACGCCGAGGTGCGATTCGAGGCGCGAGACCTGGTGGCTGATGGCCGATGCGGTGAGGTGCAGTTCCGCCGCCGCCAGGGCAAAGCTGCGCCGGCGCGCGACGGCTTCGAAGGCCAGCAGGTTGGCCACGGGAGGAACGGCGGCCATAGGGGGAACCCGGGTGTCAGGTGAAGGATCGTCATCTTAGCGTGACGACATATCGCTTGTCTTCATCCTGCGCGGCGCCGACCATTCGCTCCGAACCAACCCGATCGCAGGAGATCACCGAATGCTTCTCAAGGACAAAGTGGCCGTCATCACCGGCGGCGCCGGGCCCAACGGCCTGGGCTTCGCCACCGCGCGCATGATGGCCGCGCAAGGCGCCAAGGTCGCCATCCTCGACCTCGCGCGGGCCGAGCCCGCGGGCGCTGCCGAGCGCCTCGGCGCCGGTCACCTCGGCCTCGTGGCCGACGTCACCGACAAGGCCAGCTGCGAAGCCGCCGCCGCTGCCGTGCTGCGCGCCTTCGGCCGCATCGACGTGCTGGTCAACAACGCCGGCATCACGCAGCCGGTCAAGACGCTGGACATCACCGGCGCCGACTACGACCGCGTGCTCGACGTGAGCCTGCGCGGAACGCTGTACATGTCGCAGGCCGTGCTGCCCGCCATGCGCGACGCCGGCAGCGGCTCCATCGTCTGCATCTCGTCGGTGTCGGCGCAGCGCGGCGGCGGCATCTTCGGCGGCCCGCACTACTCGGCCGCCAAGGCCGGCGTGCTCGGCCTGGCCCGCGCGATGGCGCGCGAGTTCGGCATCGCCGGCATCCGCGTCAACAGCATCACGCCCGGCCTGGTGGAAACCGACATCACCCAGGGCAAGCTGACCGAGTCGAAGAAGGCGGAGATCGCCGAGACGATCCCGCTGGCGCGCCTGGGCCGCGCCGACGACGTGGCCGGCGCCTGCGTGTTCCTGGCCAGCGAGCTGTCCGCCTACTGCACCGGCATCACGCTCGACGTGAACGGCGGCATGTTGATCCACTGACCCGACCCCTTCCCACCCGAGGAGACAAACCCATGAAGCGTTCCACTTTCAGCCGCGTCCTGCTGGCCGCCGCCGCGGCCGCCCTGCTGCCCCTGGCGGCGCAGGCCCAGGCCACCAGGCTCACGCTGGGCCACGGCGCCGCGCCGGGCAATCCGCGCCACGAGGCGTCCCTGAGGTTCGCCGAGCTGGTGAAGGCGAAGACGGCCGGCCGCATCGAGGTGCAGGTGGCGCCCTCGGCGCAGCTCGGCGACGATGCGGCGATGGTGACCGCGCTGCGCACTGGCGCGCTCGACCTGTCGGCCAATTCGCAGGGCGCCGTCGCCACCACGGTGCCCGAGTACGCCGCCTACGGCATGCCCTTCCTGTTCTCGACACCCGCGCAGGCCTTCAAGCTGCTGGACGGCGCGCTGGGCAAGGAACTCGCCGACAAGTCCGCCGACAAGGGCCTGGTCGTCCTGGGCTATTGGGACAACGGCATCCGCCACATGACCAACGGCAAGCGCCCGATCGCGAAAGTGGAGGACTTGAAGGGCCTGAAGATGCGCACGCCGCCGGACGCGGTGCTGGTGGACATCATGCAGGCGCTGGGCGCCGAGGCGCAGCAGATCAAGTTCGCCGAGCTCTACGTCGCCCTGCAGCAGGGCGTGGTCGACGGACAGGAGAACCCGCTGATGAACATCCACGCCAGCAAGCTGTACGAAGTGCAGAAACACCTGGCGCTGACCAGCCACATGTTCCAGATGACGCCGCTGCTGGTGAGCAAGCGCACCTGGGACCGCCTGGCCGAAGCGGACCGCCAGGCGCTGCGCGCCGCCGCCGACGAAGCCACCGCGCTGCAGCGCAGGCTGTCCCAGGAGGCCGACGACAAGCTGCTGGCCGACCTGAAGGCCAAGGGCGTCCAGGTGACCACCATCGACAAGTCCGCCTTCGCGCGCGCGACCGCCAGGGTCGAGGACAAGTGGGTCGCCGGCCCCACGGGCCCCTACGTCAAGAAGGTCATCGCCGCGGCCCGCTCGCACTGAGCGCCGCACTTCCTTTGCCTGCCGAGCGCCGGCCCTTCCCCGCCGGCGCGCAAGGAGCTCCCATGAACATTGTCGAACGGACCGTGGCCGGCGTGTGCCACGTGGTCCTCTGGATCAGCACGTCCGCGATCTTCCTGATCCTGGCCGCCAACACCGTGCTGCGCTATTCCACCGGCGCCAGCCTGCAGTGGGCCAACGAAGTGCCCGAGCTGCTGTTCCCCTGGCTCGTGACCTCCGGCGTGGTCCTGGCCGCGCAGCATGGCTCGCACATCACCACCAGCTTCCTGGTGGAGAAGCTGCCGCTCGCGTGGCGGCGCATCGTCGGCACCGCCGGCTGGCTGGTGGTGGGCGCCCTCTACGGAACGCTCGCCGTCGCCACCTGGCGGATGCTCGCCATCGTCCACGACGAGAAGTCCGCGATCCTGCAGGTTCCCGGCTCCATCACCTACGGCTGCGTGATGGGCGGCATGGCGCTGCTCGCCCTGCTGGCGCTGCAGAGTGCCTGGCGCACCTGGCACGTGAAGGACGAGCGCGAGGCGAGCCTGCTGGCGCACGACCCCGTGCCGCACTGGTAAGGAAACACCCATGACCGCACTCCTCCTCCTGGTCTTCCTCGGCGGTGCCGTGGCCGCGATCCCGATCGCCCACGCGCTGCTGGTCGCGGCGCTGGCCGCCGCCGCCACCAGCGACCGCGTCCCGCTCGACCTGCTGGTGCAGCAGATGGTCGCGCAGGTGCAGAGCTTCCCCCTGATCGCCATCCCCTTCTTCATGCTGACCGGCTCGCTGATGATGGGCGGCCGCCTGGGCGAGGCGCTGATCGGCGTGCTGTCCACGCTGATCGGGCGCTTCCACGGCGGCCCCGGCCAGGTGGGCGTGCTCTCGTCCACCATCTTCGGCGGCGTCTCCGGTTCCGCGGTGGCCGATGCCTCGGCGATCGGCTCGCTGCTGATCCCCTGGCAGAAGCGCCTGGGCTACCCGCCCGCGTTCTCGGCGGCGACGCTGGCGGCGGCGGCCACCATCGACATCCTGATCCCGCCCTCGATCCCGATGATCCTGTTCGCGCTGGCGAGCAACACCTCGGTGGCCGCGCTGTTCGTGGCGGGCATCCTGCCCGGGCTGCTGATGTGCGGGGGCTTCATGGCGGTGTGCTGGTGGGTGGGCAAGCGGCGCAACTTCCCGCGCGACACGCGCCGGCTGGACTGGCCGGTGTTCCGCAAGCAGCTGCTGTACGCATCCCCCGCGCTGGTGCTGCCCGTGCTGATCGTGCTGTTCCTGCGCTTCGGCATCGCGACGCCGACCGAAGTGAGCGTGCTGTCCACGCTGTACGCCGGCGCAGTGTCGGTGCTGATCTACCGCGACCTGGGCTGGAAACGGCTGCACAAGGCGGTGATGGAAGCGGGCCTGGCCACCGGCGTGGTGCTGCTGGTGATCATGGCCTCCGCCGCCATCGGCTGGCTGCTCACCTTCGACCGCATGCCCGACGGCATCGTGCAATGGGCGAAGGACAACCTGAGCAGCGGCTGGAGCGTCATCCTGCTGATGAACCTGCTGATGCTGGTGTGCGGCATGTTCATCGACCTGCCCGCCGCGGTGCTGCTGCTGACGCCGGTGTTCGTGCCGCTGGCCAACGCGATCGGCATGGACCTGACGCAGCTGGGAATCATGATGACCGTGAACCTCGCCATCGGCCTGTACACGCCACCCGTGGGCACCACGCTCTTCATCACCAGCGCGGTCGCCAAGGTGAAGGTGGGCGAGACGGTGCGCGAGCTCGGCCCCTTCTATGCGGTGGCCTTCCTGGTGCTGCTGCTGGTGTCGTACTTCCCCGCCGCGATCTTCAAGTGAGCATGCGTGCCCCCACCCCCGCCCTCCCCCAGAGGGGGAGGGAGAGAACTTCCATAGGAGAGAACCCGATGACTGCTTCTTCCGAGGCACTGGCCGAACTGGGCCGGTGCGCCTACCGGATCCGCCGCTACGCGCTGCGCATGGGCGAGGTCCAGGGCCAGGGCTACATCGGCCAGGCCCTCGGCTATGCCGACGTGCTGGCCGTGGCCTACGGCCATGCGCTGCGCCTGCGGCCGCACGAGCCCGAATGGGAGGGGCGCGACCGCTTCCTGCTCTCGCACGGCCACTACGCCATCGCCTTCTACGCGGCGCTGATCGAGGCCGGCATCGTGCCCGAAAGCGAGCTGGAGACCTACGGCAGCGACGACAGCCGCCTGCCCATGTCGGGCATGGCGACGTACACGCCAGGCATGGAGATGTCGGGCGGCTCGCTGGGCCAGGGCCTGCCCATCGCGGTGGGCATGGCGCTGGGCCTGCGCCTGAAGGACAACCCGGCCTTCGTCTACAACTCGATGTCCGACGGCGAGCTGGACGAGGGCTCGACCTGGGAAGCGGCGATGGCCGCATCGCACCACGGCCTGGCCAACCTGGTCTGCCTGGTGGACATCAACAACCAGCAGGCCGACGGCCCTTCCGGCAAGGTGCTGGGCTTCGAGCCGCTGGCGGACAAGTGGGCGGCCTTCGGCTGGCACGTGCAGCGCGTGGACGGCAACGACCTCGCCGCGGTGCTGCAGGCCTTCGACACGGCGCGCTGCCTGGCGGAGAGCAGGCCGCGCGTCATTCTGTGCAACACGCTCATGGGCAAGGGCGTGCCCTTCCTCGAGCAGCGCGAGAAGAACCATTTCATCCGGGTGGATCCGCCCGAGTGGCAGCAGGCCATCGAGACCCTGGACCAGTCGCAGACCGAGGAGGCCGTGCAATGAACGCCGTCACCGAAAAGAAGCCCCGCCTGACCACGTCGGCCATGATCGCCTCGATCGCCTCCGAGGGGCAGCGCGTGAAGGCGGCGCCGTTCGGCAAGGCACTGGTGGAACTGGCCGCTTCGCGGCCGGAAATCGTCGGCCTGACCGCCGACCTTGCCAAATACACCGACCTGCACCTGTTCGCCCAGGCCTGCCCCGAGCGCTTCTTCCAGATGGGGATGGCGGAGCAGCTGCTGATGGCGGCGGCAGGCGGGCTGGCCAAGGAGGGCTTCACGCCCTTCGCGACCACCTATGCCGTGTTCGGCACGCGCCGCGCCTACGACTTCATCCACCAGGTGATCGCCGAGGAAGACCTGAACGTGAAGATCTGCTGCGCGCTGCCGGGCCTGACCACCGGCTACGGCCCCAGCCACCAGGCCACGGAAGACATCGCCATGATGCGCGGCATCCCGGGCATGACCATCGTGGATCCCTGCGACGCGCTCGACATCGAACAGGCGGTGCCGCAGATCGCGGCGCACAAGGGTCCCGTCTACATGCGCCTGCTGCGCGGCAACGTGCCGCTGGTGCTGGACGAATACGACTACCGCTTCGAGCTGGGCAAGGCCAAGCTGCTGCGCGACGGCAACGACGTGCTGATCGTCTCCAGCGGCTTCATGACCATGCGCGCGCTCGAGGCCGCGCAGTCGCTGGCCGCCGACAACATCGGCGTGGCGGTGCTGCATTGCCCCACCATCAAGCCCCTGGACGAAGCAGCGGTGTTGGAGGCCGTGCGTTACCGCCATCGCCTGGTGGTGGTCGCGGAGAACCACTCGGTGATCGGCGGGCTGGGCGAAAGCGTGGCCAGCACGCTGCTGCGCCATCGGGTGCAGCCCGCGGGCTTCCAGCTCGCCGGCCTGCCGGACGCCTTCCTCGATGCCGGCGCGCTGCCGACGCTGCACCAGCGCTACGGCATCAGCCGCGAGGCGCTGGCCGAACGCGTGAAGGGCTGGCTGGGCTGATCCCGTCCCCCACCGGCTCGTACTTCCCGCGCGCCACCCGCTCCAGGTTCACCCCTTCGATGCGGACCAGGCGCCCGGGGCCGGCGCGGCGCGGCGCGTGCACGTCGCCCTCGTTGTAGACATGCGCGACGCCGGGCGTGAGCGCGTATTCGCGCAGCTTCCTCACCTTGCCGGGGCGCCCCGGCGCGGCCGGCTCCACGGCCTGCCAGTCGCTCATGAAGGTCTCGCCCTCGGCCTGGCCGTAGATCGCCCACGAGGGTCCGTGGTCGTGCGGCGGGCCGTCGCCGGCGTCGCGGTAGTCGTGCGCCAGGATGCAGAAGCCCAGCTGCGGGTCTTCGTGAACCACCTTGCGCGGCGGCGATGCCGCGTCGAACAGGCTGTCGACGAAGGCGCGGTCGCGCAGCGCGTCGCGCAGCAGTTGCGCCACCCGTTCGCGGCCGGCGGGGTTGTCTTGTTCGCGGAGGACGTCGCGGACGCTGGCCGCGAAGGAGGCGAGGGTGGGGTGCATGGGGCTTCCTGGTTGACAGATGGTCTCGGTGTCCGCACGATAGGCGCTCAAGTCGACTTGAAGTCAAGGGGTGGCGTCATGGACATCGCGGAAGTGGCCAGGAGGTCGGGGCTCGCGGCCTCGACGCTGCGGTTCTACGAGCAGAAAGGGCTGATCGCCTCGATCGGCCGGCAAGGCCTGCGCCGCCGCTTCGATGCGTCCGTGCTGGACCGGCTGGCGCTGATCGCGCTGGGCCAGCGCGCAGGGTTTTCGCTCGACGAGATCGGCGCCATGTTCGCGCCGGACGGGCGGCCCCGCATCGACCGCGAGGTGCTCTCGGCGAAGGCCGACGAGATCGACGGCGTGGTCCGGCGCCTGAGGGCGATGAGCAGGAGCTTGCGGCATGCGGCGGTGTGCCCGGCGCCCAGCCATGGCGAATGCCCCACCTTCCAGCGCTTGCTGCGGGACGCGGCTTCGCAGCGGCCGCCGCGGGCGGCGATCGCCGCCGGCCGGTCACGGCAGGGAAGCCGGTGAAGCAGGCCGCGCCCGCGGTCGCCATCCGGCCCGCCGGCGCGGGCGACGTGCCCCTGATCCTGGGCTTCATCCGGGAACTGGCCGCGTACGAGAAGGCGGAACGCGAGGTGATCGCGACCGAGGCCCACATCCACCGGTCGCTGTTCGGGCCGCAGGCGCGCGTGCACGCCCTGGTCTGCAGCGTCGACGGCGTGGACGCGGGCTTCGCCGTCTACTTCTTCAACTACTCCACCTGGCAGGGCCGGCAGGGCCTCTACCTGGAAGACCTGTACGTGTCGCCCGCCCACCGGAGCCTGGGCGCGGGCAAGGCGATGCTGCTGCACCTGGCCCGCATCGCGGTGGCCAACGATTGCGGGCGCTTCGAATGGAGCGTGCTCGACTGGAACGAACCCGCCATCCGTTTCTACCGGAGCATCGGGGCGGTGGCGATGGACGAGTGGGTGCGCTTCCGCCTCGCGGGCGACGCGCTGGCGGCCTTCGCCGCGGGCACCGGCACGCAAGCGAAGTAACTCCGTGCAGCGCGCGCGTTCGCGCCGACGTCAGCCCGGGTTGGGCGCCTGGAATTTCACCTTCACCGGCAAGGAAGGCCGCGCGCCTTGTTCGACCATCCACT
>JALHLO010000166.1 GCA_022844525.1 Ramlibacter sp.
CGCCGCGCCGGCCGGCGCGCGCAGCTGCGCGTGGGCCGCGAAGGCGCATGCGGCCAGGCCCACGGCCAGCAGGGTTCGACGGTGGCTCAGCTTCATCCAGTCACTCCAGGTACGGCGGAAAACATCCGGCAGTCTAGCCGCTGCTGCCCGCGTCCCCTGGACCGTACAAGCTTTTACCCGGCGTTTACCCTCAGCAGCTCGCGCATCGTTCGCGCACCCGCCTGCCCCTGGTCTTCGTGGTTCGTGTTGAAGATCACATGCACGTGATCGGCCAGGGTGGACAAGTGCCGGATCTCCGGCAGCATCGCCGCCAGTTCGTCGGCGCTGTACCGGTAGTCGAAACGCGCCGACGAGGCCGCCAGCCCCTTCCTGTTCCAGGTCTCCTTGTTGCGGCCATGCAGCCGCACGATGGCCAGCTTCGGGTTGGTCAAGTCCCACACGCAGGGCACGCAGTTGGCGAAACCCTGGGGCGAGTCGACCACGGTGTGCACGAGGCCCAGCGAGCGTTCCCAGTCGAGTGTCTGCTCCAGGTGCTCGCCGAAGAACCACGTGCCGTGGCGGAATTCGGCGGCGACCAGGTGCCCCTGCATCTGCTCGACGCAGTGTTCCACGTGCGCCATGCTCGCGCGATTGCGCAGCATCCAGGGCGCGAACTGGAAGTGCACCGCGCCCAGCTTGCCGGCCGCCCGCAGCGGCGCGAGCGCCTCGCGAAAGCGCCGCCACAGCTCGTCTCGGATTTCCCGCGGCAGGTCGGCGTAGTGCAGCGTGCGCGGCACGTCCGGGCCCAGCGCCTGCTGGATGTCGCGGTGCAGGACCGCGGGCTGCGCCTGGTGCCCGGTGAACAGGCGGAAGGCCTTGACGTTGAAGACGAAGTCGCGCGGCGTGCGCTCGGCCCACAGCTGCGCGTTGCGCGGCGTGGGCATGCCGTAGTAGCTGGAGTCGACTTCCACCAGCGGGAACTGCCGCGCGTAGAAGCGCAGGCGTTCGTCCGCGGTCTTGCAGGTGGGCGGATAGAAGCGGCCGCAGGCGATGAGCGTCTTGTCGGTCCAGGAAGCGGAGCCGACGAGGATGTCCGAGGTCACTGGATTAATATACAGGTACCGGAGGCCCCGATGCAGTACCCCGACCCCCTCGAATCCCTGAACGCGCAGCAGCGGGAAGCGGCCACGCACGGCACCGGCGACACGGCCGGCGACACGCGGCCGCTGCTGGTGATCGCCGGCGCGGGATCGGGCAAGACCAACACGCTGGCGCACCGCGTGGCGACCCTGATCCGGCACGGAGCGGACCCGCAGCGGATGATGCTGCTCACCTTCAGCCGGCGCGCGGCGCAGGAAATGGAGCGGCGCGTCGGCGGCGTGCTGCAGAAGGCGCTGGGCCTGCCCGGCACGCAGGCGCTGCCCAACCTGCCCTGGAGCGGCACCTTCCACGGCATCGGCGCGCGGCTGCTGCGCGAGTACGCGCAGCGCATCGGGCTGGAGGACACCTTCACCATCCACGACCGCGGCGACGCCGAGGACCTGATGGGGATGGTGCGGCACGAGATCGGCTTCTCGGACGCGAAGAAGCGCTTCCCGCTCAAGGGCACCTGCCTGGGCATCTACTCGCGCGTGCTGAACACGCGCGACCCGCTGGCGCGGGTGCTGCAGGCCGTCTACCCCTGGTGCGCGCAGTGGGAGGAGGAACTGAAGAAGCTGTTCGGAGCCTACGTGGAGGCCAAGCAGCAGCAGAACGTGCTGGACTACGACGACCTGCTCGCCTTCTGGGCCGACATGATGGCCGAGCCCGCGCTGGCGCAGGAGATCGGCGAGCGCTTCGATCACGTGCTGGTGGACGAATACCAGGACACCAACCGCCTGCAGTCGGAGATCCTGGTGGCGATGAAGCCCACGGGGCAGGGCGTCACGGTGGTGGGCGACGACGCGCAGAGCATCTACTCCTTCCGCGGCGCCACGGTGCGCAACATCCTCGACTTCCCCGCGCAGTTCACGCAGCCGGCGCGCATCGTCACGCTGGAGCGCAACTACCGCAGCACGCAGCCCATCCTCGACGCCAGCAACGCGGTGATCGCCGCCGCGCGCGAGCGCCACGCGAAGAACCTGTTCACCGACAAGGCATCCAGCCAGCGGGCGCAGCTCGTGCTGGTGCCCGACGAGGCGCAGCAGGCGCGCTGGGTCGCCGACCAGGTGCTGCGCCAGCGGGAGGCGGGCAGCACGCTGAAGTCGCAGTCCGTGCTGTTCCGCGCCAGCCACCACAGCGCCGCGCTCGAACTGGAGCTCGCGCGCCGCAACATCCCCTTCGTGAAGTTCGGCGGCCTGAAGTTCCTGGAAGCCTCGCACATCAAGGACGTGATGGCGGTACTGCGCTTCGCGCACAACCCGCGCGGGCGCATGGCCGGGTTCCGGGTCGCCCAGCTCGTTCCCGGCATCGGCGCCGCGAACGCGACGCGCCTGCTCGACGCGATGGCCGAATCCGCCGATCCGCACCAGGCGCTGCAGTCGTTCGAGCCGCCGGCGCAGGCGAAGGAGGAATGGAGCCAGCTTGCCGCGCTGTTCGCGAAACTGGATGACGCCGAGCTCGCGTGGCCGGCGGACATGGAGCTGGCGAAAGGCTGGTACCTGCCGCAGCTGGAGCGCCTGCACGACGACGCGCAGGTGCGCAAGCTCGATGTCGAGCAGCTCGCGCGGCTGGCGGCCGGCTACGGCAGCCGCGAACGCTTCCTCACCGAGCTCACGCTCGATCCGCCCGAGGTGACCAGCGACCAGAGCGGGCCGCCGCTGCGCGACGAGGACTACCTGGTGCTCTCCACCATCCACAGCGCCAAGGGACAGGAGTGGAAGGCGGTGCACGTGCTGAACGTGGTGGACGGCTGCATCCCGAGCGACATGGCCACCGGCACCAGCGAGGAACTGGAAGAGGAACGCCGCCTGCTGTACGTGGCGATGACCCGCGCGAAGGAGCAGCTGCACCTGCTGGTGCCGCAGCGCTTCTACGTCTCGCAGCAGGCCGGCGGCGGCGACCGCCACGTGTACGCGGGGCGCACGCGCTTCATCAGCGAGGCGATGGCCGCGCGCTTCGAGCAGGTGGCCTGGCCGGAAGCGATCGCGGTGCGGCCCGACGCCGGCGCGCAGCCGCAGGCGCCGGTGATGCAGGTGCGGGCCCGCGCCCGCGCTGCCTGGCGCTAGGCCCTTCGCCGCGCCACGGCGCGGGCAGGGCGATTCCTACGCGCAAGCCCTGTGCGAACCGACAGGCCGCGCGCCGCGGCCGCCTAGATTGGGCCACCGGGCCGCATGACAAAGGCGGCCTTCACCCCATCGACCCAAGGAGCAACCATGGCAACCCGCAGTTCTTCGTCCTCCAAGTCCGGCTCTTCGCGCAGCAGCGCCAGCAGCGGCAAGTCCGGCACCGGCACCAGCAAGCCCAAGGCCAGCGGCAACAAGGCGAGCAGCAAGCGCTCGGCGATGGGTGGGGAGAAGAAGAGCACGCCTTCTTCGAAGTAAGCCGGCCTCAGGCCCAGCTCTCGCCGAGGGCGCGGGCCTGTTCCAGGACCAGTTCGACGGCGGCGTCCTGCTGATTGGGCGGATAACGGTACTTTCGCAAGATGCGCTTGACCATCAGCCGCAGCTTGGCGCGAACGCTCTCGCGCGAGGACCAGTCGACGCTGAGGTTCGCGCGGAGATTTTCGGTGAGTTCGTGGGCGATCTTCTTGAGCGTTTCGTCGGTGAGTTCCCGGACCGCCGATTCGTTGGTCGCCAGCGCATCGTAGAACCGGATTTCGTCCTCGCTCAAACCCAGTTCCTCTCCGCGGTTGGCGGCCTCGCGGAACTTTTTCGCCATGGCGACCAGTTCCTCCATCACCTGCGCGGTCTCGATGGAGCGGTTCTGGTAGCGCGCAATCACGTTGGCTAGCATCTCCGAGAACTTCCGGTCCTGCACCACGTTGCCGGCGAAGCGGCTCTTGATCTCACCGTGCAGCAGCCGTTCTAGGAGTTCGACCGCTAGGTTGCGCTCCGGCAGGTTGCGAACCTGCGCCAGGAATTCGTCGTCGAGCAGGCCGATGTTCGGCTTGTCCAGGCCGACAGCATCGAAGATGTCCACCACGCTCTCGGAGACCACGGCCGAACTGATGATCTGCCGGATCGCCAGGTCACGCTGCTCGTCCGTTCGTTTCTGCGCGGTCAATTCCCGCTTGGTCAGGAGCACGCGCACGGCCTGGTGGAAGGCCACTTCCTCGCGCAAGGCCTTTGCTTCGTCCAGCGTGCAGCACAGCGTGAACGCCTTGCTCATGGCCAGCGAGTAGTCGGCAAAGCGCTTCTTGCCGTCCTTTGCGGCCAGGACGTGGTTGGCCGCTCCCGCCAGCGTCTTGTGGCCGCCGGTTAGGAAGCCGCTCCAGTCGAAGCCGTGCAGCATGGAGCGCAGCACGTCCAGCTTTTCCAGCAGCACGCTGAGGGCCTCGCGAGCGTCCACCGTTGGCCGCCCGCGGCCGTGGCTGGCGGTGTACTCCTTCATCGCCGCCTTCAGCTCGTTGCCGATGCCGATGTAGTCGACCACCAGCCCGCCCTGCTTGTCCTTGAACACGCGGTTGACGCGGGCAATGGCCTGCATCAGGTTGTGGCCCTTCATCGGCTTGTCAACGTAAAGGGTGTGGACGCAGGGTGCGTCGAATCCGGTCAGCCACATGTCGCGCACGATCACCAGCCGCAGCGGGTCGGCCGCGTCCTTGAAGCGCTTCTCCAGCCGCTTCCTGACCTGCCCGCTGTAAATGTGCGGACGCAGCAGCGCCTTGTCGCTGGCCGAGCCCGTCATCACGATCTTGATGGCGCCTTTCTGCGGATCCGCGTGGTGCCAGTCGGGGCGCAGCCGCACGATCTCGTCGTACAGGTGCACGCAGATCTCGCGGCTCATGGCGACCACCATTGCCTTGCCGGTCTGCGCCTTGTTGCGCTCCTCGAAGTGGGCGACGAGATTGGCGGCGACCTGGGCGACCCGTGGCTGCGCCCCCACCACCTTCTCCAGCGCAGCCCACTTGCTTTTCAGTCGCGCCTGCTGGCTCTCCTCCTCGTCCTCCGCCAGTTCGTCCACTTCCTCGTCGATGGCCGGCAGATCCTCCTGCTTCAGGCCCAGCTTGGCGAGCCGCGACTCGTAGTAGATCGCCACCGTGGCGCCGTCCTCGCGCGCCTGCTGCATGTCGTAGACGTGGATGTAGTCGCCGAACACGGCGCGCGTGTCGCGGTCGTCGCTGCTGACGGGCGTGCCGGTGAAGGCGACGAAGGTGGCCTGGGGCAGGGCGTCGCGCAGGTGCTGCGCGTAGCCCGCCTGGTAGACGGTGCGCGACGGCTCGACCACGTAGGCCGGCGCCGGATCGAACGCGGCGACGCCCGCGCGCGAAGCCGTTCCGTCAGTGGTGACTACCGTGGTCGCGCGCCCGGGCTTCGTCTTGAGCGTCGCCCCGAACCCGTACTGCGTGCGGTGCGCCTCGTCGGCGATCACCACGATGTTGTGCCGGTCCGAGAGCAGGGGGAAAGTGTCCTCGTCCTCGCCCGGCATGAACTTCTGGATGGTGGCGAACAGGATGCCGCCGGACGGCCGGTTCGCCAGCAGCGCGCGCAGTTCCTGCCGAGTGCGCGCCTGCACCGGCTGCTCGCGCAGCAGGTCCTGCGCCAGGCTGAACACGCCGAACAGCTGGCCGTCGAGGTCGTTGCGGTCGGTGATGACGACGATGGTCGGGTTTTCCATCGCCGGTTCGCGCATCACGCGCGCGGCGAAGCAGGTCATGGTGATGCTCTTGCCGCTGCCCTGCGTGTGCCAGACGACACCGCCCTTGTGGCTGCCCTCGGGCCGCGAAGCTTCGACAACCTGGCGGATGGCCGAGCGCACGGCGTGGAACTGGTGGTAGCCCGCGATCTTCTTCACTAGCGTGCCGTCGTCCTCGAACAGCACGAAGTAGCGCAGGTAGTCGAGCAGATAAGCGGGTGCGAGCACGCCGCGCACCAGCGTTTCCAGTTCGTTGAATTCGCTCAGCGGGTCCAGCGTGACGCCGTCGATGGTGCGCCACTGCATGAAGCGTTCCGAGTTGGCCGACAGCGAGCCGAGCCGCGCCTCGGAGCCGTCCGAAACCACCAGCAGTTCGTTGGCCTGGAAGATGTCGGGAATCTGTTCCTTGTACGTCTGCACCTGGTCGTAGGCTTTCCAGATGCTGGCGTTCTCGTCCGCCGGGTTCTTGATCTCCAGCAGCACCAGGGGCAGGCCGTTGACGAACAGGACGATGTCCGGCCGCCGCGTGTGGTGCGGCCCCTTCACCGAGTACTGATTGACCGCCAGCCAGTCGTTCCCCGTCTTGCCCCCTCCCCCTCCGGGGGAGGGCTGCGGTGGGGGCGCTCCCGCTTGCGCTCTTTCCTCCCAATCCACGATCCGCACGAAATCCCCGTGCGTCTCCCCATCCCGCTGGTACTGCACCGGCACCCCTCCCACCAGCAGCCGATGGAACGCCCGGTTCGCTGCCAGCAAGGACGGTACGCCGAGGTCCAGCACCTGCTTCAGCGCGTCCTCGCGCGCGGGCAGCGGCACTCTGGGATTCAGGCGCTCGATGGCGGCGCGCAGGCGCCCGGTGAGGACCACGTCGCGATAGCTCGCCCGCTCGGGTGACGGGCCGTCGGGAGCGATGTCCGGCCCGTGCGCGACCGCATAGCCGACATCGGCCAGCCAGGCGAGGGCTTCCTGTTCGAGCTGGTCCTCCGTCATGCGCACCATCGTAGCCCGGCCGTGGCCCGAAAGCACGGGGGCAGCGCCCTACGCATGCAGCAGGCCCTCGTCCAGCAGCTTCTGCACGATTTCCGCCTGCCGAAGGTCGCGCCGCTTCTTCATCTCGGGCCGGCCGGGCGCCTTCTTCGCCATCCACCGCTTGAACTCCACAAAGGACGCCGGTGAGATGGTGCGCATGAGGGTCATGCGGCCGGTGGCGGAAACGACGACGTGCTCGAAGCGCGGGGCGTTGGTCAGCACCGAGGCGCGCACCGCCTGCACTGGCCAAAGGTCGCCCTCGTCGTCCGAGAACCTGAAGGGGTGGGGATCGTCCCCTTCCGGCTGGCGGCGCAGGAAGTCCACCTCGAAGCCCTTGTCGTTGATGGCCGTCTCGTTCTGCCCCTCCTTGCGCCGGAAGCTGGGGTCTGCGCGCTGCAGCACGCCCAGCATGGACGTCTCCAGCCGCTGCAGGTCGGTCATGAAACGCACGCGCTTGCGCGCGTCCCACAGCAGGTCCACGTCCTGGGTTGCCAGCGCGCCCTGGACGATGCGCACGCCAGCCGCAGTTTCGTAGGCGTAAAGCGCGTACGTGCCGACCACCGTGAAGTTCGGCCCCAGGCCTGCATCCTCGACGGCCTGCAGCACCGCGACAACCGGAGAAGGGACGCGCCCCACCTTCAAGGCCTTGTTCAGGCGCTCGGCGTCCTTCAGTGCGGCCCGGAGGGATCTGAGGCGCGACTCGACCTCGGCCTTGGACGAGGAGAACTCCTGTTGGATCTTCTCGGTTTCCGGCGATCGGGGGCCGATGCGGCCTTGGCGGCCGTCCGGCTGCGTCCTCACCAGGTATTCGTAGTCTCCCTGGCGCTTCCAGTACATGCCCCCAGCGAACTGCCGCGCCTGCGCCTGCACGCGCTGGAACTCGTCGAACACCGTCGTGGAGTCAATGAGCTGGCGCGCCGCGTTGTCAGGGAGGGGGAGGTAGTCCATTGGCCGCGTTTTTTCAGAATTTGCATTTTATGCGGCCAATTGGTGAAAATGTGCGCTGTCTTCTATGGTTCCCTATCGATGTTGCGGGCGACGTGCATAGGAGACAGCTGTTTCCTATACATGTCAGGCTCCCGCTGCGTGGCTGACCAGCGATTCTGCATCCGGCAGTCGAAGCTTGCCGGAGATGAGGCGGGGTAGGAGGGTGTCGCGGAGCAATTCAAGCGTAGCGGCAAGCTTGCAGTTCGTCGCCAACCTCGCGCGCAGAGGGGCACAGATGGCATCGTATGCGGCGAGCAGATGAGCCGGAGGATGAACAACCTCCAAGCGATAAACGTTGTTGCGGTTCAAGCCGGGCACGGCCGCGTCAGTGTTCATGTCGCTTAACGGCAGCGTCCGCAGCAATTCAAAGCAATACACGAGAGGTGCGTTTGAGCGGACATAGAAGACAGTGTCAATGGGGTAGAAAGGGCGATCTTCCCAAAAGAGACTTCCGACGGTCCCTTTCCGGCCAATGACAATTCCGGGGCCTTGCACGAGTGCTTCGTCGTGATACCCCGTAACGCCGCCCGATCCATAGACTGGGACATCGCCAGGCATTCGGTCCGTCGCTTTCAGCGCCTTTCCATAGGCGAGTTCAAGAATTGAGTCTAAACGCGTGCAGTTCCACCCACGAGGAATGGACGCTTGACCGTGATTAACTAGGTTATCTGGAAACATCGCGGCCATCGCTTCGTCCATGCTTTCCGGCACACGCCCTTCCATCTTGGCGCACACGGGGTCGAAATCGACGAACCAGGACTTGAACAGGGCTTGGGCGATGGCTTCGAGGGTGGCGTTAGTTTCGAACAGGAGACTGATGCGGTTGTCGAAGTCATCCAACACCTCCGCGATTTCAAGCTGGGCTGTGAAGGGTGGCAGGACAAGAGGAACCGCTGAAAGGATCGCGGTGTTGAGATTCGGCATGGTGGCGCCCACGGCGTGACGATTCAGCCACTCCTTGATCTGCGGCAGCCGCAGGTAGTGGGACACGAACTTAGAACTGGCGATGGATTCGCTTCCCAGTCGGACCTTTAAGCAACCAGTTCCACATAACCAACCCACTTCGCGGGCGCGAATCAACGCGTTCTTGGTCACATCTCCACGACGACTGAAAACGACGTCACCGAGTTTAAGCTCATGTTGCGAAAGGCGTTCTACGTCCGCAGGCGCGATCCGGGCGATGCCATCCTCCGTAATGCGTCCATTGCCGATGTTGGTCGGCATGACTACTGGAACACCGAACTCCCTGTAGTCTGATTTGTGCAACTGGCTGCCGAAGGGGCCCGTTTGTATCGCACCTCCTTGCGCGTCACATACTCGCCCCAGGGTTGTGGCTGACCAATCAGAACTCATATCCCAGCCCTGCCAAGTTACGCCTAATCACGGTATCCAGCTCCGCCCCCTTCGCCATCTGCTCCCCCAGCTTCTCCGTGAGCTTCTGCATTTTCTCCGCGAACGCTTCGTCGTCTTCTTCCACTTCCTCGGCGCCGACATACCGCCCCGGCGTGAGCACGTGGCCGTGCCGCGCAATTTCTGCCAGCTTGACGGTGCGGCAGAAGCCGGGGATGTCCTGGTAGACCTGCGCTGGGGGAGCTCCCTCCCCCAGAGGGGGAGGGAGCAAGACCGAGTCACCGCGCCAGAGGGCGACGGTGTTGGCGATGCGGGCGATGGCCGCGTCCGTCAGTTCCGCCTGCACTCGGCTGATCATTGTCGCCAGCTTGCGCGCGTCGATGAACAG
>JALHLO010000167.1 GCA_022844525.1 Ramlibacter sp.
CGAGGTCGCCGGTGCGGTGGTCGCGGCGCTGCGCCGGCGGGTGCGGGGCCGGGGCGCGGATCGCGCGGATCGCCTGGTGGGCCGACTGCAGCCGGATCGCGTCGAAGGCGTCCAGCCAGAGGCTCAGTCGTTCGGCGAAGTCCGGGCCGGAAGCCTCGGCGTCCACCGGGTTCCATTCACCCAGCGTGCGGACCAGCGTGGAACTGCTGAAGGTGCTGCGCAAAAAGTCGAATCCTCTGCGCCGCGGGGGCGCGCTCCTGGGACCAGGGGTGGGGTGGGGCCGCCCTCGCGGGCGGCCGCGCGGCGGGCGCCGTCACCGGGGACCCCGGTGGCGCCGTGGCGCGACCCCGTATTAGAAACGATCCGGCGCGGGGTCCCGCGTTTCTAGAGGTGAACGGAGGAAAAGTTGACCGCGACGGGGGTGATCGGCGTCGCGCGCGCCGCGCGGGCGCGCAGTTGCCCGCAGCCGCCCTCCACGTCCTGCGCCGCCGACTGCCGCAGCTTGGTGAGGATGCCGCGCCGGTGCAAGGTGCGCGCGATCTCCGCGGCCCGCTCCCAGGAGGGACGCCGGAAGTCCAGCCCGTCCACCTTGTTGAAGGGGATCATGTTCAGTACGCCGTACTTGCCGGAAAGCAGGCGCACGATGCCCTCGATCTCCTCGGCGCCGTCGTTGATGCCTTCCAGCAGGGTCCACTGGTACTGGATCGGGTAGCCGGTGGCCCGCGCGTAGCGCTCGCCGGCTTCCACCAGTTCCTCGGGGGTCATGCGCGGCGCTTTGGGCAGCAGCTGCTCGCGCAGGTCCGCCCGGGTCGTGTGCAGCGACAGGGCCAGGGCCGGTTTCACCGGTCCTTGCGGCAGCCGCTCGAACACGCGGGGATCGCCCACGGTCGAAAACACCAGGTTCTTGTGGCCGATGTTGCCGGCGGTGCCCAGCAGCTCGATCGCCTCCAGCACGTTGTCCAGGTTGTGGGCCGGCTCGCCCATGCCCATGAAGACGACCTTCTTCACGGGTCGGCGGGCGCGCGCCAGGGCCACCTGGGCGACCATTTCGGCGCTTCCGAGCTGGCGGACCAGGCCTTCGCGGCCCGTCATGCAGAAGACGCAGCGCACGGCGCAACCGACCTGGGACGAGATGCACAGGCCGTCGCGGGGCAGCAGGACGCTCTCCACGGCCTGTCCGTCCGTCAGTTCGACCAGCAGACGTTCGGCGCCGTCGCCGGCCGGATGGGCCGAGCGCAGGCGGGCCAGGCCATGCAATTCGGCCTCGATTTGCGGCAAGGCGGCGCGCAGGCTGGCCGGCAGGAAATCCTCGGGCCGGCGCTTGCCCGCATCCTGCGGCAGGGCGTTGGACCACAGGCGCAGCAAGCGCCGTTCATGGCTCGGACCGGCGCCGGCGGCGCGCAGGCGCTGGCGGACATCGTCCACCGTCGCACCGGCCTTCATCCCCATCTGAGTTGACATAATACGCATCGTATGACTCAGAATCAACGGTTGAGCGGCGCGCGGATGCGCCGTGAAGGCCGCGTCATGCAAGCATCCCGGTTCCGTGTCCTGTGCGCGGATACAGGTCTTGGAATCGAAGGCGTAGCGAAGCTTTTGCACGTCACGCCCCGCACTGTACGGTACTGGTTTTCCGGGCAGTCGTCGGTGCCCTATGCAGCGTTCAAGCTGCTGCGCGTCATGCGCTGGTTTGAGCTTCCGCCACCCTTCACGGGCTGGTGCATCCACTCGGGCCGCCTGTGGTCGCCGGAGGGCCACTCGGTGCGCCCTGAGGATGGCACGTGGTGGTCCCTGATCTGTCGTCAGGCGCAGGCCTTCCGGACGCTGTACGAGCGTTCCCGCGAGCTCGATCGCGCGTTGCTGCGAATGACGCCGGACGGCCGCGACGCCTTGGGCCTTCCGCCCCTCCACGACGTGCCGGCAGTCGCGGACGGGCCGTCGGCGGATCGGCTTGCCGACCGCAGGCGGCCGGGCCGAGACGTGCCGCCCGCCAAAGGCGGGCGGGCGGCGAAGCCGCCCGGCGGCCTAGATTTATCTCTAGGACACATTGGTACAAGGAAGACAACTGCCTTTCCCGGTGAGCAGACGCTAACCAAGGGGGTTGAGCCATGAGTCGTGGCAGCTTGAAAGATGTCCAGCGGTTGGCCGTGGGGGACCTGCCCAGGCGGTTCGCGCAGGCGTTGGGTCGGCATCCGTTTGAGGTTGCGGTCCGCATGGCGCCAACGAAACGCAGGCTCGTTCTGCTGCGGCAGGAGGCGCTGCGGCAGGCCGAGCTTTCGAGGCTCATGCGGGAAAAGCTCATCGCGCATGGGGAACTGTGGGAACCCACACCCGGGACGCGTCTTGCGCGTGACTGGGACGACGTGCGGCGCCAGCTGGTGCAGGCCGGGGAGATTCCCGATGTCTAGGGTAGTTACACCCGCCGGCGCTGCTGTTACGCCGACCGCGGCTGTTACGTCGACCTGGCATGTGCGTAGAGGCGTCTACAGGGCGGTAGGCGTCCTTCTGAGCCGCTTCCCGTTCCATGTACTGCCCGAGGCTATCGGGGACGTCCTTTGGTCCTTCCTGGTGGAGTTGGAGCACTGGTGTATCGGCGACGACGTGGAGCGTTGGCTCTCTTGGCACGGCTTGGGGGGTATGGGGGCGGTACGCCCCCATGGTGACGCTGCGTCCGTGCAACCGCTCGGATCCTCGCGGGTTGCTGTGCTTGGTGCACCTGCGGAGGTGCCTGCGCGCCCTGAGGACGGTTTTCTGCGGCCGACCAAAGAAAAAATTTCCTTGTAAATCAACCACTTGAAGAGGTACGCATCGTATCAGTGTGATGGGAAGTTACGGTGATAGCCCGGCGGGACCAAACGGCTGTAAAAAGCTTGGCGCCGAGGCACCTGCGCCGGCGGCCATGACAAGGGAGATTCCATGCATTTGATCACGCGACTCGCCACCGTCGCAGCCTTCGCGGTCCTCGCGGGCTGCGCTTCCCAGGGTACCGCTCCCGCCGGGCCTCCCGGCAAGCACCTGGTCTACCGGGACACCAACGGCGTGGTGATCCGGCAGTTCACGTATCCCGACGACGCCTTCTGCCGCCGCGTGCAATCCATGGCCGGCCGCAGCGCCCGCTGCCAGGCGGAATCCGCCGCCGGCATGCAGGCCCGCGCCACGCTGCGCTACAACCCGCCGGGCGTCCTGGTCGAAGGCCACTACGCGGACATGGCCCGCTGCCGGGCCGATACCAGCTCGATGTCGCCGGGCGTCCAGCTGGTCAATCCCTGCACCACGCCCTAAGCCGATCCTTGAGGTTCCAGAGGCAAGTGGTTGTCACCACTTGCCTTTCGGTGCCCGGGCGCGGATTGCCGCGGCGATCATCTCGGCCGCGTCCCGCCGGTTGGCGCGCTGCGCGAATTCCACTGCCGACAAGCCCAGCTCGTTGCGCAGCGTGGGGTCCGCGCCTTCCTCCAGCAGCAGTTTCACGGCCTCCGGGTTGCCGTAGTGCGCCGCCATCATCAGAGGCGTCGTCCGGTTCGGCGACTCGGCGTCGATGAAGGCGTGCTCCTCCAGCAGGATCCGCATGATCTCCACGTGCCCGGCGGTCGCGGCATAGTGCAAGGGCGCCCAGCCCGGCTTGCTGACGTGCGCGTCGCGGGCGATCAGTTTCTTCACCAGCTCCGTGTGGCCCTTCAGCGATGCGATCATCAGCGGGCTTTCGTCCTTGGGGCTGCGCCACTCCACGTTGGTCTTGGGCCACGCCACCAGCACTTCCGCGGCCTTCAGCGAGCCGTCCTGCAAGGCCATGAACAGGCCCTGGCGCCCGGACGGGTCGACCGTGTTCGGATCGAAACCGCGCTTGAGCAGCTCCGACACCGCCTTGGGGTCGTCCCGCTTGATGGCCACGAACCAGTCTTCGTACGAGCCGGCTTGTGCGATGGAAAATCCAAATGCCAGAATGAGATAAACAAGGAACCTCAAGTAATCTCTCATGACTTCACACCGCTGAACAGCGTCTCGAAATTGCGGCTGGTGGCCTCGCCCACGGCCTCCACACTCATCCCGCGCAGTTCGGCGACCTGGCGGGCGACGAAGGGGACATAGGACGGGTTGTTGATCTTGCCGCGGTAAGGCACCGGCGCCAGGTAGGGGCTGTCGGTCTCGATCAGGAGGCGGTCCAGCGGCACGAACTTCGCCACCTCGCGCAGGTCGGCCGCGCTCTTGAAGGTCAGGATGCCGGAAAAGGAGATGTGGAAGCCCAGGTCCAGCGCGGCCCGGGCCACGTCCATGGTCTCGGTGAAGCAATGGAACACGCCGCCGGCCGAACCGGGGGAGCCGTCCTCGCCCTCCTCCTTCAGGATCGCCACCGTGTCCGCCGACGAGGCGCGCGTGTGGATGATCAGCGGCTTGCGGCAGGCCCGCGCCGCCCGGATGTGCGTGCGAAAGCGCTCGCGCTGCCACTCCAGGTCGGCGATGGTGCGGCCGCCCTTGCGTTCGTCCATCTGGTAGTAGTCCAGGCCGGTCTCGCCGATGCCGACCACCCTGGGCCGCGCCGCCAGCTCCAGCAGCTTGTCCACCGTGGGCTCGGCGATGCCCTCGTTGTCCGGGTGCACGCCGGCCGAGGCCCAGAAGTTGTCGTAGCGCATGGCCAGCGCGTGCACGTCCTCGAATTCCTCCAGGGTCGTGCAGATGCACAGCGCGCGGTCGACGCCGGCGTCCGCCATCGCCTGGCGGATCTGGGGGAGCTGCGAGGCGAGCTCGGGGAAGCTGAGGTGGCAGTGGGAGTCGACGAACATGGCGCAAGAGCAGGCGCGCCGCGCGGCCCGAGCCCGCGGCGCAAGGCAAACGGGGATTCTAGGGAATCAGCTCAGATGGTCTGCGTCGGCCGCTCGGAAGCCAGGTGGCCGCCGAGGATCTCCTCGATCTTGACCTTCAGCAGCTTGGACTTGTCGTCCGAGGGAAAGCGCACGCCGACGCCCTGGGTGCGGTTGGCGGCGGCCCGCGGCGGCGTCACCCAGGCCACCTTGCCGGCGACCGGATAGCGCTGCGGATCGTCCGGCAGCGACAGCAGCACGTACACGTCGTCGCCCAGCTTGTAGTCGCGCGTGGTCGGAATGAACACGCCGCCGTCCGAGAACAGCGGGATGTACGCGGCATACAGCGCGGCCTTCTCCTTGATGGCCAGCTGGATGACGCTCGGGCGCGGGGTGTTGGGGGAAGGCGTGCTCATGGGCAGGTCAGGGTTTCGAGTGTAGGGCCGACCTCGCCTGGGCCACAAGGTCTTCCATCATCAGCCCGGCGTTGAACGGGTGTTCGACCGTGCGCATGGTGTCCGCCAGGCTGCGCCACCAGGCCGTCAGGGCGGGCACGGAGCCGGCGGCGGGCAGGTCGGCGGGCTCGAAAAAGCGCGGATTGGCGCCCGATCGCACCGCCAGGAGGTCGTGGCACAGCTTCTGCAGGCCCTCGACCAGCTGCGCCGGGCTCCAGTCGGCCAGCAGCGCGATGTCGCCCCGAACCAACGCCTTGGGCCACTGGGCCCAGGTTTTCGCGTCCAGGCCGGCCCGGTGCAGGCGCAGGGCGTCCTCGGGCCGGCCGCCGGCCGCCTTCAGCAGGCCGGCGGCCGCGGGGGCCGCTACGCCCTCTTCCTGCAGCCAGGCCACCGCCTCGTCCTGCGCCGGCCAGGCCAGCGCATGGCCCAGGCAGCGGCTGCGGATCGTGGGCAGCAGCTGGTGCGCGGCTTCCGTCGCCAGCACGAAGCGCACGTCGCCGGGCGGCTCTTCCAGCGTCTTGAGCAGCGCGTTGGCCGTGACCTGGTTCATGCGCTCGGCGGGATAGACCATCACCACCTTGCCGCGCCCGCGCCCGCTGGTGCGCTGCGCGAACTCCAGGGCATCGCGCATCGCGTCCACCCGGATCTCCTTGCTGGGCTTGCGCTTCTTGTCGTCCAGTTCGCCCTGGGCCTTCTCGCTCAGCGGCCATTCGAGCTCCAGCATCGCCGTCTCGGGCATCAGCACGGCGAGGTCGGTATGGGCGCGCACGTCCACCTGGTGGCAGCTCTCGCAGGCACCGCAGGCACCCTCGGGCGTGGGGCGGTCGCACAGCCACGCCCGCGCCAGCGACAGGGCCAGCGTGTACTGTCCAAGTCCGGACGGTCCATGCAGCAGCCAGGCGTGGCCGCGCTGCGCCAGCAGCTGGCGCAGTTGCGCGCTGATCCAGGGCGCGGTCATGCCAGCACGCCCTTGGCCCGCAGGCCGGCTTCGACCTCGCGCCACACCGCTTCGCGGGCCTGGTCGGCCCGGACGCGCAGGAAGCGGCGCGGATCGGCCGCGGCCCGTGCCGCATAGCCGGCCGCCACCCGTGCGAAGAAGGCCTGCGGCTGCGACTCGAACTTGTCCGGCACCCGGGCGCCGGCCAGCCGCTGCGCGGCCACGGCAGGATCGAGGTCGAACCACACGGTCACGTCCGGCTGGCGGATGCCATCCTTGCCGATCGCGTCCACGCTCTGCACCCAGCGCTCCAGCGTCGCCAGCACCTCGAGGTCGAAGCCGCGGCCCGCGCCCTGGTAGGCGAAGGTGGCGTCGGTGAAGCGGTCGCACAGCACCGCATCGCCGCGCGCCAGGGCGGGCTCGATCACCTGCAGCAGGTGGTCGCGCCGCGCGGCGAACATCAGCAGCGCCTCGGTCAGCGGGTCCATGGCGTCGTTCAGCGCCAGCGCGCGCAGCTTCTCGGCCAGCGGCGTCCCGCCCGGCTCGCGCGTGAGCACCACGGTGCGGCCCTGCGCCCGCAAGGCCGCCGCCAGCGCATCGATGTGCGTCGACTTGCCGGCACCGTCGATGCCTTCGAAACTGACAAAAAGGCCCTTCATTGCCCGCGCTGGTACTTGTTGACGGCGCGGTTGTGCTCGTCGAGCGAGGCGCTGAAATGGCTGCTGCCGTCGCCCTTGGCCACGAAATAGAGGAAGTTGCCCGGCGCCGGTTGCACGGCGGCCAGCAGCGAGGCCTTGCCCGGCATGGCGATCGGCGTGGGCGGCAGGCCGGGACGCATGTAGGTGTTGAAGGGCGTGTCGGTCTGCAGGTCCACCTTGCGCAGGTTGCCGTCGAAGCGCTCGCCCATGCCGTAGATCACCGTGGGGTCCGTCTGCAGCGGCATGCCGATGCGCAGGCGGTTGTTGAAGACGGTGGCCACCAGGGTGCGGTCGGCGGCCTTGCCGGTTTCCTTCTCGACGATGCTGGCGAGGATCAGCGCCTCGTCCGGCGTCTTGGCCACCGACTGCGGGGAGCGCTGCGCCCAGGCCTGGGCCAGGCGCTTGTCCATGGCGCGCAGGGCCCGCTGCAGCACCTTCACGTCGCTGGAGCCCTTGGCATAGGTGTAGGTGTCGGGGAAGAAGCGGCCTTCCGGCGCCACGCCCTCGCGCCCCAGCAGCTTCATCAGGTCCGCGTCCGCCAGGTTGGCGGTGTCGGGCTTGAGCGCCTCGGCCTTCGCCAGGGCCGCGCGCACCTGCTTCCAGTTCCAGCCTTCCACCAGGGTCACCGCGCGCAGGGAGACGTCGCCGCGGGCCAGCTTGTCCAGCAGGCGTTCGGGGGTGATGCCGCGTTCCAGCTCGTAGCTGCCGGCCTTGATCCTCTGGCCCTGGCCGGACACGCGGAACCAGGCGTAGAGCAGCCGCGGGTCGACGTCGACGCCGGCGTCCCGGACCGCGACGGCCACCGCGCGCGGCAGCGTTCCCGGTTCGATCGACAGGTCCACCGAGTTGGCGGGCATGCGCAAGGGCTGCTGGACCCACCACCAGGCGGCCGCGCCGGTGCCCAGCGCGGCCAGCAAGGCCAGCATGAAGAGGGTGGTGAAAAGTCTGCGCACGTCCCTGCTTCGTCTGTGGAATGTGGCGGCCATGATAATTCAGCCCATGCCCCATCCCTTCCACGGTGTCGCTCCCCTGCCTCACCTGGGCGTCATCCGCGCCCAGGGCGAGGAGGCCGCCAGGTTCCTGCAGGGCCAGCTGACCCAGGATTTCGCCCTCCTGGGCCCCCGAGAGGCCCGCCTGTCCGCCTTCTGCAACCCCAAGGGCCGCATGCTGGCGAGCTTCGTGGCTTTCAAGCCCGGCGCCGACGAGATCCTGCTGGTCCTGAGCCGGGACATCCTGCCGGCCACGCTGAAGCGCCTGTCGATGTTCGTGCTGCGGGCCAAGGCGAAGCTCAGCGACGCGACGGCGGACTACGCGCTGCACGGCCTGGCCGGCGCCGCGGTGCCCTCGCCCTCCGCTCCCTGGACCTTGCAGGAGGCCGCGGGCGGCCACCTGGTGCATCTCTATCCGGCCGACGGCACGCCGCGCGCGCTGTGGGTGGGCCCCGCCGCGAGCGCGCCCCCGGGTGAACCCATGGATCCGGCGCTGTGGCAGTGGGGCGAGGTGCGCAGCGGCATCGCGACCCTCACCCAGCCGATCGTGGAGGCCTTCGTGCCGCAGATGCTGAACTACGAGTCGGTGGGCGGGGTGAACTTCAAGAAGGGCTGCTACCCGGGCCAGGAGGTGGTGGCGCGCAGCCAGTTCCGCGGCACCCTGAAGCGCCGCGCCTTCATCGCGCACGCGGACGCGGAACTTGCCGCGGGGCAGGAGGTGTTCCGGGCCTCGGACCCGGAGCAGCCGGCCGGCATGGTGGCCGAAGCGGCGCGTTCGCCGGAGGGCGGCTGGGACGCGATCGTGTCCTTGCAGCTCACGGCCGCCGAAGCGGGCGACCTGCATGCCGGCCGCGCGGACGGCCCGGCGCTGAAGCTGCTGCCGCTGCCCTACCCGCTGCTGGCGGACATCTAGCGAAGGCTAGGGCGCGGCATCCAGCTGCGCCCGGAACTCCGGCGGCACCTGCTGCAGCAGCGCCGGGCGCTCCTGCGGCGTCGCCACCTTCATGGCCAGCTGGAAGGCGGCCAGGGCCTTGGGCTTGTCGCGGAAACCCTGCGCGTAGAGCGTCCCGAGCTGCACCAGCCCGAGGGCGCGCGTTTCCGGCCAGTCCCGCATGCGCCGCTGCAGCAGGCCTTCGGCCAGCACGTGGTCGCGCGCCCGCCAGGCGAGCAGGAAGTAGGAGTTCACCAGTTCCCGGTCGACGATGCCGGCCTCCAGCGCCTCCTGCGCGCGCTGCATCGCCTTGGCCTCCTGGCCCTGGCGCGCCAGCAGCTGCACTTCCAGCGCGCGCACGGCGGGCGCGCGCGGCTGGAGCGCGCGGGCCCGTTCGAGATAGGCCATGGCCTGCTCCCGGTGGCCCATCACGTCGTGCCCGCGCGCCACGTTGGTGAGGATCGCGACCACGTTCGGGCGCGAACGCAGCACGCTTTCCCAGATCCAGGTGGCGTTGGCCCAGTCGCCCCAGCGCGCGAGTTCGTCGGCCATGAGGGGCGTGATCTTGCGGTAGTGCGGGTTCAGCGCGATCCCTTCGCGCACCAGCTGCAGCAGGGTGGCCCGGTCCCCGGCCAGGCGCGGGTCGTTCGGCGTCCCCGAGGCCGTGATGGTCAGCGCCAGTTGCG